>NZ_JAILXP010000233.1 GCF_020740895.1 Streptomyces sp. UNOB3_S3 | reverse complement strand
GGAGGAGCGGGGGCCGGCGGTCTCGGCTTGCGGCAGCGCAGCCACACCTCCGCGTCCGCGTCCGCGCCGGGCACCTGCGCGTTGACGTTCAGGCACCCCGTACCGCTGTCGATGACCTCGGCGTTCACCGCGCCGCCCAGCAGGGACGCGGTCACATGGGTCGGCGGGTGCGGGAGCAGGGGCAGCGGGTTCGGCAGGTGGTGGAGGACCGCCGTCACCGATGTGTCGCCGAGCGCGGCGTGCGCGCCGCCGTCGTCCGCGGCCGCCTCGCCCGCCGGTGCGAACACGGCGAGCGTGGTGAGCGCGGCCAACACCCCCGTATGTGTTGCTCTTCGCCATCCCGTCACGGAGACAGCCTGCACAACCGAGCGTGTGTCCAGCCGTGTTCGCGGCCGGATTCCTCCGATGGGCGGAAAAGTGGCTGAGTACACCAGTAAGAGGTTTATTCTGCCGCCAAGGCGACGGCGAGCAAGTCGCGTGCGGAAGTGATGAGTTGTCTGTGTCGGCGATGTAAAACGTGACAGCCGATATCAGGAGCGGTTGTCCAACTTGCCTGCGTTCCTTGGTGTTTGTAGTTACGCAAGAATGTTGCGTATGCCACACATCTCGGCTCGGTGTTGATCTGAGCGCGTCAAGGCTGACAGGGTTTTGGATCACCCGGAGCGAATCCGTGTTCGCCTCGGGTGTGTCGTGTGACCGAACGCACGACTCCCCCCCACAACTCCACGAGGAGGAACCCTCGTTATGGCAGCCCACAAGCGCACCGGCAAACGACGTCTCGTCCTGGCGATATCCACCGCCGCGGCCGTGACAGCCGGAGCCACCCTGCTGGCCCTGCCCGCGGGAGCCAGTGCGCCCGCGGAAGGCACCGTCTTCGGAACGGCTTCCAAGGACGCCGTCGACGGCAGCTACATCGTCCTGCTCAAGGACGGCGCGAAGGGTGTGGCGAAGAGCGCCGACGCCCACGCGGTCTCCGCCGCGGGCGAGAACCTGGCCCAGCGGTACGGCGGCAAGCTGGAGCGTACGTACTCCTCCGCCGTCCACGGCTTCTCCGCCAGCGGCCTCGACCTGAAGGAGGCGAAGCGGCTCGCCGCCGACCCCGCCGTCGCCAAGGTCGTCCAGAACCACCGCTTCACCGTCAAGGGCACCCAGGAGGCCCCACCCTCCTGGGGTCTGGACCGGATCGACCAGGCCGAGACCAAGGGTGACGGCAAGTACGCCTACCCGGACAGCGCCGGTGAGGGCGTCACCGCGTACGTCATCGACACCGGTGTGCGCATCAGCCACAAGGACTTCGGCGGTCGCGCCTCGTACGGCTTCAACGCCGTCGACAACAACGACAAGGCCGACGACGGCAACGGCCACGGCACGCACGTGGCGGGCACCATCGCCGGTGCCGCGCACGGCGTGGCCAAGAAGGCCAAGGTCGTGGCGGTGCGGGTGCTGAACGCCCAGGGGCAGGGCACCACCGAGCAGGTCGTGGCCGGCATCGACTGGGTCACCAAGAACCACAAGGGCCCCTCCGTCGCCAATATGAGCCTCGGCGGCGGCGCGGACGAGGCGCTCGACGCCGCCGTCCAGAAGGCCATCGCGTCGGGCGTCACCTTCGCCGTCGCGGCGGGCAACGAGTCCACCGACGCGGGCCAGGGCTCCCCGGCCCGGGTCAAGGAGGCCATCACCGTGGCCTCCAGCACCAAGGACGACAAGCAGTCGGACTTCTCGAACTACGGAAGCGTCGTCGACCTCTACGCCCCCGGCTCGGACATCACCTCCGACTGGAACGACGGCGACTCCGGCACCAAGACCATCTCCGGTACGTCCATGGCCACCCCGCACGTCGTGGGTGCCGCCGCGCTCTACCTGGCGGGTCACAAGGACGCCACCCCGGAGCAGGTGGCGAACGCCCTGACCCAGGGCGCCACCGCCGACAAGATCTCCAACCCCGGTGCGGGAACCCCCAACAAGCTCCTGAAGGTCGTTCAGTAGCACCCGCGGTCACCCTTTTCGGTCCCCGGTCGGTCACCCCGGCCGGGGACTTCCGCATGCCCCGCAGGAGGTAAATTCCCTTTCGGATTGCGACACAAGGGTGACTAATTCGCTTTGTATTTGATTGCACACCCTTTCAGCCTGCACAGTTCCATTAAGCGGAAACATCGTGCTTCCGCCGGTAACCCAGTCACGACAGTTAGGGGAGTGATCGTGAAGGGCAGGCAGATTCAGCGGATTCGGCGGTGTGCGCCTCGTCGCCACCCGCTCGCCGATCAGGTATACGACGCGCTGACCGTCGTGATCGTGGTCATCGTCGTCGCCGTCTGTTCCCCGGGCCTGAGCCCGGAAGCGCTGGGGCTCATCGGTACGGTGGCCACCGTCCTCGGCTCACGGGCCCGGCCGAGAACCTGCCGGTGACGAAGGCTGAAAGGAGAGAAGCGAGTTCACGAGCCACCGGTCCTGGCTAGGGTGGGCCGCGCTGTCGGGCGGTAGTGGCCGAATGAGGGGTGGGGACCGGATGCTCGTCAAATCCTGGCTTCGGATCGTGATCGCGGCGGTGATCGCGCTGGCCGTGTTCCCGGGCGCGGCCGGCGCCTCACCGCCGCCCGGCAGAACCCCGGTCGTGTTCTTCCCCGGTTACGGTCTCACCAGACTCGACGTGACCGTCGACGGCCAGACCACGGCCCCCGGATGCCCGCGCTCGGGCAGCTTCGGAAGCTGGTTCGCCAACGACCACCCGAGTGCGGAGTTCGGCCAGGTCTGCCAGGACCGGCTGCTCACCCTCCACTACGACCCGGACCCGGCGAAGCCGATGCCCGCGCGCTTCTCCTACCCGCCCGGCGTCACCGTCCACGTCGCCGGCTACGGCAGGACGGACAGCGCGCCCGCCTACGAACCGCTGTACCGGGCCCTGGAAGCGAGCGGATACCGGCGCGACCACGACATCCGCGTCGCAGGCTACGACCCCCGGCTCACCCCCGACCTGGACGGCTTCCTGGAGCGGACCCGCCGGCTCGTCGAGGACACCTACCGCGAGAACGGCGACCGGCCCGTCCACCTGGCCGGGCACTCCAACGGCCCGCTCTACGCCCAGTACCTGCTCACCCACACCACCCGCGCCTGGCGGGACAAGTACATCCACGGCTTCACCCCGTTCGCGGGCAACCTCCCGGGCCAGGGCCTCCTCTACCCGACGATGTTCACCGGCCTCAACATCCAGGACTTCGGCACCCCGAAAACCGCCGAGAACGCCCGCAGCAGCGCCCTGATGTACCTGAGCGCCCCCTCCACCTATATGAGCGCCTCCGACCCCGCCGTCTTCGGCGACCGTGAGGTCGTCGTCCAGGACACCTCGACCGGACGCTCCTACACCCCCCGCGACTACCGGCGGCTCTTCGCCGACGCCCACCTTCCCGTGGCCGGGGAACTCGCCGACCACTACCTCGGCTTCGTGAAGTTCACCGACCCCCGTTCCTTCCCCGGCGTCGACGTCTACGCGGAGAAGGGCTCCGGCCTGCCCACGAGCGTGGGAGCGCGCCTCGCCGGACTGCCCCCCGGACAGGTCGTGGACGCGGGCGCGTTCCTGACCCGCGACGGCGACGGCAACCAGGAGGACATCACCAACGAGGCGGTCCTGGCCTGGCGGTCGATGCCCTGCCACCGGTTCTCCCTCACCGACAACCCCGGTGTGGACCACTTCGCCCTCCCCGGCCATCACGCCGCCCTCGACCGGCTGCTTACCCACCTCGGACAGCCCCGCACCTCCTGCCGGGAGCGATGAGACCGGAGGCGCCACGCGCCAGTGGCGCGGCCCTGCCGGCACCGGGCGGCGGAGGGGCTACGAAGCGGGAATAGTCGCTCCTTGGCGAGACCTGGACGGATTCGCGGCGCGCCCTTGCCCCGCCCTTTGTTCCCACCCCGATCGCACGGCCCGATGATGGCCGGATGTGTGCGTCGCCACGGCCGGAGGGGTGCGGATGAATGCAGACAAGGGCATCGACGTCGTCGAGTTCGCGTGCGCGCACTGCGGGCTCAGCTGGACCCATGAGTACGAGGTCGTCCGCTGCGCGACGTCGAGCGGCTTCGAGCGGGAGTGCTTCCGCATGCACGACCTGCCGGTCATGCCCCCGTACAGCTGGGAGGGAGCGCCCGAGTGCGCCCGGTGCGGCCACTGGGTGGTGGGAAAGCTGGCCATGCGGCGCTCATGACTCCCGGCCGCCGGAGCCCACGTCCGGGCGCTGACGCCTTCCACGCGATGCTCACCATCATGCTGGAGGCCCCCTTCCGGCTGATCAGAGGCGCCCTGCCGCACATGTACGAGCGGGGCTGGGGCCGCGTCGTCAGCATCTCCTCCGTCCATGGCCTGCGCGCCTCCGCGTGCAAGTCGGCCTACGTCACCGCCAAAACCGGTACCACCCTGATGATGGACGGCGGCTGGACCGCCCACTGACCGCGTACGGTCCAGAGTGGCCCGGACCCGGGAGACGGAGGCGCCATGAACGGACAGGACGGGCCCCAACGGCCCTACGACGTCGTGCTCTTCGGGGCGACGGGCTTCGTGGGCGGGCTCACCGCCGAGTACCTGCTGGGACACGCGCCGAGCGGCTGCCGGCTGGCGCTCGCCGGGCGCGACCGGGCGAAGCTGGAGCGGCTGCGGGAACGGCTGGCGGCGGTGGACCCGGCGCGGGCCGCCGGGCTGGGGATCGTGACGGCCGACGTGTCCGACCCGGTGGCCGTGCGGGCGCTCGCGGAGTCCACGCGTGTCGTCGCGTCGACCGTCGGGCCGTACATCCGCTACGGCGAGGAGCTGGTGGCCGCGTGCGCGGAGGCCGGCACCGA
This sequence comes from Streptomyces sp. UNOB3_S3, assembly GCF_020740895.1. GTDB lineage: Bacteria > Actinomycetota > Actinomycetes > Streptomycetales > Streptomycetaceae > Streptomyces. The sequence goes on along the minus strand of NZ_JAILXP010000233.1, from coordinate 6,906 downwards.
TTACACGGACCTCACGGGTGAGCCGGAGTTCGTGGACCTGATGTTCCTCCGGTACGGCGCGCGGGCGCGGGAGACCGGCGCGCGGATCGTGCACGCGTGCGGCTTCGACTCGCTGCCGCACGACCTGGGGGTGTACTTCACCGTGCGGCGGCTCCCGGAAGGAGTGCCGCTGACGGTCGACGGGTTCGTCCAGGCGCGCGGTCTGGTCTCGGGCGGCACGCTCGCCTCGTCGTTGACGATCCTCTCCCGGCGGGTGTTCACCGAGCTCACGGGCGGCGACCCGGGCTACGGCGAGACCGCGAAGATGTTCGCCGAGGCGTCGCTGTGCCTGGCGCTGGACGACCTGCCGGCGACGGCCGGACAGGTCACCCCCGCCGTGGCGATGGGCGACGCGCTGCTGGAGCGGCTGGCGGCGGCCGGCCTCCCGTACCGCGTCAGGCACGCGCGCTGACGCGGTCCTCGTGGCGGGCCGCCGGGCCGCGTCTCAGCACTGGGGCCGGCGGCCGTGGTTGGCGGCGTGCTTGCGGCGCTGCTTCTTCTTGCGACGGCGCTTCGAGGACATGATGCCTCCTCTCCGGGGGAGCTCCTGTCCAATTTATCCGCCTCATGGATGTTTCGCTCGGTGATGGTGAGGCGAATCCATCTTGGTCGGGTTTTCTGGTCATCTGCGAAGCTTGGGGGCATGACTACTCGGTTCCGCTTGCCCGCCGCCCAATGGCCCGCCGTCGTGCCCGTCGTGGCCGCCGTCGTGCTGGCCCTGACCTGGGGACGGTCACTGTCCGTCGGGATGGTGATCGTGGTGAGCTGCTGTCTGGCCGGCGCGGTCCTCTCCGCCGTGCACCACGCGGAAGTGATCGCCCACCGGGTCGGTGAACCGTTCGGGTCACTGGTTCTGGCAGTCGCGGTGACGGTCATCGAAGTCGCGCTCATCGTCACGCTGATGGCCGACGGCGGCGAGAAGAGCAGCTCCCTCGCCCGGGACACCGTCTTCGCCGCCGTCATGATCACCTGCAATGGCATTGTCGGACTGTCCCTGCTGGTGGGGGCGCTCCGGCGGCGGGTGGCGGTGTTCAACGCCGAGGGCACGGGCGCCGCCCTCGCGAGCGTCACCACGCTCGCGGGCCTGAGCCTGGTCCTGCCGACCTTCACCACCAGCACCCCGGGGCCCCGCTTCTCCCCGCCCCAGCTCGTCTTCGCCGCGACCGCCGCCCTCATCCTCTACGGCCTGTTCGTGGCGACCCAGACCGTGCGCCACCGCGACTACTTCCTGCCCGTGACCACCGAGGGCGAGGTCATCGACGGCGACGACCACGCCCACCCGCCGTCGACCCGCGTCGCCCTGGTCAGCCTGGGCCTGCTGGGCGTCGCCCTGGTCTCGGTGGTCGGGCTGGCCAAGAGCGTCTCGCCCACCATCGAGTCGGGCGTGGCGGCGGCCGGCCTGCCCGCCTCGGTCGTCGGCGTCGTCATCGCGATGCTGGTGCTCCTCCCCGAGACGATCGCGGCCCTGCGCGCCGCCCGCCGCGACCGCGTCCAGACCAGCCTCAACCTCGGCCTGGGTTCGGCCATGGCCAGCATCGGGCTGACCATCCCCGCCGTCGCGGTGGCCTCGGTGTGGCTGGAGGGCCCGCTCGTCCTCGGCCTGGGCGCCACCCATATGGTGCTGCTCGCCCTCACCGTCGTCGTCGGCACCCTGACCGTCATCCCGGGCCGGGCCACCGTGCTCCAGGGCGGCCTGCACCTCTCGCTCCTCGCGGCCTACATCGAGCTCGCGGTCACCCCCTGACAAGGGCGAGGGAGCGACTCGTCCGTTGCCGAGCCGCCCCCCACGTGCCGTCAGCCCTCCGTCGTCCGGTGGTGGGCGTCGTGCGCGGGAACGGCCCGGCTGCCCGCGGCGATCAGGAGCGCCGCCACCGTCATCAGCCCGATCCCGGTGCGCAGCGTGCTGGCCTCGGCGACGAACCCGATGACGACCGGGCCCACCAGCAGCCCCGAGTAGCCCATCGCCGACACCTGGGCGATGGCCACGTCCGAGCGGCCCGGTGCGACCGTCCCGGCCAGCGACATCGTCAGCGGGACGACCACGCACACCGCCAGGCCCGTCAGCGCGAACCCCGCGATCGCGACCGGCGCCGACCCGGCGGTGACGACCACCAGGATGCCGGCGGCCGTCGCCCCGCCCGCCCCCGCGAGCAGCGACCGGCCGCCGAGACGGACGCGCAGCCGGTCGCCGAACAGCCTGCCCGTGAGCGTCGCGAGCTCGAAGGCCGGGTAGGCGAGCGCGGCGAGCGCCTCGGAGGCGTGGAGGTCGCCGTTGAGGAGCAGACCGCTCCAGTCGGCGACCAGCCCCTCCAGCAGCAGGCCCAGGAACGAGATCGCGCCGATCACATAGACGCTCGCGGGCAGGCCCCGCCGCCCCTCGGACGTCTCCTCCTCGGCCGGCTCGTCCAGATACGTCCGGCCCACCGCCAGCGCGACCGGCAGCGCGCACACCGCGACGGTCACCACCGACACCGTGTACGAGACGTGGAGGGCGGCCAGCAGCGCCGCCAGCAGCCCGCCCGTCACCGCCCCGGTGCTCCACCCGGCGTGCAGACCGTTCATCAGCGGCCTGCCGGAGAGCCTTTCGACCAGGCTGCCCTGGGCGTTCATCATGGTCTCGGCGACACCCGAGGTGACCCCGAAGCAGGCGGCCGCCGTGAGCAGCAGCGGATAGCTGGGGCTGAGGCCGAAGAGGCCCACCGCGACGGTGACGGAGGGGGCGCCGACGCGCAGCAGCGCCCGGTTGCCCACGGCGGCGACGAGCCAGCGCACGCACTGCATCGTCACCGTGGCCGCGACGCCCCAGGTGAGGATGAGCAGGCCGACCTTTCCGGCGTCCAGCCCCAGTTTGCCGGCGAGCCCGGGGAGACGTGCCACCAGGATGCCGTTGACCACGCCGGTCAGCGCGAAGGTGGTGAAGACCCCGGCGTGGGCCCGGCGCAGGGTGCCCGCCGGTACGCGTACGGCACTGCCCTGGGTGCTCACGCCGCTCCCGCTTCCCGGCGCTCCGCGGGCAGTTGCAGCGTGACGCAGTGGATTCCGCCGTCGCCGAGGGCAAGGGCCCGGGCCTCCACACCGACGACCTCGCGCTCCGGGAAGACGGCGGCGAGGGTGTCGAGGGCGGCCGCGTCGGCGCCGGTGCCGGCCAGGGGCACCACCACACCGCCGTTGGCGATGTAGAAGTTGGTGTAGCTGACGCCCACGTCCTCGCCGTACGCGCGCACGGTCTGCCGCGGCGGCAGCTCGACGATGTCCAGGCGGCGGCCGTGGGCGTCGGTGGCGGCCTCCAGGACGGCACGGTCGGCCTTGAGCCGCGCGTGGTCCGGTCCGGCGGGGTCGCCGGGGGCCTCGACGACGACCCGGCCCGGTGCCACGAACTGGCACACGTGGTCGACGTGCCCGTCGGTGTCCCCTTCGAGGTGGCCGTAGGGCAGCCAGATCACCTTGGTGGCCCCGAGCAGGTGCCCGAGCTCGGCCTCGATGTCGTGCCGGCCCAGGTGGGGGTTGCGGTTGGGGTTGAGCAGGCACTGCTCGGTGGTGACGAGGGTGCCCTCGCCGTCGACGGTGACGGCCCCGCCCTCCAGTACCGTCATGGTGCCCCGGCGTGCCACGCCGAGCGCGCGCAGGAGCCGTTCGCCGGCCTTCGCGTCCTGGTGGTAGGGGAAGAACCGCTCGCCGAAGGAGTTGAACCGGAAGTCCACGCCGATCGGTTCGCCCGCCGGGCCGTGGACGAAGACCGGGCCTGAGGCCCTGAGCCAGGAGTCGTCCAGCGGGATCTCGACGGTGGCGATCTCCACACCGCACAGCTCCCGCACCCGGCCGGCCCGGCCGGGCGGCACGACGACGGTGACGGGCTCGAACGTAGCGATGGCCCGGACCGTCGCCGCGTATTCGTGCTCCGCGCCCTCGAAACCGTCACCCCACAGCGCCTCCCGGGTCGGCCACGCGATCAGGCAGGCCGCGTGCCGATGCCACTCCGCGGGCATCCGCAGTTGCGTCACAACACATCTCCTCAGTCAAAAGGACGGCCGGTGAGCCGCCGTGGAGGGGCTCACCGGCCGGGTCGGGGTCCGTCAGGCCGTCACGGGAGCGAAGGACGTCACCGCCTCGTAGGCCGCGTCCCAGTCGCCGTCGAAGCGGCCGGCGAGCACGTGCAGCCACCGCTCGACGCCGAAGGCCACGCACGAGGTGCTGGCCTGCGTGCCGGACACCAGGATGTCGGCCCGTTCACCGAAGAAGTTGCGGTGGTAGTTCACCGACGCGATGGCGAGCCCGCCGCCGCTGACGAACTCCTCCTTGGTGGGGAAGAGTTTCTGCATCACGGCACGGGAGCCGTTCGCGTCGAAGAACGGGTCGGTGGCCGTCTCGGTCACAAGCTTCAGCCCGAGGTGGTCGGCGAACCCCAGGATGAGCGACTTGTGGGTGTCGAGGTGGTCCTTGACCGTCTCCGGGTCGCCGATCGCGATGATCTCGCGCATGGTGAAGCCGTGCAGCCGGCGCAGCCCCGTGTACTCGGTCTCGCGGCGGAAGCACTGCGCGATCGTCGTCAGCTTCACCGGCCGGTCCAGCCGGGCGCCCGCGAAGGCCACGTAGGCGTTGTAGCAGGCGGCCGACGGCAGCATCAGCCCGGCGTCGCCCAGCCGGTCCGCGCTCAGCAGCTCGTCGCGGGCGACCGGGTGCCGGGGCAGCCCGCCGGTGTCCGAGGTGTCCACGGGGGCCGCGGCGAGCGCCAGGTGCGGGAAGTTGACGAAGTAGTCGAAGCGCGCCAGGTCGGCGACCCGGGTCAGCGGGGGATAGAGGACCTCGGCGGCACCGGCCGCGGCGGCCCAGCCGGTGAAGACCGCGTCGAGGGCCGAGCGCAGCCGGACGGCGGTGGGGCCGAGGGTGACGAAGCCGTCGGCGACGTCGACCGGCGGGAACAGATGGTCACCGGTCACGTCCGGCACCGCCGATCAGCGCGTGGATGCGGTTGAGGGTCCGGAAGTTCTCCACGTCGATCGTGCCGGGGTCGACGGGCGCCCCCGTGACCTCCTCCAGCAGGACGAGGAACTCGACGAACGCCAGCGAGTCGAGGATCCGCAGCTCGATGAGGTCCTGGTCCCAGTCGAGGGAGTCGGTGGCGTCGTTGGCCTTCCGGAGGAAGTCGACGACCTTCTCCATGGCCTCGTCGTGCTCCATGGTCTTGTCACCTGCTGACGTCATTGCCGACCCCCCAAGCGGTCTGGAAAATCCCGGCTGCCACGAAGAACCTGTCGACGCGGGCCATCACCTTGCTGTGGAACGCCTCCCGCACCGGGTGCGCCATCGCCGCCCTGCGCGTCTCCAGCGCCTTCGGCATCCCCGAGTCGCGATAGGCGTGCGGGCTGTAGAGGCTGCGCACCGAGTACGTCATATAGGACTTGATGTAGTTCTCGATCTCCAGACGGCGCTCGGGACCCGCCTGGTCCTGCTCGCAGGCCCGCGCGTAGAGGTGCTTGAGCAGCTGCTTGCCGAACGCCACGTGCCGGCTCTCGTCGTGGTGGTGCACGGCGTGGATCTCCCGCAGTATCCCGGGGATCTCACCGGACTTGCCCAGCCGGCTGTTGAAGTAGTCGAAGATCTCTTCGAAGATGAGGATCCTGGCGAAGACCACGACGTCCTCCCAGGCGGGGCCGAAGCCCTCGCCGCGCACCGGGGAGTACGCCTCGGGATAGATCCCGCCCGCGTAGCGGTAGCAGAACTCGGCGAAGAACCACATATGTGCGTTCTCCTCGCCGAGGAAGTGGTGGAGGTATTCGTTGTAGTCGGCGAAGTCCGGTGTGTGGATGCGCCGGGACACCCCGATCATCAGCTCACGGATGCCGTGGACATGGAGGCTGAAGAAGTTGACGGTCTCACGGCGGGCCAGCGCCTTGAGGACCCTCTCGTCCTCGACCAGGCCCGTACCGTGCACGGTGAGGTACTCGGGGGTCATCCACCAGGAGTCCTCGGGGACCTCGTCCGGCCAGGAGAACCGGGTGTAGGGGTTGTAGTGGTCGTGCCGCGACTTCTCGGAGAGCCGCGCGAGCATGGCGCCGGTACCGGCGTCGTTCATGGTGCACCTCTGACTGGCCGCCCGGAGGGCGGCGGAGGATTCGCGATGGGTTGTCGTGCGTTGAGGGATTCGGAAAGTCGTGGTGACCGCGGTGCCGTTACGGCCACGGTTCAGCCGCCGGCGGCGAGCGCGCGGCCGGCCGCGGTGACGAGGGAGCTCTCCAGCGCCCGCAGGAAGTCCTCGGTGTCCGCCGCCGTGAAGTGCGCGGCGTCGCAGGTCAGGGAGAACTCCATGGCGTCCCGGTCCCCGTCGAGGACCAGGTAGAAGGGTTCCCGCTCGGTGACCGGGAGCCGGGTGAGCGTGGAGCCGGCCGACAGGTCCCGGGGGTCCGTCCCCGGCGCGAGGGGGACCGGTTCGGTCCGGGCGCGCTTGTCGTTGAAGCAGTGGAGGAGCTCCAGCGGGGCGCCGGGCCCGTCCCCGAGGCGGCCGAGCAGGGCGGTCAGGGCGTCGGTGGCGCAGCCCGCGTTGCGGTAGGCGCCGATCGACGCCCGCCACGAGCGCTTGATGACCTCGAAGACGTCCGCGCCGGTGACGTCGACGGAGAAGTACGCCTCCTGCATCAGGGTCGCGACCATGTGCCGCAGGTTCCGGTCGAACCGCTGGGAGCTGGTGAGGAGGAGGTCCACGGTGCCGCCGCCGGTCCGCTCGCCGAGCAGCGCGGCGGCGCAGCCGAGGACGACCGACGTCGTGCTCATGCCCATGTGCCGGGCGATCACGCCGGTCGCCAGGTTCGCGGCGGGTGAGCGCAGGGCGGCCCGGTGGTGCCGGGGGCCGGCGGCGGGCGTGCCGAGGGC
>NZ_JAILXP010000232.1 GCF_020740895.1 Streptomyces sp. UNOB3_S3 | reverse complement strand
GTCTGGTCCATCGGGGCTGCCTCCAGGAGTGGTTCCGAAGTGCCGGCTGTCCGGCATATGCCGGGGCGTACGACACCACGATGGCCGTGCGGCCCACCGCGCCGCCAGGGCATCTCACGCCACTTCGTGCCTCTTTCAACGACGGGCCGCCGGCCCCCGCGAACGGTCGCGGGGGCCGGCGGTCGCGGGGGCTACCGGTCGGTCTTGGGCGTGACGATGGGGAAGGAGGGGCGGGGGAAGGTGAGGTAGCGGAACACGGTGTTGGCCACGCTCAGGTCGTCGACCTGGATCACACCCTCCTTCACCTCCTTGTCGAAGTTGACGGTGAAGAGGTGCCCGGAGAGGGCCAGTTGGTCGAGGGCGGCCCGGGAGAGGGTGATGGTGGCGTCGGTCCTCCCCGCCAGGAGGTCCCTGCCCTCGACGTAGATCAGGGCGCCGTTGCGCAGGGTGACGGTGCACTCGCGGTCGGGGGTGCCGGGCTGGGGCACGCCCTCGACCACCTCGGGCGGGTTCCCGGTGACGACCCAGCGCAGCACGATGGGATCCCTCTGCTCCTCGGCCGCCTTCGGGCCGTCGATGCTCTTGGCCATGGCCATGAAGAACTGCTCCAGGCTCATGCTGCGCACCAGGTCCGACGCGCCGTGCTCGATCGCCTTCTGCGGGCCCTTGACGACTTCCTGGGCGCCGGTGAGGTAGAAGTTGCGCCAGGTGCCGTTCTCCGCGCCGTAGCCGAGCTGGGTGAAGACATCGGCCTGGAGCAGTTTGACGGCTTCGAGGGTCTTCGGGTCGACCTGGAAGGCGGGGTCGCCGGTGGCGAAGACGACGTGGTTGAGGAGTTCGGCGGCCCACCGGTACTCGCCGGCCTCGTGCGCCTGGCGCGCGGTGCTCAGGACCTGCTCCGGGCCGCCCATCGCCGCGACGTACTGGACGCCGGACTTCACCGGGGGCAGGTCCCACAGGTGGGCGGGGTTGCCGTCGAACCAGCCGATGTACCGCTGGTAGACGGCCTTGAGGTTGTGGCTGAGGGAGCCGTAGTAGCCCTGGTCGTACCAGTGCTCGGCCAGCCCGCGCGGGAGCTTCTCCAGCTTCTCGGCGATCTCGATGCCGGTGTAGCCGTCGTCGATCAGGCGCAGGGCCTGGTCGTTGAGGTAGGCGTACATGTCGCGCTGGTTGGAGAGGAACTCGACGATGTTCTCCTTGCCCCAGCGGGGCCAGTGGTGCGAGGCGAACTCGGTGTCGGTGTGCTCGCCGAACGTCTGGATGGCCTCGGTGAGGTACTTCGACCAGGCGTGCGGGTCACGGACCTGGGCTCCGCGCAGGCTGAGGATGTTGTGCATGGTGTGGGTGGCGTTCTCCGCCATGCACAGGGCCTTCAACTGGGGGAAGTAGAAGTTCATCTCCGCCGGGGCCTCGGTGCCGGGCGTGAGCTGGAAGACGACCTTGACGCCGTCGATCGTCAGCGCGTACAGCCCCGGCCGCCAGTCGATCACCCACTCCGAGGTGGACCACTTGTCCCTCGGGGTGGGCTGGTGCAGCTCGCCGCCGATGTAGTCGGTCGGCGGGAGGAGCGTGACCTCACCGGTGGAGATCGTCAGCCCCAGACCGGCACCGACCTGGCCGCGCGGGCCCTTGTCGAGGTTGGCCGCGTACATGTACTCCGAGCGGCGCGCCATCGCCGGTCCGGCGAGGACGTTCTCGCTGATCGCGTGCTCCAGGAAGCCGGTCGGCGCGTAGACGCGCAGCCCCTCCGGCGCGTTGCCGCCGTTGTCGGCGAACAGGCCCCGGGAGCCGCCGAAGTGGTCGACGTGGCTGTGGGTGTAGATGACGTGCTTGATGGGGGCGGTGTTCTCGGTGGTCTCGCGGAAGAGCTTCAGAGCGGCTTGTGCCGTCTCGTACGAGGCGAGCGGGTCGATGACGATCAGGCCTGTGTCACCGGTGATGATGGTCATGTTGGACAGGTCGTAGCCGCGCACCTGATAGACGGTGTGGAGCCCGTCGCTCGTGACGTGGAACAGACCGGCGACGGCGGTTAACAGGCCCTGCCGCCAGAGGCTCGGGTTGACCGAGGGGGGACAGTCGGCGGGGTCACCGCCCTGGAGGAAATCGTAGGCCGAGAAGTTCCAGACCACGGTGCTCTTGTCGTCCTTGGAGTAGATCGCGGGGACGTCCGGCTGGGCCAGAAGCCCTCTGGTGGCGTCCTCGAAGTCCCCGGGCGTGGGCGGGATGGTGTTGATGACTTCCTGGTTGTGGGCCTTGACGAACGGGGACGGCTCGCTGGACTCGGGCATACGGCTTCCTCCTCGGGCATGCGGGAACCCCGCACCAAGCTGACGCGGAAAGGGAGTTACGACGTTTGCTGCCGATGCGGTCGCAACGCTAAGCGCCTTCGGAAGGCCCTACAAGAAAGCGATCAGGCCATGGCCAGGACCACGCGGACCCATTGCGGGGGAAGGCGGGCCGGGCCCACGATGCCAGGATGCGGTACTCGGTGAACGTGCCCAACTTCGGCGACTTCGCCGACGCCAGGAACGTGGCGGCCCTGGCCATGGCCGCCGAGGAGGCGGGGTGGGACGGAGTGTTCCTGTGGGACCACGTCGTCCACCACAAGGGCTCCCCGCGCCCCGTCGGCGACCCGTGGATGCTGCTGACGGCGGCCGCGCTGGCCACCACGCGCGTCAGGCTGGGCACGCTGGTGACGCCCGTGCCCCGGCGGCGGCCGCACCAGCTGGCCCGGCAGGTCGCGACGCTGGACCGGATCAGCGGCGGCCGGGTGGTCTTCGCGGCGGGCCTGGGCGGGCCGGTCGAGGACGAGTACGGCAGCTTCGGCGAGCCCACCGACCAGGCCCTGCTCGCCGAACGCCTGGACGAGGGGCTGGGCCTGCTGGAGCGGTACTGGACCGGCGGACCCGTCACCCACCACGGCCGTCACTTCCACGCCGACGACGTGGCACTGCTGCCGCCACCCGTGCAGCGCCCGCGCCCACCCGTGTGGATGGCCGGTTACTGGCCGAACCGCAGGCCCATGCGCCGCGCGGCCCGCTGGGACGGCGCGGTGCCCCTGTTCGGCTCCGCGGGGCACGGCAGCACCCCTCCGGCGGACGAGCTGCGCGACCTGGTGGCCTACGTCCGGCGGCACCGTCCCGACGACCGGCGTGACACGCCCTTCGAGGTGGTCGTCGGGGGTGTCTCCCCCGCGAACGACACGGCCGCCGCCCGGGACCTCATCGGGCCCCTCCTCGACGCGGGCGCCACCTGGTGGGACGAACGGCTCCCCATCCGCGACCCGCGCCTCTCCCACCTCGGCACGGTCCTCCACCGCGTCGAGCAGGGGCCGCCCCGGCTCTGACCCGGCGGCCGGGAACGCCCGGACGACGCCCGACGTGTGGACATGCCGGGCCGCTTGACGACGACTTCAGCGGTCCTCATGGAACCATGCTCCATATCGCCTGAAATATCCCCTTTCTGCACAGCGCCGTCCTTCTTGCCAAGGAGACCCCTCGTGACCCCGCCACGCCTCCTCCTCCGCCCGCTCAGGGCCGCCGCCGCGGCCCTGCTCGCGTCGACGGCCCTCGCCGCCGCCCCGGCCCACGCGACCGCCGCCCCCACCGAGATGCGCACCGTCCTGCGCTGTCGCATCGCGACGGCCACCGAACGCCCGGTCACGTTCTCCCCCGAACTCACCCGCCAACCCCGCACCATCCGGGTCACCGGGACGTTCCGCGTGACCCACTGCACCTCGCCGGACGGCTCCGAACCACGTCTGCGCGGCGGGATGGCGATGATCCAGGGCAATGCCCTGGCCAGTTGCGGTGGCGCCTCGGGCATCACCGGCTCCGGCAGGATCGTCTGGTACGACACCGCGGGGCGCCGCGCGGGCGTCTCCACCCTCCAGCCCCTCCGGGACACGGTGAAGGGCCACAACCCCGCCGACGCCTTCCTCGGCGGCAAGGTCACCCGCGGGCCGCTCACCGGGGCGTACGTATCGGGCAGCGCCACCCCCACCAGCGACGTGAGCCAGTGCGCCGGTGCGGGCCTGCGCACGGTGCGCGGCACGGGCAGGGTCAGGTTCCTGCGGTGAGCCGCGGCCGTCACCGACCCGTGCTTCTCGTGCTTCACCCCGTCCCCCGTGCCCTGACCGGCGGAACCGTCCACGACCGAAAGGACCACACGTCATGAACGACACCTACGCCGTCATCCACTCCATCCTCACCACGACCTTCCGTGTGCCGGACCACGAGGTCGGCCCCCAGGCCACGCTGGAGCAGCTCCAGTTGGACTCCCTCGCGCTCGCCGAGTTCGCCCTCATCCTCGAGGAGCGGATCGGGGTGAAGCTCGACAGCGCGCACGCCACCCGCCTCACCACCCTCGCCGAGGTCACCGAGCACCTGGACGCCCTGCGGCGCGGGGAGGCGGTGGGAGCCCCGTGAATCCGCCGGGGCCGCCGGTCGCCGTCACCGGTCTCGGCCTGGTCACCCCGGCCGGGGACGGTGCCGACGCCACCTGGGAGGCCGTCCTCGAAGGCCGTGGCACGGCGGCCCGCGACCCCCTGCTCGACGGCCTTCCCGTGGACTTCTCCTGCCGCGTGCCCCTCGGTGAGGACGCCATCGACCGTCGCGTCGGGCGGATGTCCTGGCGCATGGGCAGACCCGCCAAGCTCGCCGTCCTGGCCGCCCGCGAGGCGGTACGGGACGCGGGGCTGGACCCGGCCGGCTGGGACGGTTCGCGCGTGGCCACCGTCATCGGCTGTGGCATGGGCAACCTGGAGAAGGTCGAGGAGCAGTACCGGTGTCTGGGACGACGCGGCGCCGACGCCGTCTCGCCGCTCGCCATTCCCATGATCATTCCCAATCTCGGCGCCGGCGAGGTCTCCATCGACCTCAAGGCCCGGGGGCCGAGCCTCGCTCCCGCGACCGCCTGCGCCTCCGGTGCCACCGCCATCGCCGTGGCACGCGACCTGCTGGTCTCGGGGGCGTGCGACGTGGCGGTGGCCGGGGGCGTGGAGGCGGCCGTCAGCCGTCTGTCGGCGACCGGCTTCCGGAGCATGGGCGCCCTGTCCGGACGGACCGACGCGATCGACGAGGCGTCCCGTCCGTTCGCCCCCGACCGCGACGGCTTCGTGCTGGCCGAGGGCGCCGGCGTCCTCGTCCTGGAGCGCGCCGGGGACGCCGCCGCGCGCGGCGCCCGCCCGCGCGCCCTGCTCGCCGGCTGCGGCAGCACCACCGACGCCCACCACCCCACCGCACCGCCCGGGGGAGCCCCCGGCGCGGAGGCCGCCCTGCGCGGCGCGCTCCGCGAGGCCGGGCTCGCCACGTACGAGATCGGGCATGTCAACGCGCACGGCACGTCCACCCCGCTCAACGACGCCACCGAGGCGGCGCTGATCGCCCGGGTCCTGCCGCACCGCCCCAGCGTCACCGCGCCCAAGGGCGTCCTCGGCCACACCCTCGGCGCGGCCGGGGCCATCGAGGCGGCGCTGACCGTCCTGACGATCCAGCACCGCCTCGTACCCCCGATCGCCAACCTCGCGGCCCCCGCGCCGGAGTTCGGCATCGACTGCGTGACCAAGCTGCCACGCCGTCAGGACGTCCGCGCGGCCGTCAGCCACTCCTTCGGCTTCGGCGGCCACAACGTCGTGCTCGTCCTCGCCGCCCCCTGACCATGGACGGTGTGCCCGTCACGCCCCGAGCGTGGCGAGCAGTTCGTCCCGGCCGCTGACGCCCGTCTTGCGGAACACCGTCTTCACATGGGTGTTGACCGTGTGCAGGGACACGCTCAGGCTGCGGGCGATCTGTTTGGGGGCCGCGCCGGAGTGGAGGTGCTGGACGATCTGGCGCTCGCGGGCGGTGAGGCCGTACCAGGCCGAGAACACGGGCAGCAGCAGGTCCCCGGTGGCCTCCTGGAGGATCACGGCGACATCGCCCGTGCCGTCCGCGTCGAGCGGCTGGGCGTGCACGGCGACCCTGCGGCCGAGGAACGCGGCGGGGCTGCAGGCGACCGGGCGCGGAGCGCTCGGATCGATCAGGTGGCGCCGGGCGGCGAGGGTGATCTCGCGCATCGCCACGACCGGCATCCACTCCGGCGCCAAGCCCCGCGCCGGGTCGATCTCCCCCAGCCACGCCCGCGCTTCGGGGGTGAGGGAGCGCACCTCGTTGTCGGCGCCGACGATGACGACCCCGGCCGGCAGATACGGCCGGGCGGTACGGGGTTCGCCGGCGGTGGCGTACCGGCGCAGCAAGGTGATCAGCGGTGCGGAGATCCGGGCGAGCCGCTCGGCGTCGTCGGGGCCGAAGGCCCTGCCGCCCTCCGACCGCAGCAGAGCCAGCAGACCCCACAGGCCCCGGCTGTCCCGGAGCAGCAGGCGCAGCTCGCACCCGGCACCGTGCGCCGTCAGGATCTCCCGGGCGCGCCCATGCCCCGGAGCCCCTGCCCGGGCCACCGGCGTGGCGCGGTCGTCCCCACCGATCAGGCCCACCGGCGCCGGCAGCCGGGCGACGTCGACCGGGCTGAAGGGGTCGTCCCCCAGATAGGACTCGTGCAACTGGTCCCGGACGAGGCCGGGGCTGAACGCGTGGAGGAACCCGAACGAGACCGCTCCGGTGACCGGGTTCATCCCGAACAGCCGCAACCCGTCGTGCGCCACCCAGGGGCCGATCGCCCGCGACACCAGCTCGGCCAGTTCGTCCCGGACGAACAGCTCCCCCATCGCCGCCTCCAGACGGCGTGTCACCTGGGACACATCTCCGCGCACCGGATACCGCCAACCGAAGTCCTCCTCCGGCCCTCAGGATGCCGGGGCGCGGGGAGGGCGGGAAGCTCCCGGCCCGCTGAGCGGACCGGGACCGCCCGGCATAGCACGGTCGCGGCGCCGCGCCCACCTCCCCAATTCTCGGGATTACGGGCGGAATCACGGCCGGGCCACAGTCAGGTGTCCGCCCATGCGGACAGCAAGGACCGAAGAACTGAAGGAGGAGATCATGCGAAGCGTCATGCGCGGCCCGGCGAGATCGAAACCCTTGTTCGCCCTGCTCACCTTTCTGCTGGCCCTGACCGGGGTACAGCTCGGCGGCTCCGCGACAGCGGCCGGCCGCGCTCCCCTCGCACCTCCGGGGAGTTCCGCGCAGGGGCGGTCCGCCGAGGTGGCGAGGTATCACGACGCGAGCGGCCGCGTGACCGTGGCGGTGTTCAGTGAACTCGCCCAGCCGGCCCAGTCGGTCTGGACCGACCACCGGGTCCAGGTCACCGACCCCTCGATGATCGCGATCGGGGGCGGCGCGACGGGGGCGGAGTATCCCTACGGCGCGTACCTGACCGCCTCCTATCCCAGCAACGACCTCGGCTCGTGGATCGTGTCGTCCAAGGACCACAACGGCAGGCGGCAGGCGCACGAGCTCAACGGCTACGCGATCGGCCTGAAGATCGAGGGCGTGGACAGGGACCAGTTGCGCGCCTGGGTCAACTCGTGCAGCAGCTCCCGGGCCAGCGGCGCTCCCGCCCATGCCCCGCAGGCCACCGCCGGCATCAATTCGGACCGGTGCGTGATGCTCGGCGGCGGCTTCAAGGTGGACTGGCTGAAGGACGGCAACATCGCCACCGCCTCGTACCCCGCCATGGCGTCGTCGTCCTCCTCGGGCGCGACCTGGACGGTGCGGTCGAAGGACCACATGGTCAACGATCTCGCCAGGATCACCAGTTATGTGATGGGCATCCCGAAGTCGCTTCCGGTCGGCACCGTGCTCTCGCGCGCCTTCTCCGGGGCGGGAGGCTCGGCGCAGCACCCCACCGCCTCGGCGCAGGTGGATGACGGATGGTCGCTGACCGGCGCCGGGGCGCGGGTCTTCTACCACGCCGACGGCAGCCTGCTGTGGAACCTCCAGCCGGTCGTCAACGACACGCAGCAGTACGTGACCGCGTCCTCCAAGGACCACGACAGTCCTGATGCCGCGTCGATCGTGGCCTGGGCGATCGCCATCCGGCTCGTTCAGCCCGCGTGAGGCGACAGGGTGTGCGGTACCACGGCCTGACCTCCTCCCCCGCTCCTCGCGGGGGAGGAGGTCAGACGGCCGAACCCAGCAGTGTGCCGACCCCGTACGTCACCGCCATGGCCAGCGCCCCGCCGATCACATTGCGCAGCACCGCCGGGCGGGTGGTGGCGCCGCCGAGCCGGGCGCCGGCCCAGCCGGTGGCGACGAGGGCGGCGAGAACGGAAAGGACGGTCACCGGCAACCGCCAGTCGGCCGGTGGCAGGACGATCAGCAGCAGGGGCAGCAGAGCGCCGGCGGTGAAGGAGAGGAAGCTGGCCACGGCCGCGGACCAGGGGTGGGTGAGGTCGTCCGGGTCGATGCCGAGCTCCACGCGCGCGTGCGCCCGCAACGCGTCGTTCCTGCTGAGTTCCCGGGCGGCGGCGTCGGCCACGCCATGGCTCAGTCCGCGCCGCTCCAGCGCGGCGGTCAGTGCCGCGAACCCGGCTCGGGGATGCGCGCGCAGCTCCTTCTCCTCCAGCTCCAGCGCGGCCCGCTGCGCGTCGCGCTGGGCGCAGACCGACACGTACTCGCCCGCGGCCATCGAGAGCGAACCGGCCAGCAGCCCCGCCAGCCCGGCGGTCAGCAGGGTGCCCCGTTCCTCGGTCGCGCCCGCGATGCCGACGACGAGGCCGGCGGTGGACACCACTCCGTCGTTGGCGCCGAGGACCGCGGCGCGCAGCCAGTTGAGCCGCCCCTCGGTGGCCTGGACGGGCCCTCCGTGGTGCGGCGAGTCCTGATCGCTCACGGGGCATCACTCACGGGGCAAGGATCCCGGCGGGCCGGGCGGGGCCGGTGCGCGGCGCGCCGGAAGGCGTCCGATCGGCCGTTCGGCGGCAATGATGAACCCTTAATGTCCGATGGATGTCGGCCAGTTGGCGCGTGCACTCCCTCTGTGCCATAAAAGGTGACATGGCGGATACGTTCAGGAACGCCGAGGCCGAAATCAAGATCATCCTTGCCGGTGGGACGGCGGAGGACGCGTGCCGGTCCCTGGGGCTGGAGCCCGGGAACGGGAAGCACCTCAGCATCTACTTCTGGGACGCCCCGCGGGAGGACGGCGACAGCATCCGTCTCCCGCTGGCGGAGGCCGGGGCCATCATCCGGCTGCGCACGCCGGACAGGGGCGGCAAGGACAACAAGGACGACAAGGGCAACAAGAGCGACATCACGGCGAAACTCCGGCCGTGCGACCCTGCCGCGCTGCCCCCGAAATGGCGCGAGAACCGCGGTGGGAAGGGGTGGGAGTTCAAGGTGGAGGAGGACTGGAGCGGCAGCGACCGCGTCTGGTCGGCCTCGCTCAAGGTCGACGGGAACTTCGAGGCGCCCCTCGCCGGCGACGGCGACGGGACCACCGCCTGGCCGCCCCCGCTCACCCCCGGCCAGCGCGACCTGCTGGCGCAGGCCGGGGTCACCGACGACGGGCTGCGGGACGCCGTGGCCCTCGGCCCGGTCAGGGCCGTCCGGTGGAAGCCCTCCCGGCCGGACCTCGGCCGGCCGCTCACCGCCGAGTTCTGGAGCGTCGGCGACGACGGCCCGCGCTTCCTCGAACTGTCCCTGCGCGCCCCGCACGCCGATGCCCCGAGCGCCCAGGAGCTGCTGGAGCGCACCATACTGGAGCGGGGTCTCCGGCCCGCCCCGCGGCAGGCGTCGAAGACCCAGACGGTCATGACCGTGCTCGCCCGGAACCATCTGCGCCGGCCGGTGTGACACGTCCGGCGGTCGCGAGGCGACCGCCGGACGCCGGTTCGATGTCGTCGATCGAAGTAGTCGTCGACCGACGTCGTCGACCGTTGTCGTCAGTGGGCCGTGCGGGTGTTCCAGATCGCCTGGCTGCCGTCGTAGATCACGACATTGCCGTCGTCCTGGACGGCCAGGCGCGACCCGGGGTGACCGGCGGTGCCCGAGTTCCAGACGGCCTTGCCCGAGCGGGTGTAGACCACGAAGTTGCCGTCCTCCTGGAACACCGCCCGCCAGCCGCTGTTGACGGTCCTGGAGTCCCAGCGGGCCCGGCCGAACTCGTCGTAGACGACGAGGTTGCCGTCGGACTGCATGACCAGCTGGGCGGTGTCGGACGTCACCGACTGGCCTCTCTCGAGGACGAACGGAGCGTAGAGAACCTGGCTCGCCATGGTTCTGGCGCCGCTCGCCTGGGCCGTGGCGGTCGTGCCGGTCGCCGAGGAGGGGTGGCCGGGAGTGGCCGCGCTCGCCTGGCCGGTGAGGGTGATGGCCATCAGTGCGGCGGCCGCGAGTGTTGTGGCGGTCTTCTTCCCCACGAAAGGGTCCCTTCGTCGAGTAGTTCTTCCACTGGGCCCCCGAGGTAGGGGGGCCGCAGACGGACTCTCGCAGCTGCTCCTGCCGCACAGGACCACTCCGTCCCCGGATGACGGATTCGCGTTGTTCTTTGGCCAAGGATTGAGCGTTTAACGAGTCACCGCCCTCCCCAGCCGTAGGTAGGTGACGACGGCGTGGACGGCGAGCGCCACCGGCAAGGCCGGGAGGACCTCTCCGGGGACCTCGCCGAACGCCGCCAGGAGGGCGAGGAGCGGAACGGTCAGCACGGTGGGGAACGTCGCGATCAGCGCGAGGCGGACACGGGTGGTACGGCGGTGGCTCACGGCCGGGCTCCTTCGGCGGAAGCGGGGGAAGCGGGGAAAGGCAAGGTGGTCGGCAAGGTGGTGACGAGGTCTCAGACGGCCCGGGCGGCGCGGGCCGCGTCCAGGTAGTCGGCCAGCTCCCGCCACTCGTCGGCCGGGGCGTCCGGGTCACCGGATACGGCCGCCGGGTCGTCACGCCACGCGGCCCGCACACCGGTGGCGATCCCCGCGTCGCCGCCGGTGAACAGCGTGCTCAGCTCGTCCATGCGCGCCACCAGGCGCCGGACCTTCGGATCGGTGGGCGGGGTCCCTGCCGTACGGAGCCGGTCGGCCCGGCGGTGGAGCTCCGGCCACTCGATCTCCAGCAGATAGTGGGTCGCGGGCCCCAGGGCGGCCGCGCGCGTCTCCAGCACCCGCATCTGGTCGTCGTCCAGGTGGCGGCGCAGCGTGTGCTCGCCCTCCGGGCCGGTGCCGCCGATGGCGTGCAGCGCGTCGAGCAGCATGCCGGTCGTCGGGTACTGGTCGGCCGCCAGTCTGTCGCCGAGGCGGCGCAGCCGTTGCCGCAGGACGTCGAGCGCGGCGATGGACGCCTCCACCTTCGCCAGGTGGTCGCGGACCAGCCGCCCGGGGTCCATCCCGGCGTCGAGGCAGACGGCGATGGTCTCCAGACCCAGCCCCAGGCCGCGCAGCGCGAGCACCTGGTAGAGCCGGACGAGGTCGTCCTCGGTGTACTCCCGGTGTCCTCCGACGGTGCGCCGCGAGGGGCTGAGCAGGCCGATGGTGTCCCAATGGTGCAACGTACGGACGGTCAGCCCGCTGGCCTCGGCGAGCGGACCGACCTTCCAGGTCGTGGAAGCGGTCATGGGTCAACCATGCGTCCTCACGCCACGTGAGGTTCAAGCCGGGAGGGCGGCCGTTCCGTCAGACGCTCACCGTCTCGCGCACCACGGCGAGGAAATCCGCCGTCCGCGGGTGCGTGGGCTGCGCCGGGTGGGCCACGTACACGGTGGCGGCCGGGGCGTCGGAGACGGGGACGTAGGCCACGCCCGGGTAGCGGTGGCTCTCCCGGGTGCCTGCCGCCGCGATGCCGACGGCGTCGCCGGCGGCGATGGCGGTCAGCCACGCGTCGACGTTGCCGACCGCCCTCACACGCTCCGGCCGCCGTTCCCTGGGCCACAGCTCGGCGCTCGCCGCGCCGGTCTCGGGGCAGGCCACGAGCGTCTCGTCGGCG
>NZ_JAILXP010000231.1 GCF_020740895.1 Streptomyces sp. UNOB3_S3 | reverse complement strand
GTCTCCAGGAGTAGCCGCTGCTGTGGGTCCATGGCGAGGGCTTCGCGGGGGGAGATGCCGAAGAAGGCGGCGTCGAAGTCGGCGGCGTTGTGGAGGAATCCGCCTTCGCGTACGTAGGTGGTGCCGGGTTTGTCGGGGTCGGGGTCGTAGAGGGTGTCGAGGTCCCAGCCGCGGTCGGTGGGGAATGCGGCCATGGCGTCGCGGCCGGAGACGAGGAGTTGCCATAGTGCTTCGGGGCTGTCGACGCCGTCGGCGTAGCGGCAGCTCATTCCGACGATGGCGATCGGCTCGTCGACCGCCCCACTGACGGGCACGGGCATGAGTGTGTTGGCATCCGGGGCTTCCTCGCCCAGCAGGTCCGTTCCCAGTTGCCGGGCGAGAGTGGCGGGTGTGGGGTGGTCGAACGCCAGTGTCGCGGGGAGCCGTAGGCCGGTGGCGGCGTTGAGCCGGTTCCGCAACTCGACCGAGGTCACGGAGGTGAAGCCGAGTTCCTTGAACGCCCGGTCCGGCTCGACGGCTTCCGCGCCCGCGAGGGCGAGCGTCGCCGCGGCCTCGGTGCGCACGAGGTCCAGCAGGACACGCTCACGCCGATGGGCCGGCATGCCGGCCAGCCGCTGCCGGAGTTCCTCGGCGACGCCGGGCGCGGCGGACGGTGCCGACAGGCCGCGCAGCAGCGGGGGAGCGGTGTCCGGGTCGAGGGCGGACGCGTCGAGGCGGACGGGCACCAGCACCGGCTCGTCCGCGGCGCACCCGGCGTCGAAGAGCGCGAGGGCCTTTTCGGCGGACAGCGCGGTGCTGCCCGCCGGCCACGCGCCGGTGCCGTCGCCGTCGCGCGGCCCCCAGGCCAGCGAGACCGCGGCCCGCCCCTGGGCGCGCCGGTGCCGGGCCAGCGCGTCCACGAACGCGGCGTCGGCGGCGTGCTCGGGCGGGCCGTCCGCCCCGAAGGTGCCCACGGCGGACGAGAAGAGCACGAAGAGCGACAGCTCCTGATCCCACGTCAGTCGGTGGAGGTGCCAGGCACCCTCGGGGTCGGTGTCCGCCGAGGTGTGCACCACGGCCGTCAGCGGTCGACCCGCGGGTATACGGGCCAGGGCCCCGGCGAGCGCCTTCGGGTCGGTGGGTTCCGGGACGGTGGTGACGTCGGCGCCGAGCGCGGACAGTTCGCCGGCGACGTCACCGGCCTCGGCGCCCGCCAGCAGTACATGGCGCGCACCGTGCCGGGTCACCAGGCGCCGGCCGACCGGCCCCGCGCCGGTACCGGTGAGCAGCACGGTGCCCGCCGTGTCCAGCAGTGGCGCACCGATCGTGGTGGGAGCCTTGACCAGGCGGAGGACCGTCACATCGCCGGCACGCACGGCCACGTGATCCTCGTGGCCCCCCTCGGCGATGCCCTCGGCGGCGCCCTCCGCGACGGACAGCGCCGTCGGCAGTGCCCCGGCCGAGGACGGGTGGTCGTCGACGTCCACCAGCACGAGACGGCCGGGCCGATCGCGTCGCGCCGAGCGCACCAGGCCCCGGCAGGCGGCCTCCGCCGGGTTCGGCCCGGCGCCGGCGGCCTCCCGTGTCACGAACACCAGGCGGGCACCGGCGAACCGGGCGTCGGCCGTCCAGGCGTCCAGGAGGCCGGTGAGCTCGCGGACGGCGGCCTTCGCGGCACGGGGCGAGCCGTCGCCGCCGTAGGGGCCGAGGGGGACGAGCACGGTGTCCGGCACCGGAGTTCCGGCCTCCATGGCGTCCGCGAGGGCGGCCGGTCCCGCGTACGTCCGCACCGGCACACCGGCCGCGGACAGGCCGAGGTCGTCCTCGCCCAGGACCGCCCACCGGCCGTCGGCCACCGGCGGCGCGGCAGTGGGGAGTACGGGGCTCCAGACGGGCCGCAGCAGGCCCTCGTGCCGGGTCCGGGCGGCGAGCAGCCGTACACGGGCGTCCCGCAGGGCGTGCCGGGTGACCTTCCCGGAGGCGGTCCGGGGGATCGACGCGATCTCGTACAGCTCCTCGGGCACCTTGAAGTACGCCAGCCGTTCGTGGCAGACGGCGAGGAGCCGCGCGGGATCCACCGGGTGGTCGCCGTCCGGCACCACGTACGCGGCGGGCACCTCGCCGAGGACCTCGTCGGGGATGCCCGCCACGGCCACGTCCGCGATGCCGTCCACGTCGCGCAGGGCGTCCTCGATCTCCGCGGGGTGGATGTTCTCCCCGCCCCGGATGATCAGGTCCTTGATGCGGCCGCTGATGGTGAGGTTGCCGTCGCCGTCCCGGCGGGCGACGTCACCGGTGCGGTACCAGCCGTCGCGCAGGGCCGCCGCGGTGGCCTCGGGCTGCCGGTGGTAGCCGGTCATGACGCTCGGGCCGCGCACCCACACCTCGCCCTCGGCGCCCGCCGCGACGTCGGTCCCGGTCTCGGCGTCCACCAGCCGCACCGACAGCCCCGGCACCGGCAGTCCGCAGGAGCCGTCGGGGGCGACCGCGCCCGGCCGCGTCATGGTGATCGCCCCGCAGGTCTCCGTGCTGCCGTAGCTGTCCAGCAGCGGCACCCCGAAGGCGCGGTGGAAGGAGGTGCGCAAGGAAGCCCCGGCGACGGCACCGGTGCACAGGCACACCCGCAGGGACCGCGCGTCGAGTTCGCCTCCGCGCGCCGCGTCGATCAGGTAGTGGTACATGGTCGGTACGCCCACGAGCAGGGTCGGGGCGTCGGCGCGCACCGCGTCGAGCACCTGCTCGGCGGAGAAGCCGCTCATGATGTGCGCCGTGGCGCCGACCGAGGTGACGCCGAGCACGCAGAGGATGTGCGAGAGGCTGTGGAAGAGCGGCAGCGGCCACAGCACTTCGTCCCGCTCGGACAGGCCGAGGACCGAGGCGTAGCCGGCCTCCACCGACCACAGGCATGTGCGCTGGGTGGAGAGCACGCCCTTGGGCTGTCCGGTGGTGCCGGAGGTGTAGAGCGTCCAGGCGGTCTCGTCGAGCCCCAGGTCGTCCCTCGGCGGCCGGTCGGCGTCGCTGGTGGCGAGCCGCTCGAACGACACGGTGCCCCGGGGGGCCTCGCCGTCACCCGTCACCACCACGACCGGACGCGGTGCCGCCGGGCCGTTCCGCAGGCGGCCGAGCTGGTCGAGGTGGGCCCGGTCGGTGAGGACCAGCGCGGCGCCGCTGTCCGCCAGCAGGTACGCCAACTCCTCTTCGGAGGCGTGGGGGTTGACGGGTACGCCGACCGCGCTCGCCCGGGTGACGGCCAGGTAGCTCTCGACGGTCTCGACGCCGTTGCCCATCAGGATCACGGCCCGTTCCCCGCGCCCGAGGCCGAGCGCGGCGAGGTGGGCGGCCAGCCGCCCCGTGCGCAGTTCGAGCTCCCGGTAGCCGACACCACGCCGTTCGTCCCTGAAGGCGATCTTGTCACCGAGACGCTCGGCGTGTGCCCGCAGCGTCTCGGGCAGGGGCCGGATCAGCTCGGAATGCGACATGTACTGCCTCCCTGCGCATGCGGGTGACCCCGGTTCTCCGCGGCGGAGGAAACGGCGGCGGAAAACCAGGGGACTCATCGCGCGGTACGAATTCCCGCGATTGGCTGCGGTTGCCTGCGAATACCTGCGATCGGAACCGCAGCCTAGCGCCGGGCGCCGCGCCCGATACCCCCTAGCCGACCCCAGGTCCGGCTTAGGGGGTCGGTAGGGGTACTGGCCGTGAAGAAGGGCTCCTTAGGCTGCCCGCTCGGACTGTCGCATGGTGACGAATAAGGGAACGGGGAATCAAGGTGAAAGACATCGTCGACGCGATCCTCGCCGACAGCGCGGAACCCGCGGACTTCTCCGCGTTGCCCGTGCCCGAGAGCTACCGCGGCGTCGTGGTCCGCAAGGACGAGGCCGGCATGTTCGAGGGCATGGCGTCGGCCGACAAGGACCCCGCCCGTTCCCTGCGCGTGCGGGACGTTCCCACGCCGGTGCCGGGGCCCGGCGAGGCCCTGGTGGCCGTGATGGCGAGCGCGATCAACTACAACACCGTGTGGACCGCCCTGTTCGAACCGCGGTCCACCTTCGGCTTCCTGGAGCGCTACGGCCGCACCGGCCCGGCCGCCGCCCGGCACGACCTCCCCTACCACGTGGTCGGCTCGGACATGTCCGGCGTCGTCCTGCGTACCGGCCCCGGCGTCCACCGGTGGCGGCCCGGCGACCGGGTGGTGGCCCACTGCCTCTCCGTCGACCTGGAGTCGCCCGACGGGCACGACGACACCATGCTGGACCCGGGCCAGCGCATCTGGGGCTACGAGACCAACTACGGCGGCCTCGCCGAACTCGCCCTGGTCAGGGCGAACCAGCTGATGCCCAAGCCCGCCCACCTCACCTGGGAGGAGGCGGCCTGTTCGGGCCTGGTGAACTCCACGGCCTACCGGCAGCTGGTCTCCCGCAACGGCGCGGCGATGAAACAGGGCGACACCGTGCTCATCTGGGGCGCCGCCGGAGGCCTCGGCTCCTACGCCACGCAACTCGCCCTCAACGGCGGGGCCGTGCCCGTGTGCGTCGTCTCCAGCCCGGCCAAGGCCGGCCTGGTCAGGTCGCTCGGTGCCGAGCTGGTCATCGACCGGTCGGCGGAGGGGTACCGCTTCTGGCGCGACGAGCACACGCCCGACCCGAAGGAGTGGAAGCGGTTCGGCTCGCGGATCAGGGAGCTGACCGGGGGCGAGGACCCGGACGTCGTGATCGAGCACCCCGGCAGGGAGACCTTCGCCACCAGCGTCTACGTGGCCCGCCGGGGCGGCACCGTCGTCACCTGCGCGTCGACCTCGGGCTACCAGCACCAGTACGACAACCGCTACCTGTGGATGAACCTCAAACGCGTCGTGGGGAGCCACTTCGCCAACTACCGGGAGGCGTGGGAGGCCAACCGGCTGATCGCCAAGGGCATGGTCCACCCCACGCTGTCCGAGGTCTTCCCGCTCCAGGAGGCGGGCCGGGCGGCCCGGGAGGTGCACCGCAACCGGCACAGCGGAAAGATCGGCGTGCTCGGCCTCGCCCCCACGACCGGACTGGGCGTCGAGGACGCCGCGTTCCGCGCCCGGCACCTCACCGCCATCAACCGGTTCCGCACCGGGCCGAGCTGACGGCCGGCCCCCACCGGTCCGGTCGCCATGCGCTCGTCATCCACTCGTCAGTCGACGTGCCCGTTGAGGTAGTTGCTACAGCTGATGATGTTCGAGCGCAGCATCTTCGTCGACTGCAGCCCGTCCCGGGTCGCCTTCATCATCAGCATCATCCGGTTGCCCCGCCGCATCATGACCGCACGCGACCGCACCCGGCGGGCCCGCGGCCGCCGCACCCGCTCGTAGCGCCGCAGCGACGCCACCGGATCGCCCGGGCCGGAGAAGACCTGGCCCAGCACCCACGCGTCCTCGAGGGCCTGGTTGACGCCCATGCCGACGCGCGGCGGAACCGCATGCGCCGCGTCACCGGCCAACGTGACCGGGCCGCGGCCCCACCAACGGGGCACCCGGTGGATGACGTGCGGCGCGACGCCGATGTCCTCCCCCTTGACGACGTCCAGCAGTTGCGGCACCGGTCCCGCCCAGCCCCCGAACAGCTTGCGCAGGACCTGCGCCCGCCGCAGGTTCATCTCATGGGCGCGCTCCCCGTCGGCGGCGGCCAGGTGCCGCGCCCCGCCGTTCCACGGCACCTCGAACGCCCAGTGGGTGAGCCCCTCGCCGACCGGGTGCACGGTGCACAGCCCCACCTTGCCGTAGTAGGTCGGCACGATGTGGTCGCTCTCCAGCTCGATCGGCACCGAGGTGGTGCCGTGCCAGGACGCGAGGTACGTCGGCCGCGCGGGGTCGTCGCCGAACAGGTGCTGCCGCACCGCCGAGCGGTAGCCGTCCGCGCCGATCAGCACGTCCCCCTCCGCTCTGGTGCCGTCGGAGAACTCCACCGTCACCCGCGCCGAACGGCCGGGTCCCCCCTCCCGGATGCGCAGGCACTCCTTGCCGAAGCGCAACGTCCCCTCGGGCAGCGCCTCGACGGCCCGCTCGAGTATCCGCCCCCGCATCACCCCCATGCCGTGCGAGCCGAGCTCACCGGCTATCTCGGCCATGTCCGTGCGCAGCAGCGGCCGGCCGTCGTACGACCACACGTCCGCCCGGTCGATGCGCCGGCCGAGCCCGTCGAGCCGCAGGCCCAGATCACGCATGATCGCGGTCCCGTTGTGCCAGACCATCACCCCGTTCCCGCCGGAGCGCAGCCGCTCCGCACGTTCGTACACCTCTACCTCGTGACCGGCCCGTGTCAGTGCCACGGCCGACAGGACGCCACTGACTCCGGCGCCGATGATGATGAATTTCACGCCATTCCCCTCAATCGGGAACTGTCGCCCCGCCGCCAGGCACGGTCAACAGCCAGTCGTGCACCGCGAGCGCGGTGGACTCGGAGTGCTCCTCCAAGATCGTGAAGTGGGTTCCGGGAACGTCCACCGCCACGTGCGGCAGCTCCCAGGCCGCCTGCCACCGGCCGTCGCCGCCGGCGAGCCCGGGCAGGCCCGGCGCGTACGGGTCACGGGCCCGCGCCAGCAGCGTCGGAGCACCGACCGGCCCGGGTTCCCAGCCGGCGAACAGCTCGTGGTAGCGGCCCATGGCCACCAGCCGGGTGTCGTTCCGCAGCGCCGCGCGGTCCTCCCGCCCGGACACCGCCTTCGTCAACGTCGTCTCCAGCCAGGGGTTCCGCCGGACCACCGCCGGCGCGTAGCTGTCGAGCAGCACCACCGCGGCCGGTGCCACACCGTCCCGCTCCAGGCACCCGGCCACCGCGTGGGCGAGCAGACCCGAGGCGGAACGCCCGACCAGGGCGAACGGCGCCCCGTCCGCGCACCCGCGCACGGCCTCGGCCTGCGCCAGCACCAGTGCCTCGAGCGAGCCGGGCAGGGGCTCCCCGTCGAGGTACCCCGGCTCGGGCAGGGCGGTGACGTCCCGCAGGTCACGCAGGCGGGCGGCGAACCGGGCGAACTCGTGCGGACCGGCCACCGCACTGAACGACGGGAAGCAGATCAGCCGCGGCACCCGGTGCCCCCTGGCGAGCCTGACCGGGGCGGGGGCCGGGGCCGGCACACCGGCCGTGGACCCGGTCCCGGGGCCGAACGCGGGCCGGACGCGTGCCGCGGCCTTGAGCAGGTCCATCGCCTCCGTGTACCGCTCCGCGTCGCACGCCTGCCAGTACAGCGCGCCGATGGAGCCACCCGGCTCCTCCCCGGCGGCGACGCGAGCCCCTCCCTCACCCAGCCGCTCACTGAGGAACGCGGCCAGCGCCTCCGCCGTCGGCCGGTCGAGGATCACGGTGAGCGGCAGCTCGAGCCCGGTCTCCGCGATCAGCCGGTCGCGCAGTTCGCTCGCGGTGAGCGAGTCGAACCCGAGGTCGAAGAAGCCCTCGTCCGTGCCGATCTCCTCGGGCGACGCATGGCCGAGCACCGCGGCGGCGGTGGCGCGCACGAGCCCGGTGACCTCCCGGAGGCGTTCGGCCTCGGGGAGGACGGCGAGCCGCCGGGCCGGGGGCGGCCCGGCCGGTTCCCCGGCGCCGTCCCCGGCGCCGTCCTCGACCGCCGGTGCCTCCCCGCGCTCCGGACCGGCGGCCACGCCGCCCCGGGCGCTGTTCAGCCAGTACCGCCGCCGCTGGAAGGCGTACGTCGGCAGGTCCACCACGCCGGCGCCCCGGAACAGCGCGGGCCACTCCACCGGCACGCCCCGTACGTGCAGCGCGGCCAGGGCACCCGTCAGCACCTCCGGTTCCGGGCGGCCGTCCCGCAGGGCCGGTACGAACGCCGCGCCCGCCGGTCCCGACGAGGCCAGGCACTCGCGGCCCATCCCGGACAGCACCCCGCCGGGACCGATCTCCAGGAACGTGGAGACGCCGAGGCCCGCCAAACTGCGCATGCCGTCGAGGAACCTGACCGGCCGGCGCACGTGCCGCACCCAGTACTCGGGCGAGCACATCTCCTCGGCGCCCGCCGGTTCCCCCGTCACGTTGGAGACGACCGGAATCCGCGGGGCACGGTAGGTCAGGGCCGCGGCGACGGAACGGAACTCGTCCAGCATCGCGTCCATGAGAGGGGAGTGGAAGGCGTGGCTCACGCGCAGGCGCTTGGTCCTGCGCCCGAGCGCCGCCCAGTGCGCGGCGATCTCCGCGACCGCCTCCTCGTCCCCCGAGACCACCATCGAGGACGGACCGTTGAGCGCGGCGATGCCCACCCGGTGCTCACGGCCGGCCAGCAGCGCGAGAACCTCCTCCTCCGTGGCCTGGACGGCGGCCATCGAACCCCCGGAGGGCAGCGCCCGCATCAGCCGGCCCCGGGCCGCCACCAATGCGCACGCGTCGCCGAGGGACAGCACGCCCGCGACATGAGCGGCGGCCACCTCGCCGATCGAATGCCCGACGAGGTGGTCCGGGCGTACACCCCAGGAATCGAAGAGCCGGAACAACGCCACTTCGGTCGCGAACAGCGCGGGCTGGGTGAAATCCGTACGGTCGAGCAGCCCGGCCTCCGCGGAACCCGCGGCGGCGAAGACCACGTCCTTCAACGATCTCTCCAGGACGCCCTCGAAGCCGGCACACACCTCGTCGAAGGCCGGCGCGAACGCCGGGAAGGCCGCGTACAGCTCCCGGCCCATGCCCGGACGCTGGGATCCCTGCCCCGGGAAGAGGAACGCCAGCTTCCCCTTGGCGACCCGTCCCCGGGTGACACCCGTCGCCGATTCACCTCGGGCCAGAGCGCCCAGACCGGCCAGGAAGCCGTCGAGGTCCCGCGCGGCGACGGCGGCCCGGTGGTCGAATGCCGACCTGGTCGTGGCCAGTGACAGGCCCACGTCCCGGACGTCGGTGGGTTCTTCGGCATCGGCGAGGCCCTTGATGTGGGAGAGCAGGTGCTGGGCCTGTGCCTTCAGCGCGGTTTCGTTCCGGGCCGACAGCACCCACGGGACGACCGGCAGGTCCGGTCGCTCCGTCACGGCCTTCTGCTCGTCCGGCCCCTCCTCGAGGATGACGTGGGCGTTGGTGCCGCTGATGCCGAAGGAGGAGACGCCGGCGCGGCGCGGGTGGTCGTCGCGCTCCCACGGGCGTGCTTCGGTGAGCAGTTCCACCGCCCCGGCCGACCAGTCGACGTGGGAGGAAGGCCGGTCGATGTGGAGAGTGCGGGGGAGCGTCCCGTGCCGCAGGGAGAGGACCATTTTGATGATGCCGGCGACGCCTGCGGCGGCTTGGGTGTGGCCGATGTTGGATTTGATGGAGCCGAGCCACAGGGGTCGGTCGGCGGGGCGGTCCTGGCCGTAGGTGGCCAGCAGCGCCTGGGCCTCGATCGGATCGCCGAGCGCGGTGCCCGTGCCGTGCGCCTCCACCGCGTCGATGTCCGCCGGAGTCAGGCCCGTACGGGCGAGGGCCTGCCGGATGACGCGTTCCTGCGAGGGGCCGTTGGGGGCGGTGAGGCCGTTGCTGGCGCCGTCCTGGTTGACGGCCGAGCCTCGTACGACGGCCAGTACTTGGTGGCCGTTGCGCCGGGCGTCGGAGAGCCGCTCCACCAGCAGGACGCCGACGCCTTCGGCGGCGCCCATGCCGTCGGCGGTGTCGGAGAACGCCTTGCAGCGACCGTCCTTCGCAAGCCCACGCTGGCGGCTGAACTCCATGAAGAAGGCGGGGCTGGACATGACGGTCACACCGCCGGCGAGGGCGAGATCGCACTCGCCCTGGCGCAGCGCCTGGGCCGCCAGGTGGAGGGCCACGAGGGAGGAGGAGCACGCCGTGTCCACCGTCACCGCGGGGCCCTCCAGCCCGAAGGTATAGGAGACCCGGCCCGACACGACGCTCGCCGAGCTGCCCGTGACCAGGTACCCCTCGACATCCTCCGGCGCCCTGAGCAGCCCGGTGGTGTAGTCCTGGCCGCTCAGGCCGGCGAACACCCCGGTGTTGCTGCCCCGCAGCGACGCCGGGTCGATCCCGGCTCGTTCGAACACCTCCCAGGAGGTCTCCAGGAGCAGCCGCTGCTGCGGGTCCATGGCGAGGGCTTCGCGCGGCGAGATCCCGAAGAAGGCGGGGTCGAAGTCCCCGGCGGTCCCGAGGAAGCCGCCCTCACGGGTGTACGACGTACCGGGCCGGTCGCCGGTCGGGTCGTAGAACGCGTCCACGTCCCAGCCGCGATCCTCCGGGAAGCCGGAAACGGCGTCCCCGCCGGAGACGAGCAGTCGCCAGAGATCCTCGGGAGAGTTCACGCCTCCCGGGTACCGGCAGGCCATCGCCACGATCGCGATCGGCTCGTCGGCCGGCGCGGCGACGGCGATGGTGGCGGTGGCGGGTGCGGGCGCGGAGGCCCCCGCCGTGCTCTCGCCCAGCAGGCCCGCCCGCAGGTGCCGGGCCAGGGCCGTGGGGGTCGGGTGGTCGAAGACCAGCGTGGCGGGGAGCCGCAGGCCGGTGGCGGAGTTGAGGCGGTTGCGCAGCTCCACGGCCGTGAGGGAGTCGAAGCCGAGTTCCTTGAACGCGCGTCCCGCGTCGACGTCGTCCGCCGTCGCGTGTCCGAGCACCGCAGCCGCGTGGGAACACACCAGGTCGAGCAACACCTGATCGCGCTCGGCGTCCGACAGCGCCGCCAGCCGCTCCACCAGCGCCGAGCCGTCCGTCCGCCCGGCACCCGCCGCCTGCACGGCCCTGCGGGCGGGCGCGCGCACCAGACCGCGCAGCAGTGGAGGCGGCGCCTGTCCGGAAGTCGACCGGTCGCGCAGGACGGCGGGGTCCAGGCGTACGGGCGCCAACAGCGCCTCGTCCCGGCGAAGCGCGGCGTCGAACAGGGACAGCCCCTCGTCGGCGGACAGGGGCACCCCGCCTCCTCGCGTCATGCGGTGGAGGTCGGTCTCGCCGAGGTGTCCGGTCATCCCGCTGCGGTCCGCCCACATCCCCCATGCCAGCGAGACGCCGGGAAGGCCATGGGCCTTGCGGTGCTGGGCGAGGGCGTCGAGGAAGGTGTTGGCGGCGGCGTAGTTGGCTTGTCCGGGGCTGCCGAGGGTGCCGGCGGCGGAGGAGAAGAGGACGAAGGCGGTGAGGTTGTGGTGATGGGTGAGGTGGTGGAGGTTGAGTGCGGCGTCGACTTTGGGGTGGAGGACGTTGTCGACGTGCTGAGGGGTGAGGGTGGTGATGGTGGCGTCGTCGAGGACGCCGGCGGCGTGGATCACACCTGACAGCGGATGTTCGGTGGGAATGGTGGCCAACGCGGCGGACAGCGCTTCGTGGTCGGCCGCGTCGCAGGCCACGATGCGTGCGGTCGCGCCCAACGCATGGAGTTCGGTGAGGAGTTGTTGTGCGTTTTCGGCTTGGGGTCCGCGTCGGCTGGTGAGGAGGAGGTGGCGTATGCCGTGGTGGGTGACGAGGTGGTGGGCGAGGAGTTGGCCGAGGGTGCCGGTGCCGCCGGTGATGAGGACGGTTCCGTTGGGGTCCCAGGGGTGGTGGGGGATGGTGAGGACGACTTTGCCGGTGTGGCGTGCTTGGCTGAGGTGACGGAACGCTTCCTTGGCCCTGCGGATGTCCCAGGTTCGGGTCGGTAGGGGGTGGAGGGCTCCGTGTTCGAAGAGGGGGAGGAGTTCCTGGAACATTTCCTGGATGCGGTCGGGGCCTGCTTCTGCGAGGTCGAAGGCGCGGTAGAGCAGGTCGGGGTGTTGTCCGGGGTCTCGGATGTCGGTCTTGCCCATTTCGATGAACCGGCCGCCCGGAGGGAGGAGTCGTAGGGAGGCGTCGGTGAATTCCCGGGCCAGGCTGTTGAGGACGACGTCGATGTTGGGGAATTGTTTTTCGAATTCCAGGTTTCGGGATGAGGCGATGTGGTTGTCGTCGAGGCCGAGTGAGCGGA
>NZ_JAILXP010000230.1 GCF_020740895.1 Streptomyces sp. UNOB3_S3 | reverse complement strand
GGGGGCTCGGAGATGGGTATAAGGGACAGGCGTAAGGGCGGGGGCGGAGCGGGGGGCGTGCCAGACGTGCGGTCATCGCCGCATCGTGACACGGCGCGAGCCCGCGCCCGGGCGCTTCGGCCACTTCCCGGCGCGTGAGGATTGTCCCTTTCCCGGCCGGGAACCAGAGTGCCCCCGCGCCCGACTACCCGGAGATCGAGGCCCCCTCACCGAACCCGGCGCGCCCCTCGCCGAAATGGCCGGGAACTCACCCTCGGAAGCGTACGACTCCTTCAACGGTCCATCACTTCGCGAGGAGACTCCCACCGTGCCGCTGCCCGATCCCGTGCCCCTCTACGGCCCCGAGTACAAGCGCGATCCGTACCCGCTGTACGCGCGGATGCGCGAGGCCGGCCCCATCCACCGGGTGCTCTTCCCCAGCGGGGTCACCGCCTGGCTGGTCACCGGGCACGCCGCCGCGCAGCGGACCCTCGCCGACCCCCGGCTGGGCAAGAACCACGCGCTCGGCAACGACCGCTGGCGCGCCCGCGCCTCGATCATGCCGGAGCCCCAGCACTCCCAGCTCCAGGTCCACCTCCTCCACCAGGACGCGCCGAAGCACACCGCCATGCGCCGTCTGATCACCGATGCTTTCGCGCCACGGCGGATGGAGGCGCTGCGGCCGCGTTTCCAGGAGATGGCCGACGCGCTCGTCGACGCGATGCCGGCCGAAGCCGGGTCCGTCGATCTCGTGCGGTGCTTCGCCGCCCGTTTCCCCTTCCAGGTCCTCGCCGAGGTCATCGGCCTGCCCCCGCACCTCGCGACCCGCTTCCGCCGCGAGTGGGGCAAGGTCGTCGCGCCCGTCGGCCCCGCGGACCCCGGTCGCCCGGCCTACGAGGCGCTGCTGCGCGGCCTCCAGGACTACATCGCCGAGGTCGTCGCCGACCGGCGTGAGCACCCCGGGGACGGCTTGCTCTCCCGGCTCGTCACCGCCCGCGACGAGGGCGAGCTGAGCCCGGAGGAGCTCGACTCCATGATCTTCCAGCTGCTCGTGGCCGGCCAGGAACCGGTCACCAACCAGATCACCACCGCCCTGGTGGCCCTCACTCGCCACCCGGAGGCCCTGGAGCGGCTGCGCGCCGAACCCGCCCTCCTGCCGCGCGCCGTCGAGGAACTGCTGCGCCTCGACAGCGCCTTCGAGCTCACCACCTGGCGCTTCCTCGCCGAGGACGCCGAGCTGCACGGCACGCGCGTCCCCGCCGGCGACTCCGTGATCGTCTCCCTCTGTGCCGCCAACCGCGATCCCGAGCGCTTCCCCGACCCCGACGTCCTCGACCTCGACCGGGCCCAGGGCCCCCACCTGGCCTTCGGTCACGGCACCCACTTCTGCCCGGGTGCCGCCCTCGCCCGTATCGAACTCCAGGTCGCCCTCGGCACGCTGATCGCCCGGCTGCCCGGGCTGCGGCTCGCCGTGCCCGACGACGAGCTCGAGTGGATCCCCGCCGTCCTCGGCCGGGGCACCGCCGCGCTGCCCGCCGCCTTTGACACGCCTGCGCCCACCTCCACGCCTGTGCCCGTATGCCCGTTTGCCCCCGCGACCTGAAGTGGCCCCGCACGTGATACCCGCCATGACCTCCCCGGCCCTCGCGGCCGCGACCTCCCTCGAAGCCCGGATCCTCCGGCTGCTCCTGCCCTTCCACCGCACCACCGGGCCGTCCTCCCCGGACCCCGCCGACCACCCGGAACAGCTCGCCCAGATACGCGCGTTCACCGACGCGGACGAGCCGATAGTCCTCACGCTCCCCGGTTTCCCCTGTAAATCCCCCAACCCGGCCAAGGTCCTCGGCCACCTCCCCGACGAGGGCGAGCGGCTCTCCCTGGCCTTCCTCGACCGGCTCTGCGACCGCGTCGGCGAGATCTACGCGCCGGGCGCGCGCCTGGTCATCTGCTCGGACGGGCACATCTTCGGTGACCTCATCCATGTGCCGGACGAGCACATCGACGCCTACGGGGACGAACTGCGCGCCCTCATCGAGCGCGAGGGCCTCGCCCACCTCGACACCTTCGACCTGCGGCAGGTCCACGGCGATCTGCCGCACGACGAGAAGCGCCGCCTCGTCGTCGAGGCGTACGCGCCGCCGCTCGACTCGCTGCGCACCCTGACGCGTACGGACTTGGAGACGGCCAGGCTCTACCGGGGCATCACCCGTTTCCTGGTGGAGGACACGGCGGACTTCGAGGGCAGCCGGTCGGCGTTGCAGCGGGAGTGCCGCGCGCGGGCCTATGGCGTCATCGCCCGCAGCCGCGCGTGGGGCGATCTCATCGCCGACCACTTCCCCCGGTCCGTGCGGCTGTCCATCCATCCGCAGCGGCCCGGCTCCGCCAAGTTCGGGATCCGGCTGCTGGACGCGGACGACGCGTGGGCCACGCCGTGGCACACGGCGGTGCTGCGGATGCCGGACGGTACGGCGCGGCTGGTGCGGCGGGAGGAGGCCGAGCGGCTGGGGCGGGTCGTCCTCCGGGACGGACGGGCCAGCCACTTCGTGGCCGGCGCGGACGAGTAGCGGAGGAATAGCGGGGGAGTGGGGGCGAGGTCAGCTCTGGGCGGTGGGCCGGACGACGATCTCGTTCACGTCGACGGTCGCGGGCTGCTCGATGGCGAACGCGATGGCCCGGGCGATCGCCTCGGGCGGGATCGCGATCCGGTCCCGCATCTCCGTGATCCGCGCCCGGACCCGCGGATTCGTCGACGCCTCGGCGAAGGCGGTGCCGACCGCGCCGGGCGAGACGGTGGTCACCCGCAGGGAGTCACCGGCCTCCTGGCGCAAGCCCTCGTGGATGGCGCGGACCGCGAACTTCGTGCCGGCGTAGACCGCCATGGCCGGCACGACGCGGAACGCGGCTGTCGAGGCGATGGCGATGAAGTGGCCCGTGCCCTGGGCCCGGAAGACCGGCAGCGCGGCGCCGATTCCGTGCAGCACGCCCTTGACGTTGACGTCGATCATCCGGTCCCACTCGTCGACCCGCAGATCGTCCAGAGGCGAGATGGTGCCGAGCCCGGCGTTGCCGACCAGCACGTCGAGCCGGCCGAATCGCTCGCCGGCCAGTGCGACCAGGTTGTGGAGGTCATCCCGACGGGTGACGTCCGTGCGGGTCTGCACGGCCGTGCCACCCGCTTTCTCGATCCGCGCCACCAGTTCCGCGAGGCGCTCGGTCCGGCGCCCACCCAGGACGAGCCGCGCGCCCCGCTCGGCCAGCAGCAGTGCCGCCGCCTCGCCGATGCCGCTGCCGGCCCCCGTGATCGCCACGACCTTGCCGTCGATTCCCGACACGTTGTCTTCCTCTTTCCTTTTCCGGCCTTTTCCGGATGACCGGTAGCCGGGAACCAGTCTGGGCGGCGCTTAGCCTGGTATCCAGAGCCGGTTTATTCTGGAACCAGAGGTGCCATCCTTTATGCAGACGCAGCCGAATCAGCGCCGTGAGCTGGGTGCGTTCCTCCGCAGTCGCAGAGAGCGGATCACCCCTGATCAGGTCGGGCTGCCGGGCACCGGCCGGCGGCGGACGCCGGGCCTGCGCCGGGAAGAACTCGCGTTGCTCGCCGGGATCAGCGCCACTTGGTACACCTACCTGGAGCAGGGCCGGGACATCCGCGCCTCGGACCAGGTGCTCGACGCCCTCGCCTCGGCGCTGCGGCTCGACCGGAACGAGCGCGGCCATCTCTTCGAACTCGCCGGTCACGCGCCCGCGGCCGGAACCGGGGAATCCGAGCCGCTCGCCGCCGAGGTGGCGGCCGTACCGCTCCTGCTCTAGCCGCATCCGGCGTACATCATCGGCGGCAACTACGACGTACTCAGCCTCAATCAGGCGGCCGACGAGTTGTTCCCGCGCCTCACCGCGGCGGCGGACCGGCCGGCGAACTTCGCCCGCTGGGTCTTCCTCGAACCGGCCGCCCGGACCGTCCTGGTCGACTGGGAGCCCGAGGCGCGCGGCCTGCTCGCCCGGCTGAGGACACTGGCCGGACGGCACCCGGGCGACCTCCGGTACACCCGGCTGGTCGACGAGCTGAACGCGAACAGCCCTGAAGCGCGTGCCTGGTGGCCGCGGTACGACGTGCAGGTCCGGCACAGCGGACGGAAACGGCTGCGGCCCCCGGGACGCGGGGTGACCGAATTCGCCTACACCGCCTTCCACCTGGCCGAACAGCCGGAACAGACGCTGGTGATCTACTCCGACGACCGGACGTGAATTCAAGGCGCGCGGGCGGTCGTGCGGCGTGTGGCCGGTTTGCGTGGTGGGAATGAGGGGGCGCGCAACCTCTTCGGGGTGTGGAGTGTCTGTGTGGGCACGGACGGCCGTCCCGCGTACATCCATCGATCAACCGGCACCATGCGAATTGCGACTCCACGGAGGACACATGAAGCGTGCTGTACGTACCCGCGTCGCGGGAGCCGCGCTGCTCGCGGCCGCCACGACCGTCACCACACTGGTGGCGGGCGCCGGGACGTCCGTCGCCGCTCCGGCCCGCGCCGCAGCCGCGTACAACCAGGAGTGCGGCACCGGATACAAGCAGGTCAACCAGATCCCGATCCCGGATCGGGGGACGGTCTTCCTGGCCTACAACGCCACCACCGGCAAGAACTGCGTCGTCACCAAGCGGAACGGCTCGGCCGGCTCGCCGCTGTGGGTGGGCTCCTGGATCCAGCGCGACAAGGACCTGAAGTCCAAGCAGGAGCAGTACGGCTTCTTCACCTCGTACGCGGGGCCGGTCCACCTGGACGCCAAGGGCAAGTGCGTCGACTGGGGCGGCGAGATCGACGGCTACGTCGTGGCCCGCTACAAGACGAACTGCGGCGCCCTGGCCTAGGCCGGGCGGCAGCCCCGCCGGCCCGGTCAGTCCTGGCCGGTGGGGGCCGGGTGGGATGCCACGACCCGTCCGGCGTAGCTCGCCAGTTGGGCCCGCAGCCGCTCGCGCTGTGCGTCTTCCCCGCCGGCCAGGCGCTCGACGAGGTCGGCCCGGGTGGCGGCGAGCAGGGCGTGGGCGGTGAAGTCCGGGTCGGTCATCCCGGGGATCCGCTCCAGCACGGACCGGAGCAGGCCGTGCCAGCGTTCGTAGTGCTCCGCCTGGTACAGGCCGCCGCTCCCGCTCTCCTCCAGGGCCAGTGCCAGGCGGCGGTTGTCGAGTTTGAAGCACAGGATCGCATCGAGCAGGGCGGGCACCCGCTCCTGCGGCGGGGTGGCGGGCCCCAGGGGCGGCGGGCCCGATTCCGCGGCCTCGCGGATGGGTTCGAGCCGGGCCTCGTACAGCGCGCGCAGCAGGCCGGCGCGGTCGCCGAAGGCGCGGAAGAGCGTTCCCTTGCCGACGCCGGCCGCCGTCGCGATGTCGGCCATCGTGAGGTCCTCGGGGCTCTCGGACCGGGCGAAGAGGGCGTCGGCGGTCTCCAGGACGGCCTGCCGGTTGCGGGCGGCGTCCTTGCGGGTCCTGCGTTCGGGCTCGGGCTCGGCCACGCGGTTCCTCCGATTGAAAAGCGGACCACGGGTCCGTATCGTTGAAGCGGACCCAGGGTCCGCATTCTATGAGACGGAGGATACCCATGTCCGTACCCGCGCCCGTACCCGTACCCGTATCGATCTCTCCGGCGGAGCTGTACCGCCACGGCCTGCGACTCCTGCTCGCCAAGGACACGCCCGGCTGGGTCGGCCTGTGGGCCGAGGACGGGGTGATGGAGTTCCCGTTCGCGCCCCCGGGCCGGCCCCGGAGGCTGGACGGGAGGGCGGCGATCGCCGACTACATGCGCCCCTATCCCGACCACATCGACCTGCACGACTTCCCCGAGGCCGACCTGCGGATCCACCCGACCGCCGACCCGCGGACCATCGTGGCCGAGATGCGCGGCGTCGGCCGGCTGGTGCGTACCGGCCGCCCGTTCGACATGACGTACATCGCCGTCGTCACCGTCGAGGACGGGCGTTTCACCTCCTACCGTGACTACTGGAACCCCCTCGCCGTCCTCGAACCCGGCGTCGACTTCGCCATGAGCAGCAGCCGATGACGACCACTGCCCGCGCCTCTTCGGCCGTTGACGCTTCTCCGGTCACCGGCACCACGCTCGTCATCGGCGCCACCGGGACCACCGGCAGTCGCACCGTCGCACGGCTGACGGCCGCCGGCCACGCGGTCAGGGCGGCCAGCCGCAAGGGCACGCCGGTGGCCGGGGCCGAGCCGGTCCGCTTCGACTGGTACGACCCCGGCACCCACGCCGCCGCCCTCGACGGCGCCGACCGCGTCCATGTGATCCCGCCCGTGGGCGATCCCGATCCCGCGGCCGTCGTGCTGCCCTTCCTGCGCCGGGCCCGCGCCGCCGGCGTGCGGCGCGCGGTGC
The DNA here is from genome assembly GCF_020740895.1 of Streptomyces sp. UNOB3_S3. Lineage (GTDB taxonomy): Bacteria > Actinomycetota > Actinomycetes > Streptomycetales > Streptomycetaceae > Streptomyces. The sequence goes on along the minus strand of NZ_JAILXP010000230.1, from coordinate 5,509 downwards.
TGCTGAGCGCCTCCTCCATCCCGGAGGGCGGGCCCGCCGTGGGGCAGGTGCACCGGGCGCTGCCGGGCATCTTCGACGAGTGGGCGGTGCTGCGGCCGTCCTGGTTCATGCAGAACTTCACCGGCGACCACCTCCACGCCCGGAGCATCCGGGCCGACGGCGTCATCCTGACCGCCGCCGGGACCGGCCGGGTCGGCTTCGTCGACGCCGAGGACATCGCCGCCGTGGCCGTCCACGCCCTGACCGACGAACACGCCCCCGACACCGACCTCGTCCTCACCGGACCCGAGGCGCTCAGCCACGACGACGTCGCCGCGGTCGTCACGGAGGTCACCGGCCGGCCCGTGGTCCACCGGCCGCTGTCCTACGAGGAGCTGCGCGACCGGCTCGCCGCGCTGATGCCCGAGGAGTTCGCGGCGATGCTGGCCGGCATGGACCGGGCCATCGCCGAGGGGGCGGAGGACCGTGTCACCGACACCGTCCGGCGCCTCACCGGGCGGCCCGCGCGCGGTTTCCGTGCCGTCATGGCGCGGGAGCTGGGCCACGGGAGCTGACGCTCTGGCCCCGGACCGCGTGGACCGCGGCGGCTGAACGCGACCCTCACCTCCGTGCTCCTGACGGCCGGACTGCTGGTCGGTGCCGGGTGCCCCCGGCGGCCCGCTGCGCCGGCACAACTCGGTCCGGCCGGAGCTGTGCCTGACCGGTGCGGGCAACGAGCAGGCGGTCGCGGCCCTCGCGTGCGGCGACAGCCCGGCAGTGGTGGGACAACTCCCGCGCGGTGGAAGCGCGCACGTGGGAGAAGGGCGACGGGCGGGTCCGGCTGCGCGCGTGGAACGGCCTCTACCTGGACACCTTCGGCCGGTCCGACCGCGACGGCACCGCGCTGAGCACCAGCCGCGCCGACAACGCCGGCACCCAGCGCCGGGACATCGAGTACGCCGGCCTATGTGACGATCCAGAACTGCAACGACGACGCCCGTCAGCGCTGGACGATCGTGCCGTAGCCGTGACTCCGTAGCGGGCTGTCGTCGTGAGGCGGGCCGGGCCCGATGCCCGGCCCGCCTCACCCGGCCGTCGTCAGATCCGCCCCCACCGCCGCCCGGTGGTCGAACGCGATCAACGGATCGCCCGTCAGCGGGTGCTCCACCACCGCCGCCCGCACCCCGAACACCTCCGCCAGCAGCTCGGCCGTGAGGACCTCGCGCGGGGTGCCCGAGGCGACCACCGCGCCGTCGTGGAGGACGTGGAGACGGTCGCAGACCGAGGCGGCCGCGTTGAGGTCGTGGAGGGCGAGGAGGGTGGTGCGGCGCTGGGCGCGCAACAGGGTCAGCAGCTCCACCTGGTGGCGGACGTCCAGGTGGTTGGTCGGCTCGTCCAGCACCAGCACCTCGGGGGCCTGGGCCAGCGCGCGGGCCAGCAGGACCCGCTGGCGTTCACCGCCGGACAGCGCCGAGAAGCGGCGCCGCGCCGCGTGGGCCATGCCCACATGGGTCAGGGCCTCGGCCACCACGTCGCGGTCGGCGGCGTCCTCGCCGGCGAAGGCCCGCTTGTAGGGAGTGCGGCCCATGGCGACGACCTCGCGGACCGACAGCTCGAAGTCCGTGCCCCGCTCCTGGGGCAGTGCCGCCACCCGGCGGGCGGAGGCCGCGGCGGACAGCTCCCGGATGTCCGTGCCGCCGACCAGCACCCGGCCCGCGTGCGGGCGCAAGTGCCGGTAGACCGTGCGCAGCACGGTCGACTTGCCGCTGCCGTTGGGGCCCACGAGGCCCGCGATCTCGCCCTCGGCGGCGAGCAGGTCGACCCCGGAGACCACCGTCCGGCCGGACAGCCGGACCTCCAGGCCCTCGACGGAGATCCTCATGGCCGCTCCAGACGTCGGTCCAGCAGGTAGAGCAGGGTCGGCGCGCCGATGAGGGAGGTGACCACGCCCACCGGCAGCTCCTGGTCGGGCAGGGCGGTACGGGCCACCAGGTCGACGACCGTCAGCAGCACGGCGCCGAACAGCGCGGCCACCGGAAGCAGCCGGCGGTGGTCGCCGCCCACGAGCATCCGGCAGGCGTGCGGGACCATCAGGCCCACGAAGCCGATCGCCCCGGACACCGACACCAGCACGCCCGTCAGCAGGCTCGTGGCCACGAACAGCTCGCGCCGCAGCCGGGTGACGTCGACGCCCAGGCTCGCGGCCGTCTCGTCGCCCATCAGCATCGCGTTGAGGGCCCGGGCGCGGGCCAGCAGGACCGCCGTGGCCGCCACGACGGCGGCCGCGGGCAGCGCGAGGGTGGCCCACTGGGCGCCGCCGAGGGAGCCCATCAGCCAGAACAGCGCGCCGCGCGTGCGCTGTTCGTCGCCCGCCTGGAGCACCAGGTAGTGGGTGAAGCCGGACAGGAACTGCCCGATGCCCACCCCCGCCAGCACCAGGCGCAGCGGCCGGAAGCCGCCCCCGCGCCGGGCGAAGGCCCACACCAGGGCGAAGGAGGCGAGCGCCCCGGCGAACGCCGCCGAGGACAGCCCGACGCCCAGCGCCCCGCCCGCGCCCGCCCCCAGGACGAGCGCCCCGACCGCGCCCAGGGACGCGCCGCTGGAGATGCCCAGCAGATACGGGTCCGCCAGCGGGTTGCGGACCAGGGCCTGGACGGCCGTGCCGACCAGGCCCAGGCCCGCGCCCACCACGGCCGCCAGCAGCGCGCGCGGCACCCGCAGCCGCCAGACGATCAGGTCCTGGGTGCCGGGCGCGGGCTCCTGGCCGCTCACCCCGCGCACCACCGCCGACCACACCTCGTCCAGCGGCACCCGGGTCGAGCCCAGGCACACGGACGCGGCGAGCGCCGCCACCAGCGCGACGGCCAGGGCCGCGCAGACCCAGCCGGCGCCCACGGTGCGGACGCCCGGCTCCGCCTCCTCCTCCGCCGTGCCGGCGGCGGCGAGCGCCGTCATCTACTTGACCCGGTCCGGGTGGAGGGTGTGGGCGATCTCCCGCACGGTGTCGGCGCTGCGCACCCCGCCGATGGTGGTGCGCTCGGAGTTGATGCGCACGAAGTGCCCCTCCTGGACGGCCTTGAGGCCGGCCGTCGCGGGGAAGGTCTTGAGGAACTCGGCGGCCTCGTCGAAGGCCTTGGCGTTGGCCTCCTCGCTGCCGCGGTTGCGGACGGCCAGCTGGATCCACTCCGGGTCCTTGGCCACGACGTCCTCCCAGCCGACGGGCTTGAAGTCGCCGTCGCAGTCGGCGAAGACGTTCCGCCCGCCCGCCATGCCGATCACGGCGTTGGCCACCTGGCGGTTGCACACGGCCATCGGCTGCTTGGTGCCCGCGTCGTAGTCGAAGAGGAAGTACGTGGGCCGCTTGTCGGCCGGCACGTCCTTGAGCGCGTCCCGGACCTCGTCCGTCTTCTTGCGCATCCCCGCGACCAGCTCGGTCGCGCGGGCCGAGGCGCCCGTGACCTTGCCGAGCTCCTGGACGTCGGCCTCGACGCCGGAGAGGTCCGTGCGGGGGGCCTTGGCCATGGAGGCGCAGGCCGTGGACTTCAGGAAGACATGCTTGATGCCCGCCGCCTTGAACTCCTCGGCCGTGGGCGCGTCGCCCATCTTGCCCATGTTCTTCATGGAGGAGAAGGCGTCCACGTAGAGGTCGGCGCCCGAGCCGAGCAGCTTCTCCTTGGGGATCACGCTCCTGCCCAGCACCGGCACCTTCGCCCCGGCCTCGCCGTACTGCTCCGGCAGCGCGCCCTTGCCGGGCGGGAAGCCCGTGCCGGCGACCTTGTCGCCCGCGCCCAGCCACATCAGCAGCTCCAGGCCGGCGGCGTTGCTGGTGACGATCTTCTTGGGCGCCGCGTCGAACGTCGTCCGCGCCCCCATGCAGTCGGTGACGGTCACCGGGAAGCCGGACCGTGCCGGGGCGGCCGCCCCGGCGCCGTCGGCCTTCTCCGTCTCACTGCCACCGCCACCACAGGCCGTCGCCGACAGGGCCACAGCGGCCAGCACACCGCACCACGCACGAGGGCGCATCAGTAACTCTCCATAAAGCTCGACGTTCACCGGGGCCATTGCAGCGGACCCGGACCAGATAGTCGGACCGCGCGTCCATCTGGTTCCCGCGTGTCGCGAGGAAGAGTGAAGAGGAACGGCGCCACCGGCCTACGCTGCCGTCATGACCGCGCCCCTCGCCGAGATGCCCACCGACTGGACCCGCGCCCTGGCGATCGTCGCCCACCCCGACGACCTGGAGTACGGCGCCTCGGCCGCCTTCGCCACCTGGACCGACGACGGCCGCTCGTGCGCCTATCTGCTGGCCTCCTTCGGGGAGGCGGGCATCGACTCCCTCTCCCCGAACGAGGCCGCGCCCCTGCGCGAGGCGGAGCAGCGGGCGAGCGCGGCGGCCGTCGGCGTGACGAGCGTGGAGTTCCTGGGGCACATCGACGGGGTCATCGAGTACGGCCTGCCGTTGCGCCGGGAGTTCGCCGCCGCGATCCGCCGCCACCGCCCGGAGCTGGTGGTGACCCTCAACCACCACGACACCTGGCCCGGCGGGTACTGGAACAGCCCCGACCACCGGGCCGTGGGCAGGGCCGCGCTGGACGCCGTCGCCGACGCGGACAACCGCTGGATCTTCCCCGACCTGGTCGAGGACGACCTGCCGCCGTGGAACGGCGTGCGGTACGTGGCCGTCGCCGGCTCCCCGCACCCCACCCACGCCGTCGACGCGGGCGCCGGTTTCGAGCGGGCCGTCGCGTCCCTGCTCTGTCACCGCACCTATATCGCGGGGCTCACCGGGGAGGATCCGGAGCACTACTGCCGGACGTTCCTGACGGGCACCATGGCGGGGGTCGCCGAGCGGTTCGGCGGCCGGCCGGGCGTGGCGTTCGAGCTCCTCCGCCGCTGACCGGCCGGCCGCGCTCACCCGCCCTCGGCGCCCGTGCCGTTCCCGGGTGCCCGCTCCACCACCAGCACCGCCACGTCGTCCTGGAGCCGGCCGCCCGTGTGCGCGGCGAGGTCCGCGCGCAGCCGCCCCAGCAGCTCCGGGGTGGGCAGGGCCGCCCACGCGTCCAGCCGCTCGGCCAGCGGGTAGAAGCCGCCGTCCCGGCCGCGCGCCTCGGTCACCCCGTCGGTGCAGGCCAGCACCCGGCAGTCCGGGGGCAGCGTGACCTGCTGCCGGGAGCGGGGCGCGTCCACCAGCTCGCCGAGCCCCAGCGGCAGCCCGGGCTCCGCCGGGCACAGCTCGCGCACCCCGCCGTCGGCGCCGATCAGGAAGGGCGGCGGGTGCCCGCAGTCGACGAACACCACCGGCACCTCGCCGGGCGCCCCGTCCCGCGCGGCGGGGTGCTCCTCGGTGCCCATGACCAGCGCCGTGACGAACTCCTCCGCCGCGTGGGCGTCCCCCGTGCGCGCCTGGTACTCCGCCGAGCGGTGGTAGCGGGTCAGGCCCTGCTCCATCGCCGCGACCCCGCTGTCCAGGTCCCGCCGGTGGTAGGCCGCCACCCGGGACGCGGTCAGCACCGCCGCCCCCGCCCCCAGC
>NZ_JAILXP010000023.1 GCF_020740895.1 Streptomyces sp. UNOB3_S3 | reverse complement strand
CCATTGTGCGACCCACCCCCCACCGGTTGCATATGCGCCGACCGAAGCTTTCCCGTGAACGTTCCGGTACGTACGAGGGGGAATCGTGCGCACGTCCAGAGCGCGTTCAGGCAGAGGATCAGACAGAAGACAGGCCGCGAAGAGCGGCATAGCAGGGGCGGCCGCGCTGATCGGCGCGGCCGCCCTTGTCGTGTCCGTGGTGCCGGCCCAGGCCGTCGCCGCACCGCCCACCCCGGGGCCCGCCGAGGTGGTGCCGGGGAAGGGGACCTCCACCCCTTCCCTGGTGGGTGGCATCCGTGAGGACGCCGGGGCGGGCGGCAGCGCCGCCGACGCGGCGAAGCGGCACCTCGCGGAGAAGAAGAACCGTTACCGCATCGACCGTCCCGACCGTGACCTCGCCCCCGTCCAGTCCCTCACGAACGGCGCCTCCGAGACCGTACGGCTCCAGCAGAAGCACCACGGCGTCGACGTCCTCGGCGGCCAGTACGTCGTCCGCATGGAGAAGAAGAACGGCAAACGTGTCGTGACCGGCGCGTCGGGCAAGTACTTCACAGCGCTGACCACCGGCACCACGCCCGAGGTGAGTGAGGAACTCGCTGTCGAGCGCGCGGTCGACGCGACGCTCGCCCAGCTCGACCGCGAGGGCTTCGCCGTCGACACCGGCGACGAGGGGGACGCCCCGCCGCTGACCGGCACCGCCCACGGCCTCGTCGTGCTGCCCAAGGGGCCCGGGGTGCTCACCCACCACGTGACCGTCCGTGGCACCGACCCCGCCACCCGGCAGCCCGTGCTGCGCGAGGTGTACGTCGACGCCCAGGCCGGATACCCCATCCTCCAGTACAGCGGAATCAAGACATTCGGCACGGCCGGAGGCGGCAGGTCCGCGTCCGGATCGATGTCCGCTCCCGGGCAGCGGGTCGCCGCCGACGGCTCCGCCGTCAAGGGATCCGGCGTGAAGTTCGACGGGAGGACCGTCGAGCTCGACCTGACCCACGAGCCCTCGAACAACCAGTACGTCATGCGCGACGCCGCCCGCATGCGCGACGGCAGCAAGGCCGCGATCTCGACCTGGGACGTCCGCAAGAAGAGCGTCGACGAGGTCTCGCGCCAATGGCCCTCCGACGTCCTGGAGTTCAGGTCGCCGAACCCCGCCTTCGGCAAGGAGGCCACCGAGGCCGGCGCCGTCGACGCCCACTGGGCGGCGGGGAGGGTCTACGACTACTACAAGTCCGTCCACGGCCGGGACAGCCTCGACGGCCGGGGCATGGCCATCAACTCCATGGTCGGCGTCACCTACTACGGGACCCCGTACGTCAACGCCTTCTGGGACGGCACCAAGATGGTGTACGGCGGGGGCGACGCGGAGTACCGCCCGTTCTCCGCAGCCCTGGACGTCGTCGGGCACGAGATGACGCACGGCGTCGTCGAGAACAGCGCCAACCTCGTCTACGCGGGCCAGTCCGGCGCCCTCAACGAGGCGATCGCCGACTACTTCGGCAACGCCATCGACACGGACGCGCACGGAACGCCCATGGACAGCCCGGAAGCGGGCCTGCTGGGCGAGGGGCTGTGCCGGACGAAGTCCCCGCGCGCGTGCGCCACCCGGGACATGAACGACGGCAGGACGACCTCCAAGTCCTTCCTCGGCGTCGACTTCGGCACCGACAACGGCGGCGTCCACCTCAACTCCACCATCTTCTCCGGCGCCCTGTGGGACATCCGCAAGGACCTGGACCGCACCCTCGCCGACAGGATCGTCTACCGGGCGCTCACGGAGTACATGACCCCGCTGGACGGCTTCACCGAGGGTCGCAACGCCGTCGTCGCGGCGGCCAAGGACCTCAAGGTCTCCGCGAAGGACCTGAACGCCGTCACGCGCGCCTTCAACGGCCACGGCATCGTCACCGACTGGGAACTGGCCATCGGCGCCGACACCGACCAGCTGCTGGGCAAGCTCGAGACCAAGGACTCGCGCCCCGGCGCGGGCGGCGGCTGGTGGGTCGCGTCCAAGTCGAACGAGAGCGGCAGCGAGGCCTACTCGGTCTGGGCCGGCCGCGCGGACGGCACCGGCGAGAAGAAGCTGATCAGCCCCAACGACGGCCGGTACCACATCAACCCGGTCACCGACGGCAGGACCGTGGTCTGGGAGGCGCGCGGGCGCTTCGGCGCCGACCTGCTGTCGCGGTCGCTGGCGGGCGGCCCCGTCAAGACGCTGGTGCAGAGCCGGTACGGGTTCCACCAGCAGGCGAAGGTGGAAGGCGACGTCGTCGTCTTCGTCCAGAACTTCCGGCGCGGCGCCGCGCTTCTGGGGTACCTGCGCAAGGGCGACACGGAACCGACCTACCTCGACGACGCCGTCAGCCGCCGTGACGCGATCGCCCAGCACTCCCTGAAGGGCGGGAAGATCGCCTACGGTACGCGCATCTACAAGGGGCACGGGAAGTACGAGTACTCCGTGAAGGTCTTCGACATCGCGTCCGGGAAGACGACCGTGATGCCGCAGCTCGGCACGCCCCTGAACGTCGGCCAGACCGCCATCACGAGCAAGTACGTCTTCTGGACGGTCGACGAGATCGCCGACCAGGGCCAGCGGGCCGTCCGGCGCGCGAACCTCGACGGCACCGGCGTGATCGACATCAGCAAGGAGCAGGGCGCGGACGCGCTGTACCCGGCGTCGCTGACGGCCTCCGAGGACGCGGTGACGGTCTGGTCGCGCACGCCCGACACCCAGTACCGCAACGAGACCCTGCCCAAGCTGTGGCAGTTCTCCGCGGACGGCTCGCGCCGCGCCCGGATGTCCTGCAACCGCGGCGAGCAGGGCCTGCCCGCGGCGGTGTCCGGCACGCAGGTGGTGTGGATCGACTCCTCCGCCGGCTACGCCGACCTGGTCACCCGCACCCGCCCGGCGGGCAACTGCGGCTGATGTAGCCACTTTCGGCCGCGGCCGGACCACCTCCCGCGGCCGGACCACCTCCCGCGGCCGGACCACCTCCCGCGGCCGGACCACCTCCCGCGGCCGGACCACCTCCCGCGGCCGGACCACCTCCCGCGGCCGGACCACCTCCCGCGGCTAGACCACCTCCCGCGGCTCGCTCCCCGACCCCGCGTAGGGCCGGGCGTGCGGGCCGCCGATGGCGTTCATCACGGCCAGGCCCTGGTCGTCGACGAACTTGGTGAACACCTGCTGGGCGTAGCCGAAGATCAGGGCCCAGGCGATGATCTGCGCGGAGGAGTCCAGGGCGCTGAGGCCGGGGACGAAGTCGCCGCGCATCAGCAGCAGGCCCAGGACGGCGGTCAGCGCCCCCATCGGCAGCTTCAGCAGCGCCAGCGCCACCGGCACGTTGTAGGAGGCGGACGTGCCCCTGATGTGGCGCAGGGACAGCGCGGCGGCCACCGACGCGGCCACGGTCCCGGTCATCTCGACCACGGGGTAGTCCCACTTCGACGCCGCCTTGCCGAACGCCTCGTCGATGTCCTTCACATCGGACGGCGGCTCCATGCCCGTGGGGCAGACGACGCCGATCCCCTCCGGCCGGAAGCACAGCGGCACCACGTCCGGCGCCCAGACGCCGAGCACGGCGACCGCGAGGGCCATCGCCGCCAGCCCCAGGCTGACGATCACCACGATGCGGACGAAGCCGATCGCGCGGAGCTTCTCGCGCTGCAGGGCCTGCTGGGCGGTGACGACCGCGCCGACGAGGGCCGCGCGCTGGGCGGGGGTCAGCGGGGCGTCGCAGGTCTCCCGCGCGATCTCCTCGGCCCGTTTCCGCCGTTCGTCGGTGACCGGCAGCTGCTCCCGCACGAGGGCCACCAGGCCGGGCATCAGCGCCTGGACGTCGGACAGCGGGGCCATGCGCAGCATCAGGCCGTACGCCGCGTCGATGCGGACGTTCGCCACCGCGAGGTGCTTGTTCGGCCGGCGGCCGGGGTGGTCGCCGTGGCTGAGTGCTTCCGCCGCCGCCTGGAGCTCCGCGAACGCCTCTTCGGCCAGCGCCGGGGCCGCGGCCCGCACCTCGGGGTCGGCGTCCATGAGCGCTCTGTCCTTCGCGATCCGGACGCGCGCCCGGAGTTCGCCGATGCGCGAGCGGGCTCCTTCGCGGAGCTCCCACGTGCCCTTCTCGAAGCGGCGCTGATGGTGTCGGTTCCCGGCCATATCGGGGAATATCGCCGAACCCGGGCGGCCGGGCCGGCTTGACGCCTCCGGGTTAACCCCATTGGTCCACTGGGCGCGTGAGGCGCGGCGGCGTCCGTCCCATCACCCGTACGGAGGACATCCGCACCGCCCGCGCGTGGCGCGTCCGGGGGCCCCGCCGGCGGGCAGCAGAATCCGGTGTGTCCGTCCTGTCCGGACCCCTCGGCCCCGGGAGACCGCCATGACCGTCCTGAAAGCGCTCGCCCGGACGCCGCGGCGGCCGCGTTGCTCGTCACGCCCGCGGCGGTGTGGCCGACGGGCGCCGGGGCGGCGGTGGTGTCCCCCGCACGGGTGAGCGCCGACGCCCCGCAGCGGTGCTTTCCGGGCGCGGTCCTCACCGCGCGCCCCTCACGGCGCGCGGCTAGCGTGGGCGGGGATCCTGCAGGGAACCGCGCCTGAAAGGGGCGGAACATGTCCTTTCTCGTGTCAGCCGTCGCCGCTTCGCTCGCCGTCGCCGCCATGCCCCTGTCCGCGACGCCCCCTACGCCCCGTCATGGCGTGGACGTGTACGGGCAGTTCGAGGCCGCCGGTGGCGGGACGCGGCGGGCGGTGACGTTCGACAAGAAAGGCGTGCCCGAGAAGAGCCGGGTCGCCGTGCTGGAACGGAAGGGCAAGGACGGGACGCGGGTCGAGCTGAGGGTGCGAGGGCTCCAGGCGAGCCGGACGTACGGGGCGCACGTCCACACGAATCCGTGCGGCAACGCGCCCGACGAATCCGGTCCGCACTACCAGGACGTCAAGGACCCCAAGTCCCCGTCCGTGGACCCGAAATACGCCAACCCGCACAACGAGGCGTGGCTGGACCTCACCACCGACAAACGCGGCAACGGCCGCTCCGCCGCCACCGTGAAGTGGCACTTCCGGGCCGGCGAGGCCCGTTCCGTCGTCATCCACGAGCACGCCACCGAGACCGCGCCGGGCAAGGCCGGTACGGCGGGGGCGCGGCTCGCCTGCCTGAACGTGCCGTTCAACTAGAAGAACAACAGGTCAGGCGCGCTTCTCGTACGGGCTCGGGACCGGGAAGTAGCCCTCCAGGAACGGCGCTATCAGCGCGTCCGTGCGCGCCAGGTCGTCCGCCGTGGAGACCGTGTCGTTGATGCAGAACACGTCCAGGTCGCGGTGCGCCAGCAGGCGGTTGAGGCGGCGCGAGGTGTTCGGGTGCGCCAGGTCCATGTAGTGGTAGCGGAGGTCGGACGGTATCGCCCGGGCCTGGTGGTACGCGTAGTAGTGGTGGAGCGAGGAGGCCAGCGAGAGGTCCTCGGGGCTGCGGAAGCGCGCGGCGGCGGTGGCCGCGTGGGCCTCGGCGTAGCGCTCCTCCAGCTCGGTGAGGACGGCGCGGCTCAGCGCGTGCGGCACGTGCCGCATCTTCTGGGTGAAGGTGGTGGCGAACCCCTCCTCCACCAGCGCCCGGTTGTTCTTCGCGGCCGCCGCCACCGGCGGGTCCTCGGGGCGGTGCTCGCCGAGGGGGACCAGCGCGGGGGAGGGGAAGAACTTGGTGAGGCCGTTGGAGAGGAAGAACGTCTGCGGGGTCAGCGGGGCGCCGAGGAAGACGTCGTCGTTGAAGTAGAGGAAGTGCTCCGACAGGCCCTCGATGTGGTGCAGCTGGCTCTCGATGGCGTGCGAGTTGAACGTCGGCAGGACGTTCGGGTCGGAGAAGATCTCCTTGTGGCTGACCACGTGGACGCCGGGGTGCGAGGTGTCCAGCCAGGACGGCGTCTGGTCGTCCGTGACCAGGTAGACGTTGCGCACCCAGGGCGCGAACTGGTGCAGCGAGCGCAGCGAGTACTTCAGCTCGTCGCGGCTGAGGTAGCGCGCGTCGTTCGCCGCCTCCTCGTGGAGCTCCTCGACGGAGGCGTCGGCGCCCTGGGCCTTGGCGCGGCGAGCGGCCCAGACGGGGTCGCTGCCGTCCACCCAGGTGTAGACGACGTCGATGGGGAAGGGGATGTCCTGCGGCAGCCGGATCGTGAACTGCGGGCGGGTGCGGACCGTGGTCCGCCCGGGGCGCGGCGCGTCCCCCAGCGGGCCGGTGAACAGCTCGACGGGGGCGTCCACGGACGCGTCGGCCTCGTCCGCCGGGACCTCCTCGACCACGCCGTTGCGGCGCGGCGCGACGAGCAGCGGCCCGTGCGGGCCGTCCTCACGCGTCCAGAACTGGATGTCGCAGCCGTGCTCCTGCCCCAGGACGTACGAGCCGTCGGCGGTGGTGCGGAACCACGTCACACGGGTGGCGGGGCTCTTCTCCACCTGGCGCCAGGTGCCCGGGACGAAGCCGGGGAGCGCCTGACCGGGCGCGTTCTCCCGGTTCACCGGGGCGACGTAGCCCGGTATTCGGGCGCACAGCCGGGCCAGCTGCTGCTGGACCCGGCGGCGGTCGGCGGCGGCGACCGCGACGACCGGGGCGGACTCGGTGGTCGCGGCCCGGACGCAGAAGTAGTCGATCTCCGCCTGCTCCAGCGCGGTGCAGACCAGGTCCAGGGCGGCGGCGCGGGAGCCGTGCGGGGTGGGACCGGGGTCGACGAGCGCGATGTGGGCCTTGCCGTCGACGAGGACCACGCGCGGCGCCGCGGCGGCGTCGGAGGCGGCGTCGGAACCGTCGGCGAAGCGGCGCTGGAGCCGCTTGCCGCGCAGCTTCTGGCGGCGCTGCTCCAGGTCGAGGGAGTCGGCCATGTGCTGCATCAGGGCGCCGCGGGTCTCGACGGAGACCCGCTGGGCGATCGCGCGGCGGGCGCTCTCCGGCAGCAGCCGGCGGTAGGCCTTGACCAGGCCGGACTTCTCGGGGTTGGCACCGCGCTTCACGGGAGCGTTCCCGGGGGCGGGAGCGGAGGCCGGGGCGGGCGTGGCGTCGTCCGTGCGCTGGGCCGGGACGGAGCCGCCCGTGCCCGCGGTGGCCGGGGTCGAGGTCGAATGGTCGATAGTCAAGATCGCTTCAACCCCTCGGCCGCATCTCGCCGATGCGGCACAACGCGTAAAACAACCAGTACGTCCAGTGACGACCGGCCCGGAAAAAGACAGAGACTCAAGTACTTACCAGAGGGCTTCGCGGCGGGGCAATCGCAGGCCACCGCCCCGATGCCCCTCCGGCGCCGCCGGGGAGCGCCCGGGGGCGAGCCCCGCGCACCGCTCCCGGCCGTGCCCCTCAAGGGATCCACGCCCGCCGGGCACACTTGGTTGCCTCGTCGCCCTGTGGGGTATTTCACCACCCGGTAACGTCCCCGTAGAACCGGGGTGGTAGTGGAATTATCCGATTCCGCCCTCCGGCACGACGCCTACCGACGTTTACCCTGAATGGGTGCACGCTCAGATCATGACCCCCAGCGGCCGCGGGGTGCGCCCGTGACCGCGCCCCGCCACGCCCTGCGCGTGATCAAGAAGTCGGCCCGTATCGCGCTGACCCGCAGCCCTGCCTGGAAGGTCGGCCAGACGGTCCGCCGCCGGGTGAACACCGGGCTCGCGACCGGCCGCGACACCTACGTCGACTCCGTCCTGATGCCCGCCGCCCAGGGTTCCGCGGCCCGCGTCCAGTACGCCGCCGTACTCGACGGCCACACCCTGAACCTGCACGCGACGCTGCCCGCCGGCACCCTCCCCGAGGGCGACACCGGCACCACGGCCCACCTCGTCCTCGTCAGCGGTGCCACCCGCCTGCGCGCCGAGGCAGCCCTGGGCCGCGAGGAGAACGGCGAGCTCTCCGTGACCGCCACCACCCTCCTCGGCGAGCGCCTGGGCGGCGTCCCCGTCACCCCCGGCCGCTGGCACCTCTCCCTGGAGCTGGAGCCCGCCCGGCACGAGGGCCGCGCCGCCCTGCGGATGCGCCTCCTCGGCGACGGCGCCCCCAGCTACACCGGACCCACCCGCGCCCTGGCCACCTGCGCCGTCACGGGCCGCCGCCACCGGCTCGGCATCACCCCCGCCGGCCAGCTGCGGCTGACCGTCGCCCCGGCCCGGGCCCGCGCCGAGGTGCTGCGCGTCGAGCGCTCCTTCAGCGACGTCGGCGTCCTCTTCGCGATCTACGGCTCCGGCACGGCCATCGCCGAGGGGGAGCGCCCCGTCGTCGAGGTCGCCGAGCTGGACCGCAAGCACGCCCTCGACCGCCGGCCCGCCGAGCCGCTGCCCGGCGACCCCAGCGCCTGGCGGCTGACCGTGCCCCTGGCCCAGCTGATCGACACCTCCCGCCGGCAGACCCTGACCCTGCGCCTGCCCCGCGGCGCCCGCGGCACCAAGCCGCTGGAGATCGGCCGCCGCGAGCACGACCTGCGCTCCCCGCGCCAGGTCGTCACCCCGCCCAAGTTCACCGTACGGGCCGAGGACGGCACCTTCGTCCAGGTCAAGCCCCAGTACACCCGCCGCGGCGCGCTCCAGCTCGTCTGCACCCCGCGCACGCCAGCCGCCGGCGCAACCGGTCCCCGCTAGGGACACCGGGAAACCGCCACCGGACCGCCGCACACCACGAAGGCCGCACGTGAAAATCACCTTTCTGCTGACCTCCGCCGACACGATGGGCGGGACCGAACGCGCCACCATGACCCTCGCCGAGCTGCTGGCACGGCAGCACGACGTGGAGATCCTCAGCGTCTTCCGTACGGAGGACGAGGCGTTCTTCGACAGCGGTGCCGTGCGCGTCCGCCACCTCGTCGACGCCCGTGGCGAGGCGCAGCGCCCCGTGCGGAGCGACGCGGCCTCCGGCTCCGACATGGCCGCCGCCTACCGGCGCCTGGCCGCCACCCCCAGCGAGCTCGTCCGCCCCGAGTGGGAGGCCGTCTTCAACCGCCTCGCCGACCTCGAGCTCACCGAGGCCCTCCACACCATCGACACGGACGTGCTGGTCTCCACCACCCCGTCCCTGATGGCGTACATGGCCCAGCTCGCCCCCCGCCGGGTGCTCACCGTCCACCTCGACCACCGCGTCTCCGAGCTGCGCGGCGTCACCGGCGAGCCGCTGCGGATGTACACCTCGCACATCGACGCCCTCGTCTCCCTCACCAGCCGCACCCGCGACTGGTTCGCCGAGACCCTCGGCGCGTGCGCCCCCCGGCTGGCCACCATCGGCAACTCCCTGCCCGACGGCTTCCGCCCCCGCTCCACCCTGGAGACCCGCACCGTCGTCCTCGGCGCCCGCCTCGCCGGCGAGAAGCAGGTCGAGCACGCCATACGCTCCTTCGCGACCGTCGCCGCCGACCGCCCCCGCTGGACCCTGCGCGTCCTCGGCGGCGGCCCGCGCATGCGCGCGCTGAAGAGCCTCGCCGGCCACCTCGGCGTCGCCGACCAGGTCCAGCTCGTGGGCTCCACCGCCAACATGGCCGAGGAGTGGGCCAAGGCGTCCATCGCCATGCTCACCTCCCGCGTCGAGGCGTTCGGCCTCGTCCTCGTCGAGGCCCAGGCCGCCGGCGTGCCCGTCGTCGCCTACGACTGCCCCAACGGCCCCGGCGAGATCCTCACCGACGGCCGCGACGGCCTGCTCGTCCCGCTCGGCGAGGAGGGTGAGCTCGCCGACGCCCTCGCCCGGCTGATGGACGACGACGACCTCCGCCGCGAGATGGGCGCCGAGGCGCACAAGAACTCCGCCCGTTTCACCGGCGGCCAGGTCACCCAGGAGTGGAACCAGCTCCTGGAGGAGCTCGCCAAGGACCGCGACAGCGGCGACCGCGAGGCCGCCAAGGCCCGCCGCCGCGCCCTCCAGGCCGCCGCCGACGCCGAGGGCGGCATCGCCGGCGCGGCCGTCCCCAAGGGCGTCGACCGGCCGTTCTCCGACGTGGCCCACAAGGCCCAGGAAGTGCGCATCGAAGCCGCGCGCCCCGACGTCAAGCGGGCCGGCGGCCAGATCTGCCTCATCAAGGAGAACACCACCCCCTTCGAGGTGATGCAGGACAACCTCGACCTCGCCGTCGACGTCCTCGACGCGCTCGGCCTGTCCTACGCGCTCACCCCCACCGCCATGCTGCGGCACACCATCGCCGTCGACGGCGCCGACCGCGACGCCTTCGTCGCCGACTTCGCCGAGCGCTACCGCGACGAGCCCGTCTACGCGGGCCTGCTCAACGACCGCGGCTCGGTGCTGCGCACCGTCCTCGCCTCCTTCCTCACCCCCGACGTCATCCCGGCCAACTGCACCCGCATCCGCGTCTTCCGCCCCGTCCTCACCGGCGGCGGCCAGCTGCGCGTCAGCGGCGTCTACGGCTGCGACGTCGTCTTCTGGCAGGACACCGAGGACGACGAGACCACCGTCACCGTCCCCGGCAACACCCGCTACGGCGCCACCCTGCCCCGCACCGAGCTCACCCGGTCCGCCGTCACCCGCATCGGCGAGCGCGACTACCGCACCATCGACGCCTTCGCCAGGACCTTCGTCGACGAGGTCGACTTCCCCATCGACGTCGTCTACACCTGGGTCGACGGCACCGACCCCGCGTGGCTGGCCCGCAAGGAGAAGACCCAGGCGGAGCACGGCATCCTCGCCGCCGAGTCCGCCGGCAGCTCCGCGCGCTTCCGCAGCCGCGACGAACTGCGCTACTCCCTGCGCTCGCTCGACCTCCACGCCCCCTGGGTGCGCACCATCTACCTGCTCACCGACGACCAGACCCCCGACTGGCTCGACACCGACCACCCCCGGGTGCGCGTCGTCAGCCACAAGGAGGCCTTCGGCGACACCGGCAAGCTGCCCTCCTTCAACTCGCACGCCATCGAGAGCCGCATCCACCGCATCGAGGGCATCTCCGAGCACATCCTCTACTTCAACGACGACGTCTTCCTCGGCCGCCCGATGAAGCCCGAGTCCTTCTTCCACGGGTCGGGCGCGGCCAAGTGCTTCATGTCGCCCACCGCGATCCCGGCCGGCGACCCCTCGCTCGACAGCGACCTCGTCTTCGCCGCGGCCAAGAACAACCGGGCCCTGATCGAGAAGGAGTTCGGCAAGACCGTCACCAACACCTTCCTCCACACCCCCCACCCGCTGCGCCGCAGCACCCTGGAGGAGATGGAGGAGCGCTTCGCCGAGGAGATGGGGCTCACCGCGTCCGCGCAGTTCCGCGCCCGCACCGACCTCGCGATCGCCTCGTCGCTGCACCACTGGTACGGGGTCTTCACCGGCCGCAGCATGCCCGGAGCCATCAGCTCCGCCTTTGTGAACGTCGGTCTGCGCGAGCACCACGTCCGGCTCCACCGGATCCTGGCGACCCGCTCCCACGACGTGTTCTGCATCAACGACTACCACGACGGCGACGTCCCCGAGGACGAGCAGGCCGACGCGCTCGCGGTGTTCCTCGCGAGCTACTTCCCCGTCGCCTCGCAGTTCGAGAAGGGCTCCGAGCGCAACCGCCGCCTTGTCCACGGTGGTGAGTGACGGCCATGGACTACCGCCGGAGGACCTTCCTGACCGGCCTGACGGGGCTCCTCGCCCTGGCCGTGGCAGGCTGCTCGACCGGTACGCCGCACTCGTCCCCCACCGCACAGGGGGACGCCGCGGCCGACCGGTCGAACGGCGCGGTCACCACGCTCCAGATCGTCGCCCACCCGGACGACGACCTGTACTTCATGAACCCGGACGTCAACCAGTCGATCGGTGGTCAGCACCGCGTCGTCAGCGTCTACTTCACCAGCGGTGAGGCCAACGGGATCAACAAGGTGCCCGGTGCGAAGGACCAGCCGCGCAAGGACTTCGCCGGCTACGCGGGCTCCCGCCAGCAGGGCCTGCGGCAGGCATACGCCTTCATGGCCACGGGCAACGCCCACGCCGAGTGGAAGCGCGGCACCCTGGACCTGCCGGGCGGCCTGAAGGCCGAGACCGACAGCCTGGCCGACAACCCCGCCGTCACCCTGGTCTTCCTCGGCGTCGCCCAGCACACCCAGGACCGGCCGGGCCAGCCCGACGTCCGCGTCTCCACCCTCTGGTCGAACCCCAAGGCCAAGAGCATGAACCGGGTCGCCACCGGCTCCACCGTGACCGAGTCCCGCCCGGTCACCAAGGCCGAGGTCACCGACGCCCTCACCGGCCTGCTCGACCGCTTCAAGCCCACGCTCGTGCGCACCATGGACCTCGACCCCGACATGCAGGTCCACGACGAGGCCCACCGGCTCCACCACGACCAGCGCGGCTACTCCGACCACCCCGACCACACGGCCGTCGCCCAGTTCACCTACGCCGCGCTCCAGCGCTACAAGGGCCCGGGCAGCGGACGCCACTACACCGTCGCCGCCTACCGCGGCTACTACAACGAGCGCTGGCCGCGGAATCTGCCCGTCTCCGTGGTGCGCCGCAAGGCCGACGTCCTCAACGTCTACGGCGGCGAGCCCGGTTCGTGCGGCTTCGCCGCGGGCTGCGGCGACTACGACGTCGGCCAGGACCGCTCGTACGGCACGGGCTGGATGCAGCGCACCAGCCCCCGCTACCCCGGCAACGCCACCTGGATGCTGCCGGGCCCCGACGGCCGCCTCACCGCCTTCGGCGTCCTCGACCAGCAGGCCGCCATGTGGCAGGAGACCGCCCCGGGCAGCGGCACCTGGGACGGCCCCAAGCTCCTCGGCGGCGGCCAGCTGCTGCCCACCCTCACGGCGAGCCTCACCAAGGACGGCCGCTGGCAGCTCTTCGCCGAGCGCGTCGCCGGCCTCGGCGTGAAGCCCGAGGAGAACCGCCGGGAGATCGTCACGGCCGAACAGAGCGCCAAGGGCGGCTCGTTCGGCGCCTGGACCTCGCTCGGCAACCCCGAGCAGGACCCGGTCCGCGGCCGCCGCGTCGGAGGCCCCGTCGTCGCCCGCAACGCCGACGGCTCCCTCCAGCTCTTCGCCCGCAACTGGGCCAAGGGCGTCGCCACCCGGCAGCAGCAGCCCGACGGCTCCTGGTCCGACTGGACGGACCTGCCCGAGGCCGAGGTCCAGGAGGGCCTGACCGCCCTCACCGACGCCAAGGGCCGTATCCACCTCTTCGGCGCGGGCCACGACACGGTCTTCCACTGGCAGCAGCAGACCCCGGGCGGCCCGTTCACCCTCGACCGCTCCGGCCTGCCCGCCTCCGTCGACCCGCCGGCCGCCCTCGCCAAGCGCGACGGCTCGGTGCAACTGCTCTTCCGCGAGGCCAAGTCCACCAACATCGTCGCCTACCGCCTCCCGGCGGGCGGCGGCGCATGGCAGCGCGAGAACGTCGACCTGGCGGGGCGCGGCTTCGGCGCCCTGAGCGTGCTCGCCGTGCCGTCGGGCGACGGCACGGTGATCGCCGCCCGCAACAACGACGGCTCGACCAGCCTCGCCACGATCGGCGTCGGCGGCAACCGGGCCCCGCGCTGGTCCACGGTCCCGGGCGCGGCCGTGGGCACGGCGGCGCTGGCGATGGGGTCGGGCGACAAGCCGGTTCTGGGCTGGCTCGGCCCGGACGGGAAGCTGCACAGCGCGTGGGTGAAGTGACGCAGCACAGCAGGGGCCGTGCCCATCCCGGGAGGGACGGGCACGGCCCCTATAGGTTTCCGGTCTTCCGTCAGCGGTTGGGCCAGGCGTCCCGGGCGTCGGCGAGTCTGCCCGTGCCGTCGCCCGCGTAGAGGTAGACCTTGCCCGGGCCGATGATCGTGCGGGCCCAGCGGGCGAGCAGGTCGGGCTTGCCGTCGCCGTCGAAGTCGCCGGCGAGGACGTTCTGCATGGTGCCCCAGGACTTGTCGCGCCACATGGAACGGGCGTTGTCGAAGGAGCCCTTGCCGTTGCCGGCGTACAGGTGCAGCGAGCCGTCGTTGGCGCCGGCGACGATGTCGTCCCGGCCGTCGCCGGTGAAGTCACCGGTGACGATGAAGTTCTTGCTCCAGGTCCTGTCGGGCCACATCTCGGCCTTCTTGCCGGTCAGCACGCCGTCGGCGCCGGTCGGGTAGGCGAACAGCGACTTGTCGCCCCAGATGGCGATCAGGCCGTCGCGCTGCCACCCGTCACCCCGGTAGCGGGCGATGTTGGCCACCTTGCCCCAGGAGCTGTCGGTCCACATCTTCTTGGCGGCCCCGAGCTTGCCGTTGGCCTGCCCCGCGTAGAGGTGCAGAGAGCCGTCCGCGGCCACGGCGGCGATGTCGGGACGGCCGTCGCCGTTGAAGTCACCGGCGATGATCTGCTGCTTGCCGCCCCAGGACTTGTCGTACCAGAGCTCGCGGCCGTACTCGAGGGTGCCGTCGGCGCCCGCGTAATAGGCCACCAGCGAGCCGTCCTTGAGCACGGCGGCGACGTCCGCGCGGCCGTCGCCGTTGAAGTCGCCGGAGGTCATGACGCCGGTGAACTGGTCGAGCTTGTTGAACAGGCGCAGCTGCCGGACCCAGCTGTCGGTGTCGTCGACGCGGGTGGCGACGGCGCCGGTGCGGGTCTCGGTGTCGTCGCCGCCCCAGCAGCCCTTCTTCCAGGAGCCGGTGGCGACGCCGGCGAGCTCGACCGTGCCGTTCGTCTCGCGGAGGACCGGCCCACCCATGTCGCCCTGGCAGAGCGAGGCGTCGACGGGGGCCTTGGGGGCGAGGCCGACGGTCCTGGCGTCCACGGCGTCGGCGCCGAAGACGGCGGTGTTCAGGCGGGTGGGGGACCACTCGTCCTTGGTGCGGCCGTAGCCGGTGACGCGCAGGTCCTCGCCCTGCCGGGGCTGGGCGGTCGCCACCTGGACGGGGGCGACACCGGCGACCGGCTTGGCGAGCCGGACCGCGACCAGGTCGCGGTCGGTGCGCGGGACGACCTCGGCGGCCTCGGTCACGGTGCCGGCCGTGCTCCCGAGGTCGTTACGGCCGACGGTGACCGTCGCCTTCAGCGCGGGCACGCCGGGGGTGACGTTGCCGCTCGCGTCGGCGAAGCAGGACGCGGCGGTGAGCACCCAGATCGGGTCGACCAGAGCGCCCGTGCAGGCGCGCTTCCCGCCGCCGATGTCGAGCTTCGCGGTGAACGCGTACTGCCCGTCCTTGGCGGCGTCACCGACGACGGCGCTCGCCGGGGTGGCGGTGGTCAGGGCGCCGGCGGCGACGGCGGTGGTGAGAGCGGCGGTCGTCCACGCGGCGCGTGAACGCTTCCGGGATATCTGAGACAACTGAGCTCCTGAAAGAGCCCCGTACGGGTACCAGTACGAGTGCAAGTACAAGTACGGGTACGGGGCGTGGTGAAACGGTGTTAACGCTGCGAGCCCGGCTCAGCCGACCAGCTGGACCTCGCCGAGCGGGCCCCTGGTGGAGGGGATGGTGCTCGGGTTGACGCCGGGGTAGTAGCTGAGGTCGGTGGTGTCCCAGCGGACGAGGATGTCGTTGAGGGGGCCACCGGGCTTGGTGAAGTTGCCGACGGTGATCTGGGCGGCGTGCGTCCAGTGGTAGCCGACGGGCGTGATCTGGACGCGCCCGTGGTCACCCTTGGTGTCACCACCGGGGAAGACCTGGGTCTGGCCGTCCTTCCAGCGGATCATCAGGTCGGCGGTCTTGCCGCCGGTGTACTCGATGGCGTTGATCTGGAGGGCGTTGTTGAAGCCGTCGTTCTTCAGCGTGAGCTGGGTTTCCTTCTTGACGCCGTTGACACCGGTGTCGGTGTACATCGACGTCGAGCCGTCTTCCCACAGGACGATGAGGTCATCTCGCAGGGCGTTGGCGGAGAAGCGGCCGGAGGTGATCAGACGGGCGTGGGACCACCAGGAGCCGGGCTCGGCGAGGGTCTTCTCCTCGTGGAAGCCCTTCTCGTCCACGTGGGTGTAGGTGGAGAGCTTGCCGCCGGCCCAGCGGACGGTCAGACCGTCGGTACCGCTGTCGCTGTAACGACCGGCCGTCACCGCGTCGGCGTACTTCCAGTAGCTGCCCGCGCCCTCGAGCTGGATCTCGCGGGTGAAGGGGTACTTCGGGTCGGCGTAGTCCGCGCCCTGGAAGAGGCTGGCGGAGCCGTCCTTCCAGGCGACGAAGAGGTCCATGCGGCGCTTGCCGTTGGCGGGGTCGCCGGTGAAGTAGCCCGATGCCAGGTGCGCCGCGTCGCCCCAGCCGCGCCGCGCCAGCAGCGTCCGGGCGTACGTCTGCTGGACCCAGTCGGCCACGTCGTCGACGCGGGTGGCGATGCCACCGGTGCGGGTCTCCTCGACACCGAAGCAGCCGTTCTGCCAGGAAGCGGTGGCGACGGCGACGACCTCGGCGGTGCCGTTGGCCTCACGGAGGACCGGGCCGCCCATGTCGCCCTTGCAGAGGGCGGCGTCGGCGGGGGCCTTGGCGGCGAGGTCGACGGTGGTGGCGGCGACGGCGCCGGCGCCGAAGACGGCGGTGTTGAGCCGGGTGGGGGCCCAGTCGTCCTTCGTACGGCCGAACCCGGCGACCCGCAGGTCCTCGCCCTGGCGCGGCTGGGCGGCCGACACCTGGGCCGGGGCGACACCGGTGACCGGCTTGGCGAGCTTCACCATGACCAGGTCGCGGTCGCCGCGCGGTACGAGCTCGACGGCGCCGACCGTGGCGCCGCCCGTCCCCGTGAGGTCGGTGCGGCCGACGGTCACGGTGGTCTGCTGCTTGGGAGCGCCGGCGGTGATGCGGAAGCCCTGCGAGGGGTCGTCCGCGAAGCAGCTGGCGGCCGTGAGCACCCACTGGCTCTCCACCAGGGTGCCGGTACAGGCGCGCTTCCCGCCGATGTCGAGCTTCGCGGTGGACGCGTACTGCCCGTCCTTGGCCGCGTCACCGACGACGGCGTGGGCGGGAACGGCCGTCAAGGCGCCGGTCGCGACGGAACCGGCGATAAGCCCTGCTATCCACGCGGCGCGCGGACCCTTGCCAGACATGTTGCTTTCCTTACGAACCTAGAGGAACGACCTGGAGGAACGACCGGTGGCGCGCGGATACCGCCGCGCGCCACGTGGGTATGCGGCTCGTTACTTCTTCGCGACGATCTCGAGCAGCGTGAACTCACGGCCCTGCGGGTCGGCGCTCTCGCCGACGGGGGTCCACTTGTTCTTGTCGAGGTTGAAGGACTTCGACTCGTTGGTGGTCACCATGTTGACCTTGACCGCGTAGTCGTTGCCCTTGGCGCCGTAGACGGTCGGCAGCTCCAGGCTCAGGTAGCCGGAGGGGCCGTTGACCTTGAAGCAGAACTTCCCCTGGCCGACCTTGTCGCGCTCCTGCATGCCGCGCGAGTAGACCTCGATCAGACCCGGGGCGCTGTCGCACGTGGCGAGCATGATGTGCCCGTCACCGCTCTTCAGCTTGATGCCGCGCTCCTGGAAGATCTTGTCCGCCTGCGGGTACTCGAAGTCCTCGACGATGGGCGGCGGGGTGTCGGCGGCCATCGCGGCATTGGCGCCGGTGACCGCGACAGTGCTCGTGACGACGGCGGTGGCCAGCACGCGGGAAATAACCTTCATTGTTCCTTGCCTTCGTAATGAATGCGCTAAGAAAGCGTTTGGCTTACGACAAAAAACACGCGTGCGCGAATGCCGCACACGCGCCTGTCCGGCAAGGAAACCGGGATGGTTGATTCCGACCCCCCGATCGACATGCCCGGCCTGACGGCGCGTTGCTCCCCTTGCGCTGGACCGGCGCCCTATTGATATCACCTGGATCGGTGTGGTTTGAAGCGGAGTTGGATTCACCGATGCGAAATCACAGATTCCGTTTCCTTGGGGTGCGGCGGACCGGCTCGTCGGGGGTAATGCAGAGGGTCTCGTCCGGCCGTCGCTTAATAAAAGGGGGGGCTTGCTGCCATGTGGCAGCAAGCCCCCCTTTGCCGTCATCAGCCGGCCGGAGCGGGCTTAAATTCGGCTTTCTCCGTACGGAGCCGCTCGTGGAGTACGACTACCAGCCGTCCGCCAGACGGAGCGGGCGGGTGAACTCGCCGTTGCCGGTGTTCAGCCACTCGTTGAGCACGCCCGTCTTGTCGTTCCGCCCGATGAGGTGGGCGAGGCCCCCGGTCCGGAGGCTGAGGGCAGTGGTCTCGGAGAAGATCCAGCCGTCAGTGAGCTTCCGGGAGCGACTGAAGCCGCCGTTGCCGTCGCCCGTCCAGAGGTAGAGGACGTTCGCGTTGTCCTTGGCGACGAGGTCGGCCTTACCGTCACCGGTGAAGTCACCCGCGATGGTCTGCGTGAAGTTCCAGCCGTCCGTGAGCTTCACGGGCCGGCTGAAGCCGCCCTTGTTGTCGCCCTTCCAGAAGCTGAGGTTGCCACTGGCGTCGGTGGCGATGAGGTCGGTCGCGCCGTCGCCGTTGAAGTCCGCGGCATTGGTCTGGAAGAAGGTCCAGTCGCCGGTGAGCTTCCGGGAGCGGCTGAAGCCGCCGTTGCCCTCGCCGTTCCAGATGTAGAGATCACCGCTCTTGTCCTTGGCGATGAGGTCGGGCTTGCCGTCGCCGGTGAAGTCGGCGGCGGTGGTCTGGGTGAAGTTCCAGTCACCGGTCAGCTTCTTGGGCTGGCCGAAGGTGCCGTCACCGCTGCTCTTGTCGTCGACGTCCTTGTTGCCCGCCCAGAGGTAGAGATCCGAGTTCGCGTCACGGGCGACCACATCGGGGATGTTGTCACCTGTGAAGTCAGCGGTTCTGATCTGCTCGAAGCGCAGGGTGACACGGTTGGGCACGGGGGCGGGTAGCACGGTGTCCGACAGGGCCTGACTGCCGTTGTCACCGAAATGCAGACGGTCATCACCATGATCGTAGTACGCCGCGAAGAGACGATCGGGGTGCAGCGGGTCGCGGGTGCTTCGGTCGAAGTCCACGAAGGAGTCGATGTCACGGGTGGTGCGGATGTACTCGTTGACCTGCTGGCGCACCTGCTCCTTCTCCGAGGTGGCCCATCCCCAGCCCTTGAAGGGCGGAACCGTGGCCACGGAGAAGGAGAGACCTGCCGCGTGGGCGCGGGTGGCGAGCTGTCGTATGCCGCCGATGACGTCCGAGGCGGAGGCCTTGCCGATGCCGATGTCGTTGACGCCCGCGTAAAGGATCACGGACTTGACGTTGGGCTGGGCGAGGACATCGCGATCGAATCGGTTCACCATGCTCTGCCCGTACAGCGGGTGGTCGGTGAGCAGAGCGTTTCCGGAGATGCCGGCGTTGACGACGCCCATGGGCCCGGGCCGGGCCTGCAGGGCTCGCGCGTAGTCGTCGGACCAGCGGCGATTGGCATTCTCCGTGGTGTGCCCGCCGTCGGTCTGTGAATCGCCGAGGATGACGGTCGTCCCGCCGCTGTTCGTCGTTGTGACATCGACGCCACCCAGGAAGGCCCAGTAGGCGTACTTCTGCGGGAAGTTCTCGCCTCCGGTCTCAGCGCTGTGGTCCGCCGAGTCGCCCGGGGCGGAGATATAGGAGGTCGTCAGCGTGTACTCGTGGAACGGGGCCACGCTGACGGGGTTCGGAAGGTGGATGCTGATCAGCAGGTCCTCGTCGGCCTTGACGGCGAACGCGGCCGCGTCGCTGACGATGCTCCCGCCGGGCTCGATGACGGTGCTCCGGTTGCCGCCGCCGAAGGTCAGGGTGACGGGGGCGCCGGTGGCCGTTCCGTTCTTCGAGCGGCGGGCGATGGTGGCGTGCCCGATGGTCACCGGGTCCTTGCTGAAGGTGTTCACCAGATTGATACGGGTGGTGGAGCCGCCGATGCTGGTGTGCACGACCATGCGCAGCGTCTGCCTGCCGGATACCCCGGATGCCCAGGCGGGGGAGCCGTCCGTGGTGATGGGCGCCTTCGCCGGTGCGGCGGTGCCCATGGCCGTACCCCATGTCCTCGTCCAGGACGTGTCCGACGAGCCGTCGCGGGGAGCGGCCTGGGCCTCGGTGGTACCCAGCATCGCGGCGAATGCTCCATAGGCGAGAGCCATGGAGGTGACCGTCGCGGGGGCGGATCTCCAGCGTGACCGCCGAGCCCTGCTGTCAGAGCGGTGATGGCGTGCCATGCGTGCTTGCTCCTTCTGAATCACGAGAGTGGAGGCTGTATCGGGCGCACAGGGCAAGGGGCGCCAGCACCGAGTGCGGACGCCCCTTGCAGCTGATTTCCTGATTTATGAGCCTTCGACGATCTTAGTTGGACGGTTGAAGGTGCCGTCGCCGTTGCCTACCCAGAACCACATGGAAGCGGTGCCGGTCGGGTCCTTGGCGATGAGGTCGGGCTTGCCGTCGCCGGTGAAGTCGGCGGCGGTGGTCTGGCTGAAGTTCCACCCGTCGGTCAGCTGCTTGGCGCGGGTGAAGTTGCCGTTCTTCTCGCTCGTCCAGAGGAAGAAGTTGGCCTTGGCATCGCGGGCCATGAGGTCTGCGACACCGTCGCCGGTGAAGTCGCCGGCCACGGTCTGGGTGAAGTTCCACCCGTCGCTGAGCTTCTTGGGGCGGTTGAAGGTGCCGTCGCCGTTGCCCGCCCACAGGTAGAGGGTGTTGGAGGCGTCGATGGCGACGAGGTCGGCCTTGCCGTCGCCGGTGAAGTCACCGGCGGCCGTCTGCGTGAAGACCCAGCCGGTGGTGAGGACCTTGCGCGGGCTGAAGATTCCGTTCTTGTTGCCCAGCCACAGGTACAGGTCGTTCTTGGCGTCGCGGGCGAGCAGGTCGGCGATGCCGTCGCCGTTGAGGTCCGCGCTGGTCATCTCGCTGAAGTTCCAGCTGCCGGTCAGGAAGCGGGGGCTGTTGAACGTGCCGCCCTTCTTGCCCAGCGACACGGACAGCTCACGGTTGGAGTTCACGGAGAACAGGTCCGCGACGCCGTCGCCGTCGTAGTCGCCGGCGCTGACCAGGTTCTGGCCGAGCAGGATGCGGTTGGCGATCCAGCCGCTGACGTCGTCGGCGCGGGTGTCGACGGCACCCTTGCGGGTCTCGGACTCGTTGCCGAAGCAGCCGCCCTGCCAGGAGAGGCTGTTGACCCCGATGATCTCGAAGCGGCCGTTGGTCTCGCGGAAGGCGGGACCACCGGTGTCACCCTGGCAGATCGTGGCATCGGCGGACTTGCCGCTGAGGCTGATCGAGGTGTCCTTGACCGCGCCGACGGTGAACGCGGAGTGGTGCAGACGGTCCGGCACCCACTCGTCCTTCGTGCGGCCGAAACCGGTGACCCGCAGTTCCTCGCCCTGCGCCGGAGCGCTGGTGGCGATGGTGGCGGGGACGACACCGGTCACCGGCTTGGCCAGCTTGGCCAGCACCAGATCCCGGTCCTCGCGCGGTACGAGCTGCACCACATCGACGACGTTGCCACCGACGGCGGCGGTGGTCTTCAGCTTCGGCGCACCAGCGGCGATCTTGAAGCCCTGCCCGGGATTGTCAGCGAAGCAACTTGACGCGGTAAGCACCCACTGCTGCTCGACCAGCGCACCGGTGCAGCCCCGCTCGCTGTCGCCGATGGTGAGCTGTGTCGTGAAGGCGTACGAGCCAGGCTGTGCCTGCTCGCCCACCACGGCGTGGGCGGGCGCGGCCGTAGCCAGCGCGGACGCGGCTATGCCCGTCGCCAGGATCCTGACAGTCCACGCTGTGCGCGCGGTCTTGGCAGACACGATGTTCCCCTTGGAGGTCATACGAAGTGATGGTGAAACAGGCGCCCGCGTCCGGTGGTCCGCCGGGCGCGGGCGCCGAACTGCTGATCAGCACAGCTCAGAGGCGCTGAGCCTGGCCTGGCTCAGCCGATGAGCCGGCGTTCATTCAGTCCAGCCCGTTGTCCCAGACCCGGCGCGGGTCCGCGAAGGCGTCGCCCTTGCTCGTGAACGCCCACAGACCGATCTGGGCGCGACCGGCCTTGTTCAGGCCGTAGTCGTAGGTGACGGTCAGGTCGGCCTTGCCGTCGCCGTTGAAGTCACCGGCGACGGGCTCGCTGGAAGCCCAGTTCCAGCTCTCCTTGCCGTCCTTCCAGGTCGCGGTGTCCCAGACCTTGCGGGGCTCGCCGAAGCCGTCCTTGCTGCCGTCGAAGACCCACAGACCGGTGCGGTTGCGGCCGGTGTCCGCGCCGTAGTTGTAGAGGACGGCGAGGTCGGTCTTGCCGTCGCCGTTGAAGTCGCCGGTGGTCAGCTTGCTGGCATCCCAGCTCCAGCTGTCCTTGCCGTCCTTCCAGGTGGCGCTGTCCCAGACCTTGCGCGGCTCGTTGAAGCCGTTCTTGTCGTTGGCCGTGAAGAACAGCGCGGTACGGTTGCGGCCGTCGACCTTGTCCTGGGCGTAGAGGACGGCGAGGTCGGTCTTGCCGTCGCCGTTGAAGTCGCCGGAGGCGAGCTTGCTGGCGTCCCAGTTCCAGCTCTTCCAGGTGCTGGTGGAGCTGTCCCAGACCTTGCGCGGCTCGTCGACACCGTTCCCGTTGCTGGTGAACGTCAGCAGAGCACTGCCGTTGCGACCGTCCGCGCCCTTGCCGTAGTTGTAGAGGACGGCGAGGTCGGTCTTGCCGTCGCCGTTGAAGTCGCCGGAGGTCAGCTTGCTGGCGTCCCAGTTCCAGCTCTTCCAGGTGCTCGTGGAGCTGTCCCAGACCTTCCGGTGGGTGTCGAAACGCGTCCCCTGGTTGGTGAAGGTGAACAGGCCGGACCGCATCCGCCCGCCCTCGGCACCGTAGTTGTAGAGGGCGGCGATATCGGTCTTGCCGTCACCGTTGAAGTCACCGGTGGTCAGCTTGGTGGCCTCCCAGCGCCAGCTGTCCGTGCCGCTGTCCCAGACAGAGCGCGGACCGCCGAAACCTTCACCGTTGGCGGTGTAGACCCACAGGGCCGACCGGGAGCGGCCGTCGGGCGTCTGACCGTAGTCGGTGAGCATGGCGAGGTCCGCCTTGCCGTCACCGTCGAAGTCGCCGCTGGCGGTCACGAATCGCTTGGGCAGCGAGCGGACCTGGAGGATCCAGCCGCTGAGGTCGTCGACGCGGGTGTCGAGGGCGCCCTTGCGGGTCTCGGCGGGGTCGGTGCCGAGGCAGCCGCCCTGCCAGGACCGGCTGTTGACAGCGACGAGCTCCTGACGGCCGCTGACGTCACGGAAGGCGGGGCCGCCGGTGTCGCCCTGGCAGATCACGGCGTCGGCTTCCTTGCCGGCGAGGCCGATCGAGGCCCCCTTCACCGAGCCGACGGTGAAGGACGCGTAGTGGAGGGCGTCGGGTACCCACTCGTTCTTCGTACGGCCGTAGCCGCTGACGCGCAGTTCCTCGCCCTGGAGCGGGGCGTTGCCGGCGATCGCCACCGGGGTCACACCGGTCACCGGCTTGGCCAGCCTGGCCAGCATGACGTCGCGGTCGGCGCGCGGAACGAGCTCCACGACGTCGAGCACGGCGCCGTTGTCCCGGGTGAGGTCGGTACGGCCGATGGTGGCGGTGGTCTTCAGCTTCGGCGCGCCCGCGGGGACCCTGAAGTCCTCGGCGGGGTTGTCGGCGAAGCAGCTGGCCGCGGTGATCAGCCACTGCTCGTCGACAAGTGCGGCGGAGCAGCTGCGCTCACCACCGATGTCGAGCTTGGCCGTGAACTGGAACGAGTCCTTGGCGGTCGCTCCCTCGACGGCCTGAGCCGGCGTCATGGTCAGGACCGCTGCGGCGGCCGCACCGGTCGCGACGAGCCCTCTCGTCCACGTGACACGTGATTGCTTGATGGACATGGTTCTCCCCCGGGGGGTTGATCAAAAATGCGCGGAGGCGCCGGGCGGTCGGCCCCGACGCCTCCGGAAAACAGGTGGTGATGCGTCGGCTCAGCCGACGAGCTGGACCTCGCCGAACGGACCCCGGTTGGAGGGGATGCCACTCGGGTTGACGCCCGGGTAGTAGCTGAGGTCGGTGGTGTCCCAGCGGACGAGGATGTCGTTGAGGGGGCCGCCGGGCTTGGTGAAGTTGCCGACGGTGATCTGGGCGGCATGCGTCCAGTGGTAGCCGACGGGGGTGACCTGGATGCGGCCGTGGTCGCCCTTGGTGTCGCCGGTCGGGAAGACCTGGGTCTGGCCGTCCTTCCAGCGGATCATCAGGTCGGCGGTCTTGCCACCGGTGAACTCACCGGCATTGATCTGGACGGCGTTGTTGAAGCCGTCGTTCTTCAGCGTCAGCTGGGTTTCCTTCTTGACGCCGTTGACACCGGTGTCGGTGTACATCGACGTCGAGCCGTCCTCCCAGAGGACGATGAGGTCATCACGCAGGGCGTTGGCGGAGAAGCGACCCGAGGTGATCAGGCGGGCGTGGCTCCACCAGGAGCCCGGCTCGGCGAGAGTCTTCTCCTCGTGGAAGCCCTTCTCGTCCACGTGCGTGTACGTCGAGAGCTTGCCGTTCGCCCAGCGGACGGTCAGGCCGTCAGCGCCGGTGTCGCTGTAACGGCCGGCGGTGACGGCTTCGGCGTTCTTCCAGTAGCTGCCCTTGCTCTCGAGCTTGTACTCGGCGGAGAAGGGGTACTTCGGGTCGTCATGGTCCGCGCCCTTGAAGAGGCTGGCGGAGC
Source organism: Streptomyces sp. UNOB3_S3 (assembly GCF_020740895.1). GTDB lineage: Bacteria > Actinomycetota > Actinomycetes > Streptomycetales > Streptomycetaceae > Streptomyces. The sequence goes on along the minus strand of NZ_JAILXP010000023.1, from coordinate 10,647 downwards.
CGTCCTCCCAGGCGACGAACATGTCCATACGGCGCTTACCGTTGTTGGAGTCGCCGGTGAAGTAGCCGGAAGCGATGTGCTTGGCGTACTTCCAGTTCGAGCGCTTGAGCAGGTCGCGCGAGGAGACGGACTGGATCCAGCCGGCGATGTCGTCGGTACGGGTGTCGACGGCGCCCTTGCGGGTCTCGTCCTCGTGGCCGAGGCAGCCCCCCATCCAGGAGCGGCTGTTGACGCCGACGAGCTCGTAGCGGCCGCCGATGTCGCGGAAGGCCGGAGCGCCGGTGTCGCCCTCGCAGATGACGGCGTCGTCCGACTTACCGGCGAGGTTCACCGAGCTGTCCTTGGCGTCGCCCACCGAGAACTTCGCATAGTGAAGACGGTCCGGGACCCACTCGTCCTTGGTGCGGCCGTAACCGCTGACGAACACGTCCTCGCCCTGCAGCGGAGCGTTGAAGCCCAGATTGACCGGGGCGATCCCGGCCACCGGCTTCTCGAGCTTGGCCATGACCAGATCGCGGTCCTCGCGCGGCACGAGCTCGACGACCTTCATGACGCTGCCGCCGTCACGGGTCAGGTCGGTGCGGCCGATGGTGGCCGTGGTCGTCAGCTTGGGCGCTCCGGAGGCGACCTTGAAACCCTGGGAAGGGTCGTCGGCGAAGCAGCTGGAGGCGGTGATCAGCCACTGCGACTCGACGAGCGCGGCGGAGCAGCTGCGCTGGCCACCGATGTCGAGCTTGGCCGTGAACGCGTACGAGCCGTCCTTGGTGGCCGCACCCACAACGGCGTTGGCGGGTGCGGCGGTCAGAAGACCGGCTGCGGCGCTGGAAGCGAGGAGGCCTGCGGCCAGTGCTGCGCGTGGACGTCTGGCGGACATGCGTTTGTTCCTGTCTAAAACTGATGTGGCGGGACGGTGCGGCAGAAGGCGACGTGTCGAGAGGCAATGCCGGAGGCGATGAGAAGAGCGGCTCCGGGAGGGCAGCCTCGCGATCAGTTGTTGACGCGCAGCTCGACCAGGGTGGTGGCCGCGCCCGGTACGGGGGCGCCCGTGCCGACGCCGATAGCGTCGTTCTTGGCCACTGCGACGGTCTGGGTCTTGCCCTCGGCGGTGAGGTTGGCCTTCACGGCGACGTCACCGGTCATGATGTTGTAGACCTTGGGAACTTCCAGCGTCAGGAAGCCGGTCTTGCCGCTACCGGTGACCTTGAAGCAGTACGTGCCCGTCTCGCTCTGTCCCGGGTGGTTCACGGAGGTCAGGACCTGGATGTCCCGCGAGACGTTGCAGTCGACGAGCAGGATGTGACCGTCACCCTTGCGAAGGGCGATGCCCTTCTCCTTGAGGATCTTCGCGGCGTTCGGGTACTCGAAGGTCTCCACGGCCACCGGCGGCACGGCGTCGTCGGCCGGGGCCGGGGCGGGGGCGGCGGTAGCGACGCTCACGGCGGAGAAACCAGCGATGACGGCGGCTGCGATGGAGCCCGCGATCAGCGTGCGGCGCGTGCGAAGTATCACCAACGAATCCTTCCAAGGGGCACGCAACGGCAGAGGCCGTGCGTAATTACGAAATAAAGACAGCTGGCCGGGAACCTATCACCCCATTTGGCTTTGCTTGTTCTTGACGATCCGTTGAGTTGTCCCATCGAGGAGTGGCGGACGCTACCGCCGGTAAGGCATGGATGTGAGCATGTCAAGCTCTGCTTCTGCGTGGGCGTCAAAACCCTTGTGAGCAGCAGCTATGACGCCCCGTCGGGGTGCTGCCCCCTGGTTATGCTCTCGGCGCCGAAGTACGGCAATATGCACGTGGTTGGGAAGAACTGACTGGTGAGAGATGACCTCTTCTTTGCGAGGGGCGGGGGAAGATGGGGGCTCGGCGTGCGTTCGCTGAGCCTTGGTGTGCTGCCCTCCGCGCTTCTCGCGGGTTTGCTCGGGGCGGAGCCCGCAGTGGCGGATGAAGCCGCTGTCTCGGCGACCGATCGTGGTCGTGTCGTGGAGCTGTGGACGTCGGGCGGTCCTGCGGTCAAGGCCGCGGCCGAGGCCGCGCTCATGGGCGGCGATGACGACGTCCGTAAGTTTCTCAGCAGTGAGAGGGACTTCGCCGAGTACACCGACGACCGCACCAACACGACGCGCATCTTCATGGCCGGCGGCGTGACGGTGCGCGAGGTGGCCTACGAAGCGCTCCGATCCGGCTCGAAAGAGAAGCTTCAAGGCTTCCTGAAGGACGGTTGGAAGGCGCCGTTCGAGACGGACTTGCGGATCCGTGCTACGCAGGTCATGGGGTCGGCGGGTCCGGCGACGAAGGAGGCTGCTCAGGCGGCGTTGCGGGGTTCGGTTGACGATGTCCGCAAGTTCCTTGACGAGGGTCAGTATGGGACGCGGGACAATGATGACCGGTTGAAGGTCACGCAGATCATGAGTGCGGGTGGTCCGGCGACCAAGGAGGCGGCGAAGGTCGCACTCCGGGGCTCGATGGATGACATCCGCGAGTTCCTGGCGGTCGGTCAGACCATCGCCCGCAACCGTGACCAGGAACGGGCCACCATCGCCCAGCTCGCGCAGCAGGCCAAGGACGCCGGCGAGGTCGCCAAGCAGCAGACCGAAGCCGCCAAGGTGGCCTCGAAGCGCGCGATTCTGGCGTCCGAGAAGGCCAAGCAGGAAGCTCAAAGGGCCGCTGCGGAGACCAAGGCGGCAGGCAAGGACGCCAGCCGTGCCGCCCGTGCCGCCGGCGAGGCAGCGGACGCGGCCAGCGGAGCCGCCGCAGCCGCACAGGAGGCCATCGGCGCCGCGCAGGCCGCCAACTACGCCGCGCGGATGGCCGCGAACGCCGCGGCGAATGCCGCTGCTGCCGCGTCGGCGGCCGCGGCCGCGGCCTCGCGGGCACGCGATGCGGCGGCCGGCGCCGCTATGGACGCCGGCATGGCCTCGGCGGCACGCAAGGCGGCCGAAGACGCCGATGCCGCCGCACGTGCGGCACAGCGGTCGGAAGAGGCCGCCAAGGAAGTGGAGATAGCGGCTCGGGCGGCGGGCGCGGCAGCGGACGCCGCCGCCGGCGCCAGCGCCAACGCCGAGGAGGCGGCCGACGCGGCGGACGCGGCTGGCGGCTACGCGGGCGAGGCCAGCTCGGAGGCTGCTCGTGCCCGTGAGTGGGCAGCGACGGCGCGCAGCCAGGCCCGGGAGTCACGCCGGGCCGCCGCAGCGGCCCGAGACCTCGCGTACCAGGCCGCCGACGCCGCGGCCGAGGCGCGGTCGGCGGCCCACTCGGCGGCTGAGCACGCGCAGAACGCTGCGGCCGCCGCGCGGCGTGCGGCCGAACACGCGGGTGAAGCGGCCACAGCCGCGAAGGAGACCACAGAGCATGCCAAGGCGGCGAAGACAGCCGCTGACAAGGCATCCGAGGCCGTCGTCACGGCCAAGAAGGTCCACGAAATCGCGACGAAGATCGAGACTGAGGAACTCAAGGCGAGGACCGCGGCCGGGATCGAGGCGGCCAGGGCCGAGAAGAAGGCCCAGGCCATGGAGGACGCGAAGGCGGACCAGGCGGACAAGGAGGCCAAGGACCTCGAAGCCGAGGCCGCACGCCTTGTCGCTGAGGCTGCGAAGTCCGGTGCCGACCCCAAGGATGCTGCGGCCAAGGGCCGCAGGGTCGCCGTCATCGCGCTGAAGACTGGCGGCCCCTGGAGCCAGGCTGCTGCCAAGTCCACCTTGGCGGGCTCGGACGAGGCTGCCAAGGCATACGTGCGCACCGGCTGGCAGCAAGCCCGGATGGACGACGAGCGCGCGAGGGTGGAGCGACTCGCGGCCAACAGCGAGGCGGAGAGCGTCCGGAAGGCCGCTGCCGAGATACTCAAGGGCGACGCGAAGCAGATCAGCGAGTTCCTCGCCACGGGCCAGTACAACGCTGCCCTGACCGACTACCGGATCCGCGTGACCCAGATCATGGGCAGTGGCGGCGCGGAACTCAAGAGCGCCGCCCAGGCCGCCCTGCGCGACGGCTCGATCGGCAAGCTCCGCGCGTTCCTCGAAGACGGCCAGTTCGCAGCCCGGGCCACGGACGACCGTGTGGTCGCCACCCGGGTGATGGGCACTGGAGGTCCCGAGACCAAGGCCGCGGCCAGGGTCGCCCTTGAGGGCACCGACGAGGACCTGCACGATTTCGTACAGGTCGGTCAGTTCGCGACCGCTCGCCTGGACCACCTCACCGCAACTCATGTCGCGGCGATCCAGAAGCTCATAGCCGAGGCAGCCATCGCTGCCGCCACCGCCCAGAAGAACGCCGCAGAGGCAGCCATCGCAGCCGTCAATGCCAACCATGCCGCCGACCGGGCCAAGGAGTACGCCGACCAGGCGGCCAGGTCGGCAGGTGAGGCCCAGCAGTTCGCGGAGCAGGCCAACGGCTACGCGAAGCAGGCCGAGGCATCGGCAGCCGAGGCGTTGAAGTCGGCACGAGCCGCTGACGCGGCGGCGACTCAGGCTGAACACGACGCTGATGCGGCTGAGTACTCCGCATCGCAGGCGGAGACTTCTGCCGTACAGGCGGATGCCTCTGCTCGCGAGGCCTACGCCTACGCGGACTCGGCCCGTGCCTCGGCCGTGGCCGCAGGCAAGGACGCAGAGGCGGCCGAGATCGCACACCAGGACGCTTACAAGCACTACCGTGCCCAGCAGATCCAGGAGGAGCAGCAGCGCATCCTGGAGGAATGGAAGCGCCGTGCCGCCCTGGGCGACGGGCTCTCGGACAACGAGCGCTACCTGATCCAGGCCGCGCGTGAGGTGGGTTTGCTGCTCGACCCCAAGGCCAAGGAGGACGCGGTAGCCCTCGGACTGGAATGGATCACCGGAACGGGTAAGAGGGTCGATTACTTCCAGGCTGGTGACAAGGTCACCGAGCACCTCCGTGGGGACCACTCGATGGATGTGGTCCGCGGGAAAATCCGCGACCAGATTTCTCAGGGAATCTTGAATGGCGAGAACGCCAGCGGAGGGTACTCCGAAGGGATGTCCCGCATGAAGCAGGATGCCTTGGACGTGCTGACGCTCGGATACACGGCCAGTAAGCGGAATCATCGATCCGGTGGACGGTACAGCACTTCGACGTCCGTCTTTCTGGGTTCATACAGCTACCAGTACGAGGTCCTCTCGAAGGATGGCGACACCGCTCAGGTAAAGATCATCGTCAAGAACAGTACGAACATGAAGTCCTTGATCCACCCGCCGCCGGGCAAGTGGCGGAGGTTGGCGGACAAGTATGTGGGTGGACCGCTCGATTCCCTTGCCGAAGAGGTCGGCTTCTTCAAGGAGAAGAGGCAGGTCATCACTTGGACTGAGACGCTCAAGCTCAAGTGAGGCGCGTCTCGGCGGATGAACTGATCCGCTGAGCCCGCTTCTCCGGGGTGGTGTCGCCTGAAGAGGGGGCGCCGCCCCGGGCCCTGCCGTCGGCCGGGTGCCCCGGCTCATGACCGAGGACGGTGTTGTGGAAGGCTTGGAGTGTCCAAACTTGAATGTGTTCAGAAGGAGGCGCGAGATGCGCCGACGATCAATGGTCCTGACATGTGTCCTGGGCCTGGGTGCGTCTCTCTTGATGACGGGGTGCGGCCAGGGCGACGCCTTGTGCGGAGCTGAGGGACCGGTGCCCCAAGGGCTCGCTCAGCAGGACATGGTCGGTACCTATAGGGGTGAGCCATTCGGCACATTGACTCTGAAGGCAGACGGTACCTACGCCCTCGATGACTGGGCGCACTATGACGATCTGAAGGGCAAGTACCAGCATTCAGGAGCCACCGACGGAGTGTGGAAGCTGGCGATTTCAGAGCATGTCGAGGGGATGCCCTACGACACCCCTCTCACGCTTCGTTCTGCTGACCCGAGCAAGGGGGGCGGCTCCTTCTACGTATCTGGTAGCCGTCAGAAGCCGCGCATCGCCAAGTACTCCGGTGACCCGGACGAGTGCCGTCTCTACGAATTCAACCGGTGATGAGTGGTGCGGTAATCGGTACGACGTTCATCCTTGGTGTCATCTTCCGCCGATCGAGCTGAGGCCTGTCGGAAACAGTGGCGCCTCTGGCCGGGAAAAGGATCATTTTCCCGGCCATTTTTATTTTCCCGGGGCGGGTTGGCCTCCGGTCGCCGACGGCTTGAGCACATCGTCGCCGTGAACCCGGTTCGGCTGAACCGTGCTCGGCTTCGGTCCGGTGAGCCTGTATCTCAACGTGTGGCGTGCGCCACCTTTGCCGCAGCCCTGTACCGAGTAGAAGTGACTGACCGTCAGAACCCTTAGGGCCAGCCAGATATGCTCGCAACGCTGAAACACAGCGACTAGCAAGTGGTTGGAAAGAACTGACTAGTGAGAGACAATCTCTACTTGGCTGGCTCCGGGGGTAGACAAGGGTTCGGCATACGCCTGCTGAGCCTGTGCCTGCTCCCCCTCGCGCTCATTGTGAGCCTGATCGGGGCGAGTCCCGCCCTGGCTGCCGATGAGCCGGATGACATCGACTACACCGAACTGTCTCCGCTCACCGACCGAGGTCGGGTTGCGGAACTCTGGGCATGGGGCGGTCCTGCGGTCAAGGCTGCGGCCGAAGCTGCGCTCGTGGGCACCGATGAGGACATCCGTAAATTCCTCGACACGGAGAAGGACTTTGCGGAGCTCGTCGATGACCGTACGGACGCCACGCGCATCTTCACGGCTGGTGGGATAACGGTCCGTGAAGCGGCTTACAAGGCGCTGCGTTCTGGGTCGAAGGATGAGCTGCGTGCCTTCCTGAAGGATGGTTGGAAGGCCCCGGCTGAGACGGACTTGCGGATCCGTGCCACGCAGATCATGGGGTCGGCTGGTCCGGCGACGAAGGAAGCCGCTCAGGCGGCGTTGCGGGGCTCGATCGACGATGTCCGCAAGTTTCTCGACGAGGGCCAGTTCGCCGTACGGGACAATGATGATCGGCTGAAGGTCACGCAGATCATGAGTGCGGGTGGTCCGGCGACGAAGGAGGCGGCCAAGGTCGCGCTCCGGGGCTCGATGGACGACATCCGTGAGTTCCTCGAGGTGGGGCAGAGCATCGCCCGTGCCCGTGATCAGGAGCGGCTCACCGTTTCGCAGTTGGCTCAGCAGGCCAAGGACGCCGGCGAGGTCGCCAAGCAGCAGACCGAAGCCGCCAAGGACGCCTCGGCACGTGCTGTGAAGGCGGCCGAGCTGGCGAAGGAAGAGGCGAAGAAGGCCGCTGCTGAGACCGCTGCGGCGGGCAAGGACGCCAACCGTGCCGCGAGCGCGGCCGGCGCGGCGGCGGAGGCGGCGGCTGGTGCCGCCAGTGCCGCACAGGAAGCCATCGGCGCCGCTCAGGCGGCCAACTACGCGGCGCGGATGGCCGCCAACGCGGCTGCCAATGCCGCCGCCGCGGCTTCGGCTGCCGCTGCGGCGGCCGCGCGTGCGCGCGATGCGGCGGCCGGTGCTGCGGTGGACGCCGGTATGGCTGCTGTCGCGCGACAGGCCGCCGAGGACGCCAACACCGCGGCCCAGGCGGCCGAAAAGTCGGAAGAGGCTGCCAAGCAGGTCGAGGAGGCTTCCCGGGCGGCTGGTGCGGCGGCGGACGCGGCCGCGAGCGCCAGCGCCAACGCCGATGAGGCGGCGAATGCAGCCGATGAGGCCGGCGGCCTTGCGGGGGAGGCGAGCGAGGAGGCCGCTCGTGCCCGGGAATGGGCAGCGACTGCCCGCAGCCAGGCGCGGGAATCCCGCAGGGCTGCCGTTGCGGCGCGCGACCTCGCCTATCAGGCTGCCGACGCTGCGGCGGAGGCGCGATCGGCGGCTCACTCGGCGGCCGAGCACGCCAGGAACGCCGCAGCCGCTGCGAAGCGGGCCGCTGAGCACGCCGGTGAGGCCGCCACGGCGGCCAAGGAGTCGGCAGATCACGCCAAGGCGGCCAGGGAAGCGGCTGCCAAGGCCTCCGAAGCCGTTGCCACGGCCCAGAAGGTCCACAAGATCGCGATCAATATTGAGGCCGAGGAGCTCCAGGCCAGGACCGCCGCCAGGATCGAGCAGGCCAGGGTCGCCAAGGCTGCCGAGCAGCGGCGGAAGGCCGAGGCGGACCGTGCGTCCAAGGCACTCAAGGACCTGGACGACGAGGCCGTACGCCTCGCTGCCGAAGCCGCGAAGCCGGGTACGGATGTCAAGGAGGTGGCCGCCAAGGGCCGGAAGATCGCGGTTCTGGCCATGAAGACGCGTGGCCCCTGGAGTCGTGCAGCGGCGAAGACCGCGCTCGGAGGCTCTGACGCCGCCGTCCGTGAGTACGTGCAGTCCGGTTGGCGGGAGGCCGCCACCGAGGACGAGCGTTCCGATGTTCAGCGCCTGGCGAGTGAGAGCAACCTGACTGCGGTCAAGGAGGCGGCCAAGAAGGCGCTCGCGGGGGACGCGAAACAGATCAGCGACTTCCTGCGCACGGGCCGACACGACGTTGCGCTGACTGATTACCGCGTACGCGTGACCCAGATCATGGGCAGTGGGGGAGCGGAGCTCAAGAGTGCCGCTCAGGCGGCGCTGAGGGACGGTTCGGTCGGCAAGCTCCGTGAATTCCTCAACGAGGGGCAGTACACCGCACGGTTCACCGACGAGCGAGTAATCGCGACACAGCTGATGGGTACCGGTGGCCCCGAGACCAAGACGGCTGCCAGAGTCGCTCTTGAGGGGACTCCTCAGGCCCTGCATGCCTTTGTCCGGGTCGGACAGTTCGCGACGGCACGCCGTGACCACCTGACTGCGACCCATGTGGCGGTCATCGAGAAGACTATCGCTGAAGCCGCCGGAGCCGCTGCCACGGCGCAGAAGGACGCGGCGGAGGCCACCATCGCGGCGATCAATGCCGCCAAGGCCGCGGACGACGCGCAGAGGTACGCCAAGGAGGCTGCGGAATCATCGGGTAAGGCCAAGGAATTCGCTGTCAAGGCGGGTCAGTATGCGAAGCAGGCCGAGGCTTCGGCGGCGGACGCGGCGAAGTCGGCCCGGATGGCCGATGAAGCCGCGGCGGCAGCCGAAAGGGACGCCGATGCTGCTGAGGCTTCCGCTGCTCAAGCGCAGGAGTCGGCTGCGTGGGCGCAGGCTTCCGCTGACGATGCGTATTCGGCCGCTGCCGATGCTCGTGTTTCAGCCGAGCAGGCCGGCAAGGATGCCGACGCCGCCAAGGTGGCATCCGCCGAGGTGAAGGCGCGAGTCGAATCGCTGCGGACCATCGAGCGCGAGATCGCACTGGCCAAGGAACAGGCCGCTCAGGAGGAGAAGGAGAAGCGCGACGCCTCTAACAAGCTCTATGCCGAGCTGCTGGAACAGCAGAGCCGAGAGGGCGGCGACGGGTGGCGCTGGAATGATCCCGACACCTGGCGCCCGGAGGATCGCTTCCTCTGGGAGGTCCTCGGTGGCCCTGAGGTCGTCAAGTGCACAACGAAGGGTAAGTCCTGCGGCTGGGCGGCTCTCGCTTTCATCCCGTTGGGGAAGGTCACCAAGGGAAAGAAGCTTGTCGAGGGGGCCGAAGAGCTTGCAAAGGGCACCAGAGTCGGCAAGGCGGCGGAGCGTGTATCGCATCTCAAGGACGTTGCTCTGAATGCTGAAGGAAAGCCCTACGGGGTATTCGGTAACGGTGGCAAGAACAAGCTTGTGCGCGAAGTCACCTCGGAGGAGATGGGTCAGATCGCCAAGGGGATCCGCAAGCGACTGGGCGATCCGGACGAGGTCAAGCACCTGCCTGACGGCAGGGTAGACGTCTATCACGTCGGTGAGGGCAAGGTGAACATCCGCACCTTCAGCAGCAGTGGAAAAGAAGCGGGTAAGCTTATCGATCCGACGATTGACTTCAGCAAGCAGCTCCAGAAGGAGTTCGGGCTGAAGCGTTACCACATACCGACGGGAGATTGATATGGAGAAGGGTGAAGTCTACGAGGAGGAGCTGGAGTATCTCCTCGACTACGCCCGTTCCTTGCTGCATTTCATCCCGTTGCGGGACTCCGCGGAGATTGCCGCTGGGGATGATGCGACCGAGGAGCAGGTGCAGGGTGTCACCCTCGAGCTCATCGGGGATCTGATCGACCGCGGTGTGATCGTCGGAGACCAGACTTCGGGTGCGCGTGAAGGGTTCGTCCCATGGAACCTCTCCAAGGAGGAGGCACTCCGGCGGGTGGCCGAAGAAATGAAGTCCAGGGAGGAAGACCCCACGGACTTCGTGTACATCTGCTGGTTTGACCTTCCCGAACAACAGCGGAAGAGCTGAGTAACGGTGCGACCTCCGGCCCCTTCAGAGGCCGGAGGTCGCATTGCTTTGGCTGCTGTCAGGCCTACGGCCCGCCAAACGTGAAGTTCGAGTGCCCCGTAGCCAATTGCGCCCCCTCCGGGCTGAACGCCGTCACCTGGAGCTGCCAGTGGACCGCCGGCGTGGGGACTATGAAGGTGGGCTTCCAGTCCGTGCTGTCCCAGTTGAGGGCCGGGGTGCTGATGGTGCTGTCCTCGCTCATGGAGAGCTTGGTGGCGTCGTTGTATGTGTGCCACTTGATGTAGCCCGAGCGGCCCTTGAGGCCCGTCCAGGTCATGGTCACCTGGACCTTGGTCACCGTCGGGGTGACCGCGCCCAGGGGGACGATGCTGGTGATCCTGGCGGTGACGGGGGACTGGGTGGGGGG
>NZ_JAILXP010000229.1 GCF_020740895.1 Streptomyces sp. UNOB3_S3 | reverse complement strand
GGCCACCCCCGGCCACACCCCCCACCACACCTCCTACGTCCTGGAGGAGCACGGCCGGCCCGTCGCCGTGTTCACCGGCGGCTCGCTCCTCATCGGCACCGTCGGCCGGCCGGACCTGGTCGAGCCCCGGCTGACCGAGCGCCTGGCCCGCGCCCAGCACACCTCCGCCCACCGGCTGGCCGACGAGCTCGACGACGACGTGCCCGTCCTGCCCACCCACGGCTTCGGCAGCTTCTGCTCCTCCTCCCAGGCCCGGGGCGACGCCACGACGATCGGCGCCGAACGCGGCACCAACGAGGCCCTGACCAAGGACGTGGACGCCTTCGTCGCCGGACTGCTCGCGGGCCTGGACGACATCCCCGCCTACTACGCCCACATGGCCCCCGCCAACGCCGCCGGGCCCGCGCCCGTCGACCTCACCCCGCCCCGGCGGGCGGACGCGGCGGAGATCGCCGCGCGGCTGGCGGCGGGGGAGTGGGTGGTGGACCTGCGCCACCGCGTCGCCTTCGCCGAGGGGCACGTCCCCGGATCGTTCAACTTCGAGGGCGACGGGAAGCTCGCCACCTATCTCGCGTGGCTGATCCCCTGGGGCAAGCCCCTCACCCTGCTCGCCGCCGGCCCCGAGGAGCTCGCCGCCGCGCAGCGGGAGCTGGTGCGCGTGGGCATCGACCGGCCGGCCGCGGCCGCCACCGGCACCCCCGCCGGCTGGGTCCGCCCGGGAGAGGCGCTACGCTCCTTCCGCCGCGCCACCTTCGCCGACCTCGCGGCGGCCCGCGCCGCCGGCGAGCAGGTGGTGGTGCTGGACGTGCGCCGGGACTCCGAGCGCGCGGCGGGCTTCGTCAGCGGCTCGGCACACATCCCCATCCACCGGTTGCGCGACCGCGTCGGGGAGGTGCCACCGGGAGTGGTGTGGGCGCACTGCGCGGGCGGGGCGCGCGCGGCCGTCGCCGCGTCCCTGCTGGACGCCGCGGGACGGAACGTCGTCGCCGTGGACGACGTCTTCGACGCCGCCACGGCCGCGGGGCTCACCGTCCCCGGGCGCGGCGCCGCCTGACCGTCCCCGTCCCGTAGGAAGTGATCGAACGATGCTCCCGCAGTCCCTCCACGGCTCCGGCTGTCCCGGCCCGGTGCGCACCCGGCCACACGAACGCGTCCGCCACGACCTCGCCGCGGCGGCCCGGGCCAGGGAAGGAGGGACCGAGGGCGCGATGCCGGCCGCCGGCGGAAGCCTCGGCGACGGCGTCATAGCGTGAGCGCCCTCATACTCGCCCTCGCCGCCGGAGCGGCGGTCGGGCTGGCACTGGGCGCGCTCGGCGGAGGCGGCAGCGTCCTGGCCGTACCCGCGCTGATCTATCTGCTCGGCTTCACCCCGGCGGCGGCCACCACCGCCAGCCTGCTCATCGTCGCGGCGACCTCCGCGACCGCCCTGTACGCCCACGCCCGCTCCGGCAACGTCCGCTGGAGGACCGGCGCGCTGTTCGCGGCCTCGGGGCTCCTCCCCGCCGCGGCGGCCGGAGCCGCGGCGGCCCACCTGCCCCAGCGGGCGCTGACCGCGGCCTTCGCGGCGATAGCGACCCTCGCCGCCGTGACGATGCTGCTCGCGACCCGGAAGAGACCGGCCGGGGAGAGACCGGCGGACGACGAACGGGCCGGCGCACCGGAACGGCCTCAGGGCCAGGGCCGGGATCAGGAGCCGGAACCGCCGCGCCGCGCCCCCGCCGGGGTCAAGGCCGCCGGGACCGGGGCCGGTCTGGGCGCGCTCACCGGACTGCTCGGCGTGGGCGGCGGCTTCCTCGTCGTTCCGACGCTCGTCACGGTGCTGGCCTTCGAGATGCAGGCCGCCGTCGGCACCAGCCTGCTCGTCATCACGACCAACTCCCTGGCCTCCCTGGCCACACGGGGCGCCACCGCCTCCGGCCTCGACTGGTCGGTGATCGCCCCGTTCGCCGCGACCGCGATCCTGGGCGCCTGGGACGGCAAACGACTGGCCGCCAAGGTGTCCGGCACCGTACTGCGCCGGACGTTCGCCGTGGCCCTGCTGGGCGTGGCCGCCTTCATGCTCGTCGACGCCCTGACATGAACCGTGCCTCTCCCTGCCGTACCGCGCCGGTCACCGAGGGGCGCTACGCCAGGGAGAGGAACAGCTTCTCCAGCCGGGCCCGCATCCTCTCCGCGTCCCCGCCGGCGGCCGTGCCCGCCTCACCGATACAGCGCTGAAGCCCCGTGGCGATGATCGCGAACCCGGCCTTGTCGAGCGCCCGCGATGCCGCCGCGAGCTGCGTCACCACGTCCTCGCAGTCCCGCCCCTCCTCGATCATCCTGATCACCCCGGCGATCTGCCCCTGCGCCCTCCGCAGCCGGTTGACCACCGACTTCAGTTCCTCGTCCGCCATTTCGAGTTCCACGGCCCGCTCCTTCGCATACCCCTACGGGTATGCTACGGGCCGCTCGGCCGACCGGTCCCCGGCCGGTCAGGAGCGGCGTGCCGCCCCCAAGCAGAGGCGCAACAGCCGGACGTTGTGCTCGCCCAGGACGGGCACGGCCCGGTCGACCAGCGCGTCCAGCCGTGCGCGCTCGTCGGCGGGCAGCGCCGCGTACTCGGCGGGGGCGTAGGCCGGGGCCCAGCGCAGGACGGCGGCGCGGGCCTGCTCGCGGAACCGGTGGTCGGCGTCGTCCAGCAGGGTCAGATGGCACCGCAGCTGGAAGACGCAGGGCTGCACGGCGAGCAGCCGGAAGGCCGCCGCCCGGACGCGCCGGGGCCGGCCGGGGGCGAGCCGTTCCCACAGCCACGGCTCGGGAAGCCGGTCACCCGAGGAGACGAGCGCGGTGGCCACCTCACGGGTGACGGCCGCCGAAGGGTCGTCCAGCAGCGGCCGCAGCCGCTCCGGATCGATCGCGCCCAGGGCGCGCAGCGCGGCGACGGCCTGGGCCCGCACCCGTGCGACCGGGTGCGCCAGAAACGGATGGAGCAGGGCGGCGTCCTCGCGGGTGCCGCACTCGCCCAGACCGGCCGCCGCACCCGGCGGGACGTCCGCCAGGGGACCGGCGCACAGCTCGCGGTAGCGCGGCAGCGGGTCGGTGCCCCGCTGCCGCAGCGCCCAGCGCGCGCAGGCGCGGACGATGCCCGCCCGGTCGGTGAGGAACGCCGTGGCCTCGCCCGAGCGCCCGGTCCGGTGGAGCGCGGTCACCCCGGAGGCGCGCACCTGGGCGGCCCGGGCGCGCAGCAGCGGGTCGAGGAGCTCGCCGTGCCGGCCGTCCTTCGTGCGGGCGAGGACGGCGTCGGCGCAGACGCCCTGGACGACCACATCGGTGTCCGTGGCCGCGATACGGGCGAGCCGGGCCGGGGAGAAGCGGTTCCGGCGGATGGCGATCCGGTACCCGAGCCGGCGGGTGGCCGGGTCGCTGCTGTCCAGCAGAGTGTCCGTCACCTCGGCGCCGGCGTGCTCCAGGATATCCATGAGCAGGTCGTGGGCGTGGGCGCCGTGCTGTCGCGCCGCCGTGCGCAGCGCGACGGCGGTGACGAGGGCGACGGCGCGTGGCTCCGCGCCGGCCAGTCCGGCGCGCAGCAGTGCCCGGGCCAGGTCACGGACCGGGCCCACCCAGTCCGAGCAGCGCACGGCCACGAGCGGCAGCAGCGCCGGGACCCCGGCGGCACGCTCCAGGGCGGCCTGCCGCATGTGTCCGTCGGGGTGGCACAGGGCGAGGGCCAGGACCGGTTCGCCGGAGGGCGGTTCGCCCGTCGGCAGCCACGCCATGGAGGGCAGGCCGATCGGCCAGTACCAGGGCAGCCGCCGCACTCCGAGGTCGAGAGCGACCCACCGCCGGGGGTCACCGGTGTCGAGGAGCGACTCAAGAGTCGTCCCCTCCGCCGGGCGTCGGGCGGCGGTGGCGACCGCCAGTGCGAGGTCGTCGACGTCGGCGCGCCGGGTGTCCATGAGGAGGTATTCCTTAGAAAGCAAGGCTGAAATGGGGTCGGAAGGGCCATTCTTCACTGGATGTCACCCCATGGCCAAATGTTTTCCTTCATTGTCGGCACCGGCGGGCGGACGCACCTCAAGGACGACGGCGGTGCCGGCCACGGGCCGGCGCTCGTGCATGGTGAACCGCCGGCCGGGCCGGAGGTGCCCCCAGAGGGAGGGGGTGAGGGGCGCGAGCCGTACCGTGGCGCGTCCGCCGGGCTCCAGGGCGTCCTGGCCCTCGACCCAGAGCGAGGCGATGGCGAACGCCGTGTCACCGGTGGGCGTACGGTGCCCGATGTCCCACAGCGGCCGCAGCACCCCGGTGCCGGGGACGGGCGTCCGGCGCGGGGAGTCCTCGGCCAGGGCCAGTTCCGCGCGGATGACGCCGTTGCGGGTCTCGTACGCGCGCCAGTGGCACCAGGCCGTGCTCCGCTCCATCCGCAACTGCCGGGCGGTGTCCGCGAGTTCCTCCCAGAAGGCGAGGGGCAGGGCGGGCCCGCCGCGGTGCTCCTCCAGCAGAGTGAGGGCGAACTCCCAGTCGTCCTGGGCGAGGCAGTCCCAGACGTCCCGCATCGTGAGGTCGTCGTCGGCGGCGGTGCTCTCGGGCACCAGCAGGGAGGCGGCTTCCAATATCCGGGGAACGTCCATCCGCCCATTGTCGTCCGTCAGGCGTGCCGCCCCGCGAACGGCATGGGCGTGGCCGCCGCGTGACGGCGGTAGCCGCCGGGCGGGAGGCCGTACGCGCGCTTGAACGCCTTGGCGAAGGCGAACTCGGAGCCGTAGCCGGTCCGGGTGGCGACGACGTTCAGGGGATGGTCGTCCTCCCGCAGCAGCCGGGCCGCCGTCGTCATCCGCCAGCGGGTCAGATAGGCCAGCGGAGGCTCCCCGACGAGGGTGTGGAACCGGCGGGCGAAGGTGGCCCGGGACGTCCCGGCGCGGGCGGCCAGCGACTCGACGCTCCACCGGGCCGCGGGATCCTCGTGGATGGCCGTGAGCGCCGGGGCGATCACCGGGTCCCGGAGGGCGGCGGACCAGCCCGCCACCGCCGTCGCCGGCTGCTCCTCCAGCCACGCCCGCAGCACGTACAGCAGGAGCGCGTCGATCAGCGCGGGCACGATGCCGGCCGCGCCGGCCCGTTCCTCCTCCAGCTCGGCGCGCAGGAGCCCGACGGCGCCGGAGAGTTCGGGATGCCGTCCGTGGCGGGTCTCCAGGTGGACGACCTCGGGCAGCTGACGGACCAGCGGGTGCGGCCGTCCCTGGTCCAGGTGGTAGGCGCCGCAGAGCAGCGTGGTGCGCGGGCCGTCCCCGCCCAGGGAGAGCGCGCCGATGGGCGAACCGGGACGGAAGCTCGCCCGCCCCGCCTCGGCGGGGGTGCCGGGGGCGTCGGCGAGGACGTGGTGGTGGTTGTCGCCGAGGAAGACCACGTCCCCGGGGCCGAGAGGGACCGGCTCGTGGCGGGGCGCGGTGTCGTCCCGGGGGAGGAGCCAGCAGCTCCCGCTCAGGACGACGTGGAATCCCGCCCCGGCCACCGGCGGCAGGCTCAGCCCCCAGGGGGCGCGCCCCTCGGTGCGGACCGAGGCGGGGCGTCCCGTGCGCATCGATCCGAGTACTTCGGTGAGGATGTCCATGTGCGTGCCCCCGTGCGTCTTCCGCTGTTCCCCGTACGGCGTGATCGTCTCAGACGGCGGGCTCGTCCCGGACGGTGAGGACGATCTTCCCCTGGGTACGGCCCGTGCCGAGCAGCTCGTGCGCCGTGGCCACGTCCTCCAGCGGGAAGGCCGCCGCGACGTGCGGACGGAGGCGCCCGGAGTCGACGAGCGCGGCGATCCCGGCCAGGCCCGCGGCGTCCGGCTCGACGGACACCCCGGCGAAGCGCCGCCCGGCGGCCCGGACGCGCGCGGCGAGCTCCTGGTCGCGGTGCTGCATGATGCTGACGAGCATGCCGCCGGGGCGCAGGACGCGGAGCGAACGGTCGCCCTCGGCCGACGAGTCGAGGACCACGTCGAGGTCCTTGAATGCCTCGGTGAAGTCGGTGGTGCGGTAGTCGACGACCTCGTCGGCGCCGAGGCCGCGCACGAACTCGTGCTTGGCCTCACTGGCCAGCGCGATGACATGGGCGCCGCGCGCCTTCGCGATCTGCACCGCGAGGTGGCCGACGCCGCCGGCGGCGCGGTGGATCAGGACCCGGTCGCCGGCCTTCACCTCGGCCGCGCCCACCAGGGACTGCCAGGCGGTGAGCCCGGCGAGCGGCAGGGCCGCCGCGTGCGTGTGGTCGAGCGAGACGGGCCGCCGGGCGAGGTGGCGCGCCGGCACGGCCACGTACTCGGCGTATCCACCGGCGGCGCGCGGGAAGAGCGGCATTCCGTACACCTCGTCGCCGACCGCGAACCCCGCGCCCTCGGCGGCCTCCTCGACCACGCCGGAGACGTCCCAGCCGATGCCGAAGGGCGGCTCGCCGAGCAGCGGGAGGAAGCCGGACCTGACGGCGGCGTCCACGGGGTTCAGGGCGCTGGCGTGGACCCGGACGAGCACCTCGCCGGCCTGCGGGCGCGGACGCTCGGTCTCGGCCACCTCCAGGACCTCGGGGCCTCCGAGAGCGTTCTGGGTGACGGCGCGCATGGGATCTCTCCTTGATCGGATCGGCTTGATGATCCAACCGTAGAGAGATCAACGGAGACGGAGAATGGTTCTCTGTCTCTCTTTCATGTCCGATCGTCTCAATGCGGGGTGGTGATACCGGACAGGGTGTGCGGATTGGCGGCCGGGCCCTCGGTGCTCAGCAGGACGAGCACCGACGCCGGCCCGAGCCCCAGTGCCGCACGCCGCGCGTCCGCGCCGTCGCCGGTGAGCGCCGCGCGGACGCCCGCGAGGGAGGCGGCCCCGCAGGGGCCGGAGGGGACGCCGAGGGACGCCAGGTCCGCGGCCGCGCGGGCGCCGTCCGCGTCCGTGACGGTGACCGCCGCGTCCAGGCCGTCCCGGAGCGCGGGCCAGGCGAGGTGGGAGACGGTGCCGCAGTTCAGGCCGGCCATGGTCGTCCCGCCGGTGACGACGGTGACGGGCCGCCCCGCCGCGAGGCTCGCGGCGAGGCCGGCCGCGGCCTCCGGCTCCACCGCCAGCAGCGCCGGGGCCCGCCCGTCCCGGCGGCTCCGGTAGTGGGTGACGACGGCCTGGGCCAGCGAACCCACGCCCACGGGCACGGCCACGAGACCGGGCGTCCCCGCCCGCGCGAGCGCGAGCTGCTCGTCGATCTCGGCGCAGAGCGTGGCGTACCCCTCGACGATCCACGCCGGGATCCGCTCGTAGCCGGGCCAGGCGGTGTCCTGGACCAGGACCGCGTCCGGCGCGGCGGCCGCCCCGGCCGCCCGGCGCACCGCCTCGTCGTAGGTCCCCGCGACCCGGGTGATCTCCGCCCCCTCGGCCGCGATGGCCGCCACGGCCTCCGGGTGGACGCCGTGCCCGACGAAGACGTGGGCGCGCTGCCCGAGCAGCCGGGACATCCGGGCCACGGCCCGCCCGTGGTTGCCGTCCGTGGCGGTCACCAGCGTCACCGGGTCCGCCGCCCCCGGCCCGCCGGCCGTCGTCCGCTCGGCGAGGACCCGGCGCACCGCCCAGGACGCGCCCAGCGCCTTGAACGCCGGTAGCCCCAGCCGGGACGACTCGTCCTTGACGAACACCCGTCCCACGTTCAACTCCGCCGCCAGGGCGGGCAGTTCGGTCAGCGGAGTCGGGGCGTAGCCGGGCAGGGAGGCGTGGAAGTCCCGCGCGTCGGCGGGCGCGGGCGCGCACGTCCAGGACCGGGCGGCCGGACGGGCGAACCACGCCGGAGTACGGGGCGACGGCGTACGGGAAGAGGTGAGGTTCTCGGGCATGCCACCAGCGTGCGGCCAACCCCTTCGCACCGTCCAGCACATCTTTCCCACCTGTTGCCGGCGGACGCGCAAGGGGGCATCGGGGCGTGCGGCACCGGGGCGAGTGCCCCCACACGCCCTCACCGCCCGGAACGGACCGGTCCGTCCCGTGGGGAGACATGGGGAAGGGGCCCGCCGCACACCCCGGAGGCCGCGTGCGCACGCGGGGGAGAGGAGCGACGATGACGCCCGCTCAGGTGCGGTACGACGCCGACGGCGTCCACGCGGTCCTGGCCGCCCTGGACCGCCCCTGCCGCATCGTCGGCGGCGACGGCCGCGTGGGCGCCACGAACGCGCCGCCCGCCCCTGGTGACGGCCTCACCGTCCTCGCCGCCGTCGCCCCGCAGCACCCCGGCCGGCTCGGCTCCGCCGAGTTCCGCCAACCGGTGGCCGCTCGCGGCGGTCAGCCCTCGGGGCGCAGCAGGCCGCGCTCGTACGCCTTCACCAGGCGCTGCGGCACCTGGTGGACGGTGCCGTCGACGGTGACGGGGACCAGCTGGGGCGTGGTGGCCTTCCACTGGGCGCGGCGGTGACGGGTGTTGCTGCGGGACATCTTCCGCTTGGGGACGGCCATGGGCGTGCTCCTGGATCGGTCGGGGGATGGTGCGTCGAGCTGCCAGGAAGCTATATGAAAATGGATCCCATTAGCAACTCAATGGGTGTCAGGGGTTGACGAAGAAGCCGCTGAGCCGTGGGGCGAGCCACGGCCTGCGGCCGCCGGGGCGCATCGCGCCACGGACGACCGCCTTCCAGAGGGGCATGCGGCGGAAGGCGATCAGCAGGAAGGTCGTCGGGTCGGTCGTGACCCGGCAGTCGTAGGCGCGCGGCGGCGCGTCGCGGGTCACCGTCGCGACCCCGTCCTCGACGACCACCGCCAGCTGCGGTCCACCCTCGACGGCGAGGTCGAAGGCGATGCGGACACCCCGCGCCCGCGCCGCGTCCACGGCGAACGGCATCATCGTCGGCATCGACTGCCCGAGCACCAGACGCGCGTCGTCCGGCGCGATCGCCCAGGGCAGCCGGGCACCGCGAGCGATGTCGAGGCCGTGCAGGAGGGTCTCGCTGAGCATCATGCCGGTGGCCGCCGCCAGGGGGATGGTGACCCCCGGCCCGTACCAGGGCGTCGCGACGGGCACGTCCGGCGCGAGCCCCTCGGTGACCCGCAGGAACGTCTCACCCCGTTCGACGACCAGCGCGTCGAGACGTGCGCGCGCCTCCTCGCCGATCAGCCCGAGGGCCTTGGCGTTGACCGAGCCGACCCGCTCGGCGAAGGTGACGTCGCCTTCCGGCAGCACGCTGTCCCAGTCCTGGAACTCACGCGTGAACGTGGAGCTGTACGCCACATAGACGGCGCACACATGCGCGCCGACATCGCCGACCGTCCACTGCGGCACCCCCGAGGGCGCACCCGGGTCGGCCGCGTCACGAAGCAGCCCCGCCAGCCGCGGCACCGCGGCCCGCAAGGCCGCACGGGCCCTCTCGTGCTCGGCCCCGGCATCGAACCGGCCGGCAGTACCCATGGGCCCACCCCTTCGGCGACGGACGGCCCGCAGGGTACCGCGGTGCTCGTGCCCATGACAGAGAAAGGGCGGTGGAAGGGCGGTGGGCCGGCTCAGGCGTCCGCGCCGCCGGAGCCCTGGCGCCGGTAGACGGAGTGCTGGACGTGCTCCTTGGCCGGGCCGGCCGTCCGCCAGCGCACCCGCCACTCGTCCGGGGAGACGACCGTGAAGGTGCCGTCGTACAGGTCGGCGCCACAAGGGTGGCGCGTGTGCCAGAGGCCCGTGCGGAGGTCCAGGTCGTGGAAGGGGCGGCCGTCGGCGAAGGTCACCTCCGTCGTGCCGTCCGGGCCGGGCAGGAGCCTGAGCGTACGGCCGGCGCGGTTGACGGTGCCGTTCCAGTCCAGCTCGCCGTCCTCGACGTGCAGCAGGCAGCCGCTGCCGTCGCCGTCCGCCCGGAACTCGGCCGTGCCGTGATACGTCCCGGCCGACCCGGTGGCCAGGTCGGTGAGCGTACGGTCGACCGTCCAGCGGCCGGTCAGGAACGCCAGGACATCGGGGACCGGGCACAGGACGGACGGCTCGGACGGGGGAGCGGTGGCGGCGGAGCTCATGCCCCCAGTATCCGCCGTCCGGGCGGCCGGCACGGCGTTCGCCCATGGCACAACCGCTCCGCTCCTGGCGTACTCCTGTTCCCTCACCGGTCTCCGTGCGCAGACTCGCCACATGAGACTTCTGGTGATCGGTGGATCGGTGTTCCTGGGAAGGGCTTTCGTCCAGGAGGGGCTGGCGCGCGGCTGGGAGGTGACGGTCTTCAACCGGGGCAGGACCCAGGCCGACCCGGACGGCGTCCGGGTGATCCGGGGCGACCGCGAGAGCCCCGAGGACCTCGCCCGGCTCGCCGGGGCGGGCCCCTGGGACGCGGTCGTGGACGTCTGCGGGTACGTGCCCCGCGTCGTGAAGGCCTCCGTCGAGGCACTGGCCGGTTCGGCGGCCGCGTATCTGTACGTGTCCTCCATCAACGCCCGCCCCGGCTGGCCCGCCGAGCCCGTGGACGAGAGCTCGCCCCGGCACGACTGCGCCCCGGACGCGGGCCCCGACGACGGCGACTACGGCAAGCTCAAGGTCGGCTGCGAACGGGCCGTGGAGGAGGGCTTCCCCGGGCGCGCGCTGATCCTCGAACCCGGCCTGATCATCGGGCCGCACGACCTCGCGCGCCGCCTCACCTGGTGGCTGCGCCGGGCCTCACAGGGCGGCCGGATGGTCGCGCCGGGCGCGCCCGGCCGCGCGATGCAGCTCGTCGACGCCCGCGACATCGCGGCGTTCGGCCTGGACCGGATCGTGGCCGAGGACGCCGGGACGTACCTGGTCAGCGGAACGCCCGCGAACACCACCTGGGGCGAGTTCCTGGGCACGTGCGTGGCCGAGACGGGCGGCACGGCGGAACTGGTGTGGGTGGGCGACGAGATCCTGCGCGAGCACGAGGTCGCCGTCTGGACCGAACTCCCGCTGTGGGCACCGGAGGACGGGGAGACGGCCGCGGTCTGGCGGCCCAGCTCGGCCAAGGCCGTCGCCGCGGGGCTGCGCTGCCGTCCCGTCGAGGAGTCCATCCGTGACACCGCCGCCTGGCTGTTCGGCCCCGGCGGCCTCGACGAGGCGTTCGGCCCCGACCGCACGGGCCGGGAGGCGCGGCCCATCACACCCGAACGGGAACAGGCCCTGCTGGCGGCCGCGACACCGCCCCACCCGCTCCCCGGCGATCAGGTCCGGCCTCAGGTCCGGCCTCAGGTCCGGCCGAACACCGAATGACCCCGGGCCGGTTCGCGCCCGTCCGTCACACCCCGTAGCCCGGCGCCGCGCTCTTCCAGCGCGGCGCCGACGGGCTGTACGTTCCGTGCATGCTCGCCCGATCCCGTACCGTCGCGCCGCCCGGGTGGAGCCGCTGGCTCGTGCCGCCCGCCGCGCTCTCCATCCATCTCGCCATCGGCCAGGTCTACGCCTGGAGCGTGTTCAAACCGCCGCTGGAGGCCTCGCTGGGGCTCTCCGGCACCGCGTCGGCGCTGCCGTTCCAGGTGGCGATCGTCATGCTCGGCCTGTCCGCCGCGTTCGGCGGCACGCTGGTGGAGCGCAACGGGCCGCGCTGGGCCATGGCCGTGTCGGCCCTCTGCTTCTGCTCCGGGTTCCTGGTGGCCGCGTGCGGCGCGGCCACGCGGCAGTACTGGCTCGTGGTGGCGGGCTACGGCCTCATCGGCGGCACCGGCCTCGGCATCGGCTACATCTCGCCCGTCTCCACCCTCATCAAGTGGTTCCCCGACAGGCCGGGACTCGCGTCCGGCATCGCCATCATGGGCTTCGGCGGCGGCGCGCTCATCGCCTCGCCCTGGTCCACCGCGCTGCTGTCCGCCTTCGGCAAGGACACGGCGGGCATCGGGAAGACGTTCCTCGTCATGGGTCTCGTCTACGGCGTCTTCATGGCACCCGGCGTCCTGCTGATCCGGGTGCCACCGGACAGAGGCGGGGGCGGGGGCGGGAGCCTGT
>NZ_JAILXP010000228.1 GCF_020740895.1 Streptomyces sp. UNOB3_S3 | reverse complement strand
GCCGGGGGTGTCCGGGGGCGCGTCCTCGGGGGGCTCGAGGGCGTGGCAGGCGGCGCGGTAGAGCAGGGTGCAGGGCACGAGCGCGCACAGCAGCGGGGTCAGCGCGATGGGCGCGGGCGGCCCGGCCAGTGTCTCGGTCCGCACGAGGCCGGCGCCGTGCGCGAGCAGCCACAGGTCCGCGGCGACGCGCAGCGCGCCCGCGGGGCCGCTGTCGGGGTACGGGGAGGTGATCCACATCGCCAGGACGGCCATGGCGAAGGCCCCCAGTCCCAGCCCCGCGGCGAGCACCCCGCCGATGAACGCCGTGCTCGCCGATCCGGGCAGCGCCGGCGCCCAGGGCACCGGGCCCGCCTCCGCGGGCCGGTGCTCCGTCGTCGGCGACGGGCCGTGACCGGCGTATTCACTCACAGGGCCATGCTGCCAAGAACGCGCCTTTCGGGCGGGTAGCTGGCATTTAACCGTCGTGTCGCTTGTATGGCAACGAATACGGTTATGAACCTTTTAGTCCAACCAGGTGCGGCAGCAGCCGCGTACAGGCGTGGCACCCGCATACGGGCCGTATGCGTGGCACCCACAAACGGGCGTGGGCCCGCACCCCCTGCCGGGGTGCGGGCCCACGCCGTGGAACCTGGGCGGCGTCAGCCGGCCAGCGCGGCGCGCGCGAGGCGGGCCGTCTCGGACGGGGTCTTGCCGACCTTCACGCCCGCGGCCTCGAGGGCCTCCTTCTTCGCCTGGGCGGTGCCGGACGAACCGGACACGATGGCACCGGCGTGGCCCATCGTCTTGCCCTCGGGCGCGGTGAAGCCGGCCACGTAGCCGACGACCGGCTTGGTGACGTGCTCCTTGATGAAGTCGGCCGCCCGCTCCTCCGCGTCGCCGCCGATCTCGCCGATCATGACGATCAGGTCGGTCTCGGGGTCGTCCTGGAAGGCCTTCAGGGCGTCGATGTGGGTGGTGCCGATGATCGGGTCGCCACCGATGCCGACGCAGGAGCTGAAGCCGAGGTCGCGCAGCTCGTACATCATCTGGTAGGTCAGCGTGCCGGACTTGGACACGAGACCGATGCGGCCGGGCTTGGTGATGTCGGCCGGGATGATGCCCGCGTTGGACTGGCCGGGGCTGATCAGACCCGGGCAGTTGGGGCCGATGATGCGGGTCTTGTTGCCCTTGGCCTGGGCCAGCGCCCAGAACGAGGCGGTGTCGTGGACCGCGACGCCCTCGGTGATCACGACGGCGAGCTCGATCTCGGCCTCGATGGCCTCGACGACCGCGTCCTTGGTGAACTTCTCCGGGACGAAGATGACCGTGACGTCGGCGCCGGTCTTCTCCATGGCGTCCTTGACGGAGCCGAAGACGGGGACCTCGTTGCCGTCGAAGTCGACGGTCGTGCCGGCCTTGCGCGGGTTCACGCCACCGACGATGTTGGTGCCGGAAGCCAGCATGCGCTTGGTGTGCTTCTGGCCCTCGGAGCCGGTCATGCCCTGGACGATGACCTTGCTGTCCTTGGTGAGGAAGATAGCCATGGTGTTCTAGTGACCTCGTTCCTTACTTCGCAGCCAGCTCGGCGGCGCGCTCGGCGGCGCCGTCCATGGTGTCCACCTGCTGCACCAGCGGGTGGTTGGCGTCGGTCAGGATCTTGCGACCCAGCTCCGCGTTGTTGCCGTCGAGGCGCACGACGAGCGGCTTCTCGACCTTCTCGCCCTTGGACTCGAGCAGGGCCAGGGCCTGGACGATGCCGTTGGCGACCGCGTCACAGGCGGTGATGCCACCGAAGACGTTGACGAAGACGGACTTGACGTCCTCGTCGCCCAGGATGATCTCGAGGCCGTTGGCCATGACCTCGGCGGAGGCGCCGCCACCGATGTCGAGGAAGTTGGCGGGCTTGACACCACCGTGGTTCTCACCGGCGTAGGCGACGACGTCCAGGGTGCTCATGACGAGACCCGCGCCGTTGCCGATGATGCCGACCTGGCCGTCGAGCTTGACGTAGTTCAGGCCCTTGGCCTTGGCGGCCGCCTCGAGCGGGTTGGCGGCGGCCTTGTCCTCGAGCTCCTCGTGCGAGGGCTGACGGAACTCGGCGTTGGCGTCCAGGGAGACCTTGCCGTCGAGCGCGATGACGCGGCCGTCGGCGACCTTGGCGAGCGGGTTGACCTCGACGAGGAGCGCGTCCTCGGCGACGAAGGTCTTCCACAGGGTCACGAGGACCTCGGCGACCTGCTCGGCGACCTCGGCCGGGAAGGCGGCCTGGGCGACGATCTCGCGGGCCTTCTCGATGGAGACGCCCTCGTTGGCGTCGACCGGCACCTTGGCGAGCTTCTCGGGGGTCGTCGCGGCGACCTCCTCGATGTCCATGCCGCCGGCGACGGACGCCATGGCGAGGAAGGTGCGGTTGGTGCGGTCGAGGAGGTACGAGACGTAGTACTCCTCGGCGATCTCCGGAGCGGTCTCGGCGATCATGACCTTGTGGACCGTGTGGCCCTTGATGTCCATGCCGAGGATGTCCGTCGCGCGGGCGACGGCCTCGTCCGGCGTGGCGGCCAGCTTCACACCGCCGGCCTTGCCGCGGCCACCGACCTTCACCTGAGCCTTGACGACCGAACGGCCGCCCAGACGCTCAGTGGCCTCGCGCGCCGCCTCAGGCGTGTCGATGACTTCACCGGCCAGCACCGGTACACCGTGCTTGGCGAAGAGGTCCCTCGCCTGGTACTCGAACAGGTCCACGCGCGTCCGTCCCTTTTCCATGGATATCGCGGTTCGTTGTCTGCGCGGGCGTGCCGCAGGGCGGCGTGAGGGCGCGATCTCCGCAAAGGTCCGGGGGTTTGCGCCCCGGGATAGCACGGGCGAGGGCGGCACACGTTCACCGTTGACGCGGCATGTCCGTCTCGCAGGTTATCCCCGAGGGAGGGAGGTCCCTAAATCGCAGATCACACTCCGGCCGTGATTACGCTCACAGATCGCGACGACGCCCGCACGCGTTCGGCCGCGTTCGGCGTAGCCGGGGGTGTCACCGGGGGCCGTCACGGGGGGCCACCGCCGGGGGCCTTCAGACGGCCGGGTCGGGTATCGGCAGCGGGCGTTTCTCCAGGGCGGCGGCCATGACCTCCGGGAAGAGGTCCGGGGTGCAGGCGAAGGCGGGCGCGCCCAGGGCGGCGAGGGCCGCCGCGTGGTCGCGGTCGCAGGCGGGGGCGCCCTCGTCGGACAGGGCCAGCAGGGTGACGAACCGGACCCCGGCCGCCTTCATCGCGGCGACCCTCTTGAGCATTTCATCCCGGATGCCTCCCTCGTAGAGATCACTGATGAGGACCACGACCGTCTCGGCCGGCCGGGTGATCCGTGACTGGCAGTAGGCGAGCGCGCGGTTGATGTCCGTGCCGCCGCCGAGCTGGGTGCCGAAGAGCACGTCCACCGGGTCGGCCAGCTGGTCGGTGAGGTCGACGACGGCCGTGTCGAAGACGACGAGACGTGTGTCGAGGGCGCGCATGGAGGCGAGGACCGCGCCGAAGACGGAGGCGTAGACGACGGAGGCGGCCATGGAGCCCGACTGGTCGATGCAGAGGATCACCTCCTTCTTCACCGCCCGGGAGGCCCGGCCGTAGCCGATCAGGCGCTCGGGGACGACCGTGCGGTGGGCGGGCAGGTAGTTCTTGAGGTTGGCCCGGATGGTGCGGTCCCAGTCGATGTCGGCGTGGCGGGGGCGGGACGTCCGCGCGGAGCGGTCGAGGGCACCGGTGAGGGTGGCGCGGGTCCGGCCGCCGAGGCGGGACTCCAGGTCCGCGACGACCTTGCGGACGACGGCCCGCGCGGTCTCCTTGGTGGCCTCGGGCATCGCCTTGTTGAGGGAGAGCAGGGTGCCGACGAGATGGACGTCGGCCTCGACGGCCTCCAGCATCTCCGGCTCCAGCAGCAGCGCGGACAGCCCGAGGTTGTCGATGGCGTCCCGCTGCATCACCTGAACGACGGAAGCCGGAAAGTACGTCCGGATGTCCCCCAGCCAGCGGGCGACCCGTGGCGCGGACGCGCCGAGCCCGCCCCGGCACGGGCCGCCGGTCTCGCCGCCGTCGGCTCCGCCGCCGTACAGCGCCTCCAGGGTCCGGTCCATGGCGGCGTCGGCGCCGGCGAGGACACCGCCGGCGGCCCCCTGCCCGCTACCCGGGCCGCCCTCCGCACCGAGCACGAGCCGCCAGCGGCGCAGCCGCTCCGCTTCCGCGGTGGTGCCGGTCGTTTCGTTAGTCACGCGAGTACTCCCCCTACTCCTGTCCGTACCGCTTCCGTCTGTGCCGCTTCCGTCTGTGCCGCCTCCGGCTCCGGCACCGCTTCCGCTCCCAGCAGCAGTCGCAGCGTCGGCAGGACGGCCGCCGCGCGCTCCGGGTCCAGGCCCGGGCCGAAGCCCGGTGCCGCGCCGTGGTCCGGGGACTTCGGGCCGGCGCCCGGGCCGCCCCGGCGTATCCGCTCGCCCAGCGTCCGCCGCACCCCCGGCTCGAACGCGGAGAACGTGCGCCGCAGCAGCGGCAGTACGCCGGTGAAGGACTCGGACGGCACTCCGGTGAGCCAGCCGTCGACGAGGTCGAGGAGGCCCTCGTCGTGGACGAGCAGCATCCCGCCGGAGCCGCCGCTGCCGACGAACCCCTCGATCCAGGCCGCCGCCTCGGCGGGCGGCGAACCGACCGAGAGCGCGAGGCCCATCAGCCGGGCCGCCCGCTCGTGCGTCAGGCGCCCGTCGTCGAGCAGCAGCCGCGCGGCCCGGCCGCGTATCCCGCCCGGCAGCCCGTCCCGCTCGGCGAGCACCTTCAGGACGGCGGCCCAGCGGTCCCTGAGGCCGGGCGGCGCGGCGGCCGGGGCCGCGACGGCGTCCGCGGGCTCCGCCAGCAGGGCGACCGCCTGGTGCACGGCGTCCACATGGCCGCGCATCTCCGCCGCCGCGTCCGTGTCGAGGCCCGCGCAGGCGGCGGGCAGGCCGACGAAGACGCGCTCGGCGAGACCGGCGGCCACTTCGGCGAGGGCGGCCGTGTCCGTGCGGCGCACGTCGCCGTAGCGCACGGAGCGGACGAGGGCGGGCAGCGCCCGGGCCAGGTGGCCCGCGTCCGAGTCGAGGGCGGCGCGGTCGGCGAGGGCGCGCATGACGACGGGCAGGGCGTCGGGCAGGCCCGCGAGCAGGCACCGCTCGGCCAGGTCGGTGATCCCGGCGAGCGCGGTGGCCTCGCGCGCCAGCGACTCGGCCTTGGCCGTCGCCGCTCCCTCCACCGTCGTACCCCACGCCCCGGCCTCGGCGATCCGTACGGACAACTCGGGCTCCCAGCACAGCCGCCAGCCCTCCCGGAACGTGCCGAGCCCGCCGCGCGAGGGCAGCGGCTCGCCCCAGTCGACGCCGAGCAGCCGCAGCCGGTGCAGCAGCCTGCTGCGGGCCGCGTCCGTGTCCTTGCGCAGGTCGAACTCGCAGTCGCGCGCGGCCGCTTCGGGCTTGAGCCGCAGCGTGCGCCGCTGCCGGTCCAGGTCGCGCTGGAGGGGCGAGGCGGGCGCGGCGTCGGGAACCTCGCCCAGCACGTCGCCGACGACCAGCCGGTCCCGGACGAGAGCGAGCGGCACGTCCGAGCCGTCGCACATCACGGCGCGGATGGCGTCGACGGTCTCGGTGAGCCCGGCGAGCGGGCGGCCGCGCATCACGGCGAGGGTCTCGGCGAGCCGTACGGCCTCGATGACGTGGGCGGAGGAGACGGGGTGGCCCTCGGCGCGCAGCAGCCGGGCGACGTCGGTCATCCAGCGCTCGACGGGCCGGTCGGGGGACCGGAAGAGATGCCCGTACCAGCCGGGCGAGGTGACGCCGGCGCCGTAGCCGCTGTGGCGGGAGAGGCGGCGGTGGGTCCAGGGCACCCAGCCGATCTCGACCTTGGCCTTGGGCAGGCCCTTGAGCGCCTGCCGGTCGGCGGTCACGGTCCGCCGCTCGGCGAGGGCGGGCACGTGCCAGGCGCCGCACACGACCGCGACGGCGTCCCCGAACTCCCGCCGCGCCTCACGGAGCTTGAGCCGCATATGGGCCTCGCGGACCGCGTCGCGCCCGGCGTGGGCGGTGCCGCCCTCCTCACCGAGGGCGGACCGGAGTTCGCCCATGGCCTCGGCGACGGCCTCGAACGGGGCGAGCGCGTCGCCCTCGCCGCGACGGTGCTCGACGACGTCCTCCCACCAGGCCTCGGGGTCGTCGTACCCGGCGGCTCCGGCGAGCACGGCGAGCGGGTCGGTGCGCGGACTCGCGTCCTCTGCCGGTCCGGGGACGGCCTCGGGCCCGGGTCCGGTCCCCACGTCAGGGCCGGTCCCCGCGCCGGGCCCGGGTCTGGCCTCCTCGCCCAGCGCGAGCGTGTGCGCGGCGGGCAGGTCGATGAAGCGGACCGGGACGTCGTGGGCGAGGGCCCAGCGCAGGGCGACCCACTCCGGGGAGAACGCGGCGAACGGCCAGAACGCGGCGCGGCCCGGTTCCCCGGCGACGTGGGCCAGCAGGGCCACGGGCGGGCGCATGTCCTCCTCGGCGGCGAGGGGGACGAGGGCGTCCGCCTCGGGCGGGCCCTCGATCAGCACGGCGGCGGGCCGGCACCGGTCGAGGGCGGCCCGTACGGCCCGTGCGGAGCCCGGGCCGTGGTGGCGTACGCCGAGGAGCACCGGGGCGGCGGTCCCGGTCACGCGGCCACCTCGCGGCAGGCGCGGTAGAAGTCCTTCCAGCCGTCCCGTTCGCGGGCGACGGTCTCCAGGTACTCCTGCCAGATCACCCGGTCGGCCGCTGGGTCGCGGACGACCGCGCCGAGGATGCCGGCGGCCACGTCCCCGGCGCGCAGCACGCCGTCGCCGAAGTGGGCGGCGAGCGCGAGCCCGCCCGTGACGACGGAGATCGCCTCGGCCGTCGAGAGCGTTCCCGAGGGCGACTTGAGCTTGGTGCGGCCGTCGGCGGTGACGCCGTCGCGCAGCTCGCGGAAGACGGTGACGACGCGGCGGATCTCGTCGATGCCGTCGGGCGTGGCGGGCAGGTCCAGGGAGCGGCCGATCTGGTCGACGCGGCGGGCGACGATGCCGACCTCGTCCTCGGCGGTGGCGGGCAGGGGCAGGACGACCGTGTTGAACCGGCGGCGGAGCGCGCTGGAGAGCTCGTTGACCCCGCGGTCGCGGTCGTTGGCCGTGGCGATGAGGTTGAACCCGCGCACGGCCTGGACCTCCTGGCCCAGCTCGGGGATGGGGAGGGTCTTCTCGGACAGGACGGTGATGAGGGTGTCCTGGACATCTGCGGGGATGCGGGTCAGCTCCTCGACGCGCGCGGTCATGCCCTCGGCCATGGCCCGCATGACGGGGCTGGGCACGAGCGCGTCGCGGCTGGGGCCTTCGGCGAGCAGCCGGGCGTAGTTCCACCCGTAGCGGATGGCCTCCTCGGCGGTGCCGGCGGTGCCCTGGACGAGCAGGGTGGAGTCGCCGCTGACGGCGGCGGCCAGGTGCTCCGACACCCAGGTCTTGGCGGTGCCGGGCACGCCGAGCAGCAGCAGGGCGCGGTCGGTGGCGAGCGTGGTGACGGCGACCTCGACGACTCTGCGCGGGCCCACGTACTTGGGCGTGATCACGGTGCCGTCGGGCAGCGTGCCGCCGAGCAGGTACATGGCGACGGCCCACGGCGACAGCCGCCAACGCTCGGGCCTGGGGCGGTCGTCGGCCGCCTCGAGGGCCTTCAGCTCGTGGGCGAAAGCGTCCTCGGCGTGCGGGCGCAGGGCATCGGTCTGGATTCCGGGCACGGTCACAAGTCCCCCTCGTCGTGCGGTTCCCGAAGATGGCGTGAACCACCCTGCACCACCCCACTGACAATCAACCTGACCTGCGGTTTCGTCGTGCCGAGGTCGATTGTCAGTGGGGTCCCCTACCGTCGGTGACATGAATCCGCAGGGGGAACGCTGGACGGCGGAACGCGTGCTGGAACTGGCACCTGACGCCGCATCACGCAAGGCGGGCGCGAAGCTCGCGACGCCCGGCCCGTGGTCGGGCGCGGGTGCGCACACGGGCGCGGTCTGGGGGGAGTGCGCGGGCAGCGGCGGCAAGCCGTACCGGACGGTGGTGGATCTGGCGGGGCCGGGTTTCCACTGTTCCTGTCCGAGCCGCAAGTTCCCGTGCAAGCACGCGCTGGGGCTGCTGCTGTCGTGGTCGGAGGGACCGGGATCCGTCCCGGAGGGGGCGCCGCCGGGCTGGGCGGCCCAGTGGCTGGACGGGCGGCGGCAGCGGGAGGCCGCGCGGTCCGGGGCGGCCGCTTCCGGCGCGTCCCGGGGCCCGGCCGACCCGGAGGCCGCGCGCCGCCGGGCGGAGCGGCGCGCGCGGCGGATCGCCGAGGGAGCCTCGGAGCTGGAGCGGCGCCTCGCCGATCTGCTGCGGAGCGGCCTGGCGTCGGCCGACGCCGCCTCGTACGGGCGGTGGGAGGAGACGGCGGCCCGTATGGTCGACGCCCAGGCGCCCGGACTGGCCGCGCGGGTCCGGGAGTTGGCGTCCGTGGCGGCTTCCGGCTCCGGGGCCGGCCGGACCTCCCGGCTGCTGGAGGAGTGCGCGCTCCTCCACACCCTCGGCCAGGGGTTCCTCCGGCTGGAAAAGCTGCCGGAGCCCCTGGCGGCGACGGTGCGGGCGCGCGTGGGCGTCACGCCGGACAAGGCATCGCTGCTGGCCACCGCCCCGCTCGTGCGCGACCGTTGGCTCGTCCTGGCCCAGCGGGACGGCGACGACGGCCGGCTGGTCACGCGGCGCGTCTGGCTGCGGGGCCGGGACACGGGCCGGATGGCCCTGCTCCTCTCCTACGGCGCGGCGGGCCGCGCGCCCGAGCTGTCCCTCCCCGTCGGTCTGGCCCTGGACGCGGACCTCGCCTTCCACCCTTCCGCCCGGCCGCTGCGGGCGGTCCTGGGCACCCGGCACGCGGCCCCGGCGCCGGTCCCCGGCCCGCCGCCGGGCGGTGACGCGCGGGAGGCGCTCCGGGCGTACGGCGAGGCGCTGTGCGACGACCCGTGGCTGGAGGGCTGGCCGGTGGTCCTCTCGGGGGTGGTCCCGGTCCCCGGCCCGGACGGCGGCGACTGGCAACTGGCGGACGCGGACGGCCGGTCGGCCCTCCCGGTGTCCCCCGGCGGTGAGGAATCGGCCCTGTGGCGGCTGACGGCGATATCGGGCGGGCGCCCGGTGCGGGTGTTCGGCGAATGCGGGCACCGGGGCTTCACACCACTGCTGGCCTGGGCACCGGAGCCGGTGGCCCTGTGACGGAGAACAGCCCCGTGAAGGAAGGCAGCCCTGTGACGGAAAGCTGCCCTGCGAAGGAAAGCTGCCCTGCGAAGGAAGGCAGTCCTGTGATGGAAGGCAGTCCTGTGATGGAAAGACCTGCGATGACCACCACCTGGGACGACCTCGTCACCACCGCCCTCCTCGGCACGGACCGCCGCCCCGCCTCCCCCGGGGCGCTGCTCGACGAGGCCGCGCTGCGGACCGTACAGCGCCGGGCCGCGCTCCTGCCTGCCACACCGCGACCGCTGCCCGAGGCGGCGCCGGAGGACGTCCGTCCGCCTCTGCCGGAGGCCGCCCGGCGCCGGCTGGCGCTGCTGCTCGCCGAGCGCGCGGCGGGCCCCGGCGGCTCCGGGCGCCGCGGCGGCGGCCCGGACCTCACCGAGTTGCTGCCCCAGTGGCTGGCGGCCGCCAACGACCACGGCTACCGCGCCCCGGAGGCCCTGCTGCCCGGGCTGCTCGACGCGGCGCGCGCTCGCAGCGACCTGCGGCCCGGGGCGCTGGCCCTGGGCGGCCCCCGCGCCCTGTGGCTGGCGCGGCTCAACCCGCAGTGGAGATACGCGCTGCGCGACGCCCCGGCGTCGAGCGCGGCACCGGCCGCCACGGACACGGCGGACAGGGCGGACGGCGCCGCGCACCGCATCCAGCTCTGGCAGGAGGGCCTGTTCGCGGAACGCGTGGCCCTGCTGACGTCGCTGCGGCGCCACGACCCCGCCGCCGCCCGGGAGCTGCTGGCCACGACCTGGACCCAGGAGCGGGCGGAGGACCGGCTGATGTTCCTGGACACACTGCGCGACGAACTCTCCCTCACCGACGAGCCGTTCCTGGAACGGGCCCTGACGGACCGGGGCCGTACCGTCCGGGCCGCGGCCGCCGAGCTGCTGTCGGCGCTCCCCGCGTCCGCGCTCGCGGGCCGGATGGCGGAGCGGGCCAGGGCCTGCGTCGCCCTGGACCGCACCGGCGGGCGGCACACCGTGGTCGTGGAGGCGCCCCACGAGTGCGACGCCGCGATGCGCCGCGACGGCGTCGTGGCCAAGCCCCCGGCGGGCCGGGGCGAACGGTCGTGGTGGCTGGGCCAGCTCGTGGAGGCGGCCCCGCTGGGGATCTGGTGCGAGCGCCTCGGCGTGGCGGGCGCCGCCGAGGCCGTGGCCCTGCCGGTGGCCGACGGCTGGCGGCCCGACCTCCACGCGGCCTGGTGCCGGGCCGCCGTCCGGCAGGGGGACGCGGAGTGGTCACGGGCGCTGCTGGGCCCGGCCGCGTCCCCGCCCGCGCCCATGGGTGCCTCGTGGCTGGACCCGGCGAAGCTGCTGTCCGCGCTGCCGCCCGGGGAACGGGCCGGGTGGGTAGCGGAGTTCATCGCGGCGCACGGCCTGTCGGAGGCGTTCCGGCTGCTCGGCGTGTGCGCGGTGCCCTGGGCGGAGCCTCTGGGCCGGGCGGTGGTGGACGCGCTGGACACGGCCCGGGAGGCGGGCGGCTATCCCTGGAGCTTCAGCGGGGTGATGGGCATGGCCGAGCGGTGTCTGGATCCGGAGCAGGCCGATCTGCTGGAGGCGCTCACCGTCTTCCCATCCGGACGGGAGGACGGTGAGCCCCACGGCGCGGCGGGCTACTGGGCGGAGGCGTACCAGCGGCTCATCGGCACGCTGCGCCTCCGCGCCGCGATGCGAGAGGAGCTCGCCGACGGGAACTGACCGGAGCTGACCGGAGCCTCGTCCTCAGGCGGTCTGCCGCCGGACGTTGGCGTTGACCCACTCCACGATCGAGGTCGTCGTCGCCCCGGGGGTGAAGAGCTCCGCGACGCCCAGCTCCTTGAGCGGGGCGATGTCGGCCTCGGGGATGATGCCGCCGCCGAAGACCTTGATGTCCTCCGCGTCGCGCTCCTTCAGCAGCTCCATCACCTTGGCGAAGAGGGTGTTGTGCGCGCCGGAGAGGATGGAGAGGCCGATCGCGTCCGCGTCCTCCTGGATCGCGGTGTCGACGATCTGCTCGGGCGTCTGATGGAGCCCGGTGTAGATGACCTCCATGCCGGCGTCGCGCAGCGCCCGTGCGATGACCTTGGCGCCGCGATCATGGCCGTCGAGCCCGGGCTTGGCCACCACCACGCGGATCGGACCGGTCACTCCCATCACTGCCTCCCTGTACGTGCGCGTACGTGCCGTCGGCCGCTGTGTTCAGCATCCCGCACCCGGCCGTTTCACGGTGGAGGCCGAGGGGGAAATCACACGTGGGACACCACGTTCGCTACGCACCGCTCCCGTAACCCCCGTCTCACGGGCCACATCGCCCGCTCCGACCACGAGACGCGCCGGGCCACGAGACACCGGACCACGGGGCGGCCGCGAGGGGAGCCGCGACGAGGCGGCCGCCCCTCTGTGCCGACAGCCGCACGGCACAGAAGGGTGGCCCGCCACGCGCACAGCTGCCCATGAGGGCACACGGGGGAGAGGTCGTCCGCTGTGTGCTGTTCGGGAGGTCGGTCGGCCATGGGGGCCTTGCCCTTTCTCTTTACCCTCTTACGCTCCTTCGTCGCGGCGCGCCCACGCCCGTCGGCCGCGCTCGTCCGGTCCACGCTGCTGGAGCTGGCGATCCTCACCGCGCACGTACTGCTCTACCCCACCGGGATCGCCCAGGAG
>NZ_JAILXP010000227.1 GCF_020740895.1 Streptomyces sp. UNOB3_S3 | reverse complement strand
GGGTACGGGTCCGGCCGCCGGTGATGGCATCGCCGCCGCCGACGGCAGTCCGAGGGCCGCCGCACCGACCGTGGCCGCGCCGAGCACCGTACGGCGTGCCGTACCCCGTCGTCCGCTGTGCCTGTCGTGCCCGTCGTGACCGCTGTGTCTGCTGTCCGCGTCCTCGCCCGGCTGCGTCATGCCGCCATCGTCACGTCCGCCTCAGCACCCCCGCAAGGTCCGGTTTCGGCCCGGCAGGGCAAGGTAAGGCAAGGCCTAGGCAGCCGTGTTGCCCAGCACCGCCCGCATCCGCTCCGCGAACTCCTCCGGTCGTTCGACCGCGCCCAGGTGCCCGCCCGGGAACTCCTCCAGCGGCCGGCCGGCCAGTTCCGCCAGCCGGGCGACCGGCCCGTAGAACGGCACCTGGTCGCATGACAGGCGTCCCGCCGCCGGGACGAGCTTCGCCGCGGCGTTCCGCAGCGCGGCGACGTCCGGGGTGGTCGAGGTGAACGGGACCAGCATGTTCTCCAGGAAGACGGGCATGTTGGCGTACATGCGGGGGGCCATGTCCTGGATCTCCGGGGCGAGTTCCGTCGCGTCCCGCTCGGGTTCGCCGTCCGGACGCTGTTCCCCCACGCCCTCGGCGAAGCGGGCCATCGCCGCTTCCATGCCCTCTGCCCGGAACGTCTCGCGCACGTCCGCGAACAGCTCGTGGTACGGAGCCGGGTCCGCCAGCAGGTTCAGCAGCGGCGGCTCGTGGGCGATCAGGCGGTGTACCCGGTCGGGGTGGCGGGCCAGCAGGTCCAGGGCCACGATGGCGCCCGAGCTGCAGCCCATCACCGACACCGGCTCGTCCGGCGACAGGTGGTCGATCAGCAGGCGCGCGTCCTCGCTCCACTCCGCGACCCGCTGGTCGCCGAGGGGGCCGTGGAGGCGGCTGCGCGACAGGGCGCGCGGGTCGAAGGACGCCACGCTGTACTCGGCGGCCAGGGTGGCGGTGATGCCCGCGTACATGCCGGCGTCCCCCGCGCCGCCGGGTATCAGCAGAAGCAGCGGGCCGCTGCCCCGCACCTCGTAGTGCAGGGTGGCGCCGGGTACGTCGAGCGTGCCGGTCACAGGCTTGTCCATCATTTGTCCCCCTCCTCATGGGTCGGCCAGTTCTCCAGGAGCTGGTGGAGAGCGTCGAGCGAGCGCGACCACGACTCCCGCACGGGGCGGGAGTGGTTGAAGCCGCCGCTCAGTTCGAGGTGGATGTAGCCGTGGAACGTGCTGCGCAGCAGCCGTCCCGCGTCCGTCAGGTCCGGCTCGGCGAGGCCGTACGCGCGCAGCATGCCGTACGTCAGCTCGACGCTCCGGC
This sequence comes from Streptomyces sp. UNOB3_S3, assembly GCF_020740895.1. Classification (GTDB taxonomy): domain Bacteria; phylum Actinomycetota; class Actinomycetes; order Streptomycetales; family Streptomycetaceae; genus Streptomyces. The sequence continues at coordinate 10,578 of NZ_JAILXP010000227.1, read as the reverse complement.
GGAAGCCGGGGGAGTCCCCGACCTCCTCCGGCGCGAGCTGCATCTGCGTGGCCGCGTAGCGGCCGGGGTGGGCCAGCGCGTAGTCGCGGTACGCGTCCGCGAAGGCGGTCATCGCGTCCTTGCCGGCGCGGCCCGCCACCGCGACCGCTATCCGGTCGGTCATCTCCTCGGCGCCGAGCAGGGCGATCCGTACGCGCAGTTCCCGCAGGTTCCTGATGTGCGAGTACAGGCTGGCGTCCTTGACCCCGAAGTGGCGGGCGAGCGCCGAGACCGAGACCTTCTCCAGGCCGTGCTCATCCGCCATCGCGGCGGCCGCGGCCGTCAGCTTGGCGGCGGTGATTCCTGCGCGCACCACGCGGCGCCTCCCTTTCCTAGAGCTCCTAGGAAGAAAGCTAGTAGATCAAGGGCGGGTTTCGCCAGCCCATTCGGCGGCTCCCGTGTGGCGGGCCCCGCGTGGCCGTCGAAGGATGCGGGTGCAGGCCGTGACCCAGCCCAGTCAGGAGACGCGATGGACGGCAGCCAGGAGGACGACGACACGGGGCGGCGCGGGTGGGCGCCGGCCCGGTGGTGGCGGAGCAGGTCCGTCGTGCACAGGCGGTGGATCGCACTGGGGACCTGCTTGGCCGTGGGCGCCTTCGGCGTGGGCGGGCTGCTGATGACCGATGCCATCCGGTTCGAGGCACCGCCCTGCGACGAGAAGCCGACGGACATCACCCGCGACGACTACGCGCTGGACTTCACCGTGCCGAACGGGCTGATGCCGGACCCGCAGTTCAGCGGGCAGCAGGCGCACGTGGCCGTGCACCGCGTGGGGCCGGAGTACGCGCACGGGCGGTGCCCGAACACGCCCTCCAAGGCCGCCGTGCTGATCCACGGACGGGGGATTCCCGGGCGTCCGGCCTTCGACCTGAAGGGCAAGGACCAGCACAACAACAAGATGAGCGTGCAGGAAGGGCTCGCCCGCGCGGGCATCGACACCTTCGCGCCGGACATGCTCGGCTACGGCTATTCCACGCGGTTCGAGCACGGCCTGGACGACCCCCACAACGCCAGCCTCACGCCCTACAACGCCGACGGCACCTGTCCGGAGCCCTCGGGGCTGTGCGACCGTACGCACAACTCGATCTTTCCGCTCAAGCAGCAGGCCGAAAAGCTCAGACCGAACCCGCTCGACAAGCTGTACGCCCACTCCAGCAAGATGCGCTTCGCGAACATCGACACATGGGTACGTGACATCCGCCAGGCCATCGACGACGCCATCGCGAAGGCCAAGCCGACGGACGGCAAGGTGACCCTCGTCGGGTACTCGCTCGGGGGACCCCGCGTCGGGAGGACGCTCTACGCGGACAACCCCAACCCGGCCCTGCCCGACAGCGAGGCCACGATCGCGAAGGTCAACAGCGCCGTCTTCATGTCGTCGCTCTTCAACGGCCTGCCGACCGAGGAACAGAAGCCGCCGAACCTCGTCTCCTTCCCCCTGGTCGTCGCCAACCAGAAGGAGGCGACCACCTGGCCGCTCTCCACAACCAGCGGACCGAGCGACAAGGACTGCACCGGCCGCATCCCGCCGAACAGCCAGGACAACGTCTGGAAGGAGCTCACGCAGGGGGACCAGCTCGGGAAGAAGTGGGGCGGCGACGACCCCCACCACCCCACCGGCCTGGTCCGCTCGCCGACCTTCACCACCTACGGCTGGAACACCACCGTCGCGCAGCAACTGAAGATGCCGGTCCTGGTGCTCCACGGCACCGGCGACGCCACCGTGCCGGTGGCCAACGCGTCGGCCATCTACAACGCGCTTCCGGCGTCGACGACGAACAAGGTGATGGTCCAGATCACTTGCGCCAGCCACGTGCTCGGGTGGGAAGGCTGCGACGGCGACCGCTGCATGCCCACGAGCCCGGCGAACGTCTACGGCCAGGAGCCCGGTACGCCGTGGGCGGGACCGCACGGCACGATCACCGCGGCGCTGACCGAGTGGATCAACAAGGGCACCTTCAACGGGGCGTCGAGCGGGAAGTACACCGTCGACAAGAGCGGGGTCGTCCATTAGCCGGACGGTTACGGTCATGACTTCCGGGCCCGCGCGGCAGCGACGCCGCACGGGCCCGGAAGGCGGTCAGGTCATGCCAGGTCGCGTCAGGTCACGTCAGGTCACGTCAGCAGGGACGGACGGTCCAGATCGGGTCCCAGTTGTAGACCGCTTGCCACGATTCGGCACCGGCCGTGAGGGTGACCAGGTTGCCGCTCTGGCCGAGGAGCCTCGCCTGTGTGCCGGGGGTCTGCCGGTTCCACCAGGAGCCGTTGCCGACCCAGTTGGTCAGGCCGTAGTTGCGGCAGTTGTAGAGGTTCATCTGGTCGCCGGTGTAGTACGTGCCCCGGAACATGCAGAAGTTCTCGTACGGGCAGTCGACGAACTTCGCGTCCTTGGCCTTCAGGTCGCGCGCCCGCTCCTCGCCGGGCAGGGCGAGCAGCACCGTCCCGCCCTCGATCTCGATCTTGTTCGCGGCCACCTGTTCACCGCCGAGGGCCTTCAGGTAGCCGTCGACTCTGCCCTGCAGCTCCTTCGTCTGCGAGACGGTCAGGCCCGCCGTCTTCGCCTGGGCGGCGAAGTCCTGCTGCGTGCCCGTGGCCGAGGCCGTGCCGGTCGCTCCGATCAGCGAACCGGCGAGCGCGGTGGCCGCGACGGTCATCGCCGCCAGCTTGCGCAGTGCCATGAGTGGTTCCCCCTTACGGACTTACGGAATCCGGGCTGTCGCCCACCGGGCTCCCGGTGGGCATGCCAGCCAGTCTCCACAGGGGGTACGGGCGCGCGCCTCCGCGTTCGGCCGTGGTCGAAACGCGCTGGTGGGATTCAGCGGTGCCCGCGTGGGCGGAGGACGTCGTCGAGGAGGGCCGCCCAGTGGGCCACCACGCGTTCGCGGCGGGCGCTGTCGTCCGTCAGGAGGTTGGCCAGGCCGAGGCCGCGCGCCATGTCGAGGAAGCCCTGGACCGTCTCCCGCACGCCCGGGAGGCTCTCGTCCGCGCCCAGCAGTTCCACGGCCATCCGGTGCACCTCCCGCCCCATCCGTGTCTCCAGGTCCACCACCCGGCTCCGGAGCGGCACGTCGTTCGCCGCCGCCACCCACAGCTGGAGGGCGGCGCGGAAGAGCGGGCCGGTGCAGAGGCCCACGATGCCCTCGACCACGACGTACGTACGGGCCGGGCCCACGATCGGGCGGGTGGCGGACAGCAACTCCCGCAGGGCCAGCTCCCGCAGGGCCGCCGAGCGCTCCTCCGCGACATGCTCCACCGCCGCCGTGAACAGGTCCTCGCGCGTGGGGAAGTGGTGCTGGGCCGCGCCCCGCGACACCCCCGCCCGCTCGGCGACGACCCCGACCGTCGAACCCGCCCAGCCGTACTCCGCCAGGCACGCGACGGCGGCCTCCAGAAGGTGACGGCGGGTGGCCCGACTACGGTCCTGCTTAGGAAGGTTGGTGCGGTCCGCCAACGCGATGCTGTGGACCGGCATCGGCTTCGGCATCGTGAAGCTCCTGTTCAGTAGGACTTGGGCAGGCCCAGCGTCCGGTGCGAGACATAGTTGAGGATCATCTCCCGGCTCACCGGCGCCACTCGTGCCACCCGCGCCGCCGTGATCAGCGAGGCCAGCCCGAACTCCGAGCTGAGGCCGTTGCCGCCCAGCGTGTGCACCGCCTGGTCGACGGCCCGGACCGCCGCCTCGGCGGCCGCGTACTTCGCCATGTTGGCCGCCTCGCCCGCGCCTTCGTCGTCCCCGGCGTCGTAGAGGCGCGCCGCCTTGTACATCATCAGCCGGGCCAGTTCGATCTCGATGTGCGACCGCGCGAGCGGGTGGGCGATGGCCTGGTGGGCGCCGATCGGCTCGTCCCACACCCGGCGGTCGCGGGCGTACGCGACGGCCCGCGCGATCGCGTACCGGCCCATCCCGATCGCGAACGCCGCCGTCATGACGCGCTCCGGGTTGAGCCCGGCGAAGAGCTGGAGCAGGCCCGCGTCCTCGTCGCCGACGAGCGCGTCCGCCGGCAGCCGGACCTCGTCGAGGACGAGCTCGAACTGCTTCTCCGGGGAGGCGATGTCCATGGGGATCGGGCGGCGGGCGAACCCGGGCGCGTCGCGGTCCACGATGAACAGGCAGGGCCCCCGCCGGCCGGTCCGCGCGTCCTCCGTCCGCCCGACGATCAGGGTCGCGTCGGCGATGTCCACGCCGGAGATGAAGACCTTCCGGCCGGTGAGGATCCAGTCGCCGCCGCTGTCGCGGCGGGCGGTGGTGGTCAGCCGGTGGGAGTTGGAGCCGGCGTCCGGCTCGGTGATCCCGAAGGCCATCCTCGTCGTACCGGCCGCGAGCCCCGGCAGCCAGGCGCGCTTCTGCGCGTCCGTGCCGAAGCGGGAGATCACGGTGCCGCAGATGGCGGGGGAGACGACCAGCAGGAGCAGCGGGCAGCCCGCCGCGCCCAGTTCCTCCAGCACGATGGTGAGTTCGGTGATGCCGCCGCCCCCGCCGCCGTACTCCTCGGGGAGGTTCACCCCGAGGTAGCCGAGCTTGCCGGCCTCCGCCCACAGCTCGTCGGTGTGTTTGCCGTCGCGTATGGACGCGGCGAAGTACTCACGGCCGTAGCGGGCGCCGAGGGCGGCCACGGCGGTGCGGAGGGCGCGCTGTTCGGGGGATTCGATGAGAGTGCTCATGGCTGTTCCTCCGTCTCTGTGATCGTCTCCGTCACCACGGCCAGCGTCTCTCCCGTCTCCACCTGCCGGCCCGGTGCCGTGTGCAGCGCGGTCAGCGTGCCGTCGACGGGGGCGGTCACACGGTGCTCCATCTTCATCGCCTCCAGCCACACCAGCGGTTGTCCCGCTTTCACGGGCGCGCCGATGGAGATTTCGTCCGCCACGCGCACGACCGTGCCGGGCATGGGAGCGAGCAGTGAACCGGGTTCGGTCGCGCGGGCGGTGGGGTCGGGGAAGCGGGGGAGGGCGGTGAGGGTGTACGTGTCCACGTGGATCCGGGCGTCGTCGTACGCGGTCACCTCGAAGGCGCGCGTGATGCCGTCGGTCTCCAGGGCGACGCGGCCGGGGGCGGCCGATACGACGCGGACGCCCGGGAAGTCCTCGGGGACGAGACCGTCGCGGGTGCGGCGGTAGCGGATCTCGTGCTCCGCGCCGTCGGGCTCGGAACGGTAGCGCTTGACCTGCGGCTGCGAGGGAACGTTCCGCCAGGCGCCGGGGGCGTGGGGTCCGGCGAGGGCCGCCGCCAGGGCGGCGAGCCGCGCGTCGCGGGGGCGCGTCAGCTCCGCGAGGTGGCGTTCGAGGAAGCCGGTGTCGGGCGCGCCCGCCATGAACTCCGGGTGCCGGAGGGTTCGTACGAGCAGGTCACGGTTGGTGTGGGGGCCGTGGATCCCGGCGTGTTCGAGGGCGTGGGCGAGCTTGCGGATCGCTTCGCGGCGGGTGGGGGCGTGGGCCACGACCTTGGCCAGGAGGGGGTCGTAGTGCGGGGGGACGGTGTCGCCCTCGGCGTAGCCCGCGTCCAGGCGGACGGAAGCGCCCGTCCTCAAACGCCTCACGGGCCGGTCCAGGCACCCTTCCGCCGTCAGGCGCGCCTCCACCGCGTGGCCGTACGGCTCGGGTGCCGTCCCCAGCGCCTCCCCCTCCGCCACCCTGATCTGGAGGGCGACCAGGTCCACCCCGTACACCGCCTCCGTCACCGGGTGCTCGACCTGGAGCCGTGTGTTCATCTCCAGGAAGTACGGCTTCCGTCCGTCGCGCGGCAGCAGGAACTCCACCGTCCCCGCGCCCACGTACCCGATCGCCCGTGCCGCCGCCTCGGCGGCCGAGGTCAGCGCGGCGCGCACCGCGTCCGGCAGGTCCGGCGCCGGGGCCTCCTCGACGACCTTCTGGTGGCGGCGCTGGAGGGAGCAGTCGCGGGTGCCCAGCGTCCAGACGGTGCCGTGGGTGTCGGCGAGGATCTGCACCTCCACGTGGCGCGCGCCCTCCACGTACGGTTCGACGAAGACCTCGCCGTCGCCGAAGGCGCCCACGGCCTCCGCCCGCGCCGACGTCAACTCCTCCTCCAGCAGCGCGAGATCCCGTACGACCCGCATTCCGCGCCCGCCGCCGCCCGCCGCCGCCTTGATCAGCACCGGGAGGTCGTCCGCCGTCAGCGCCGCCGGGTCCAGTGGGGCGAGGAGCGGCACCCCGGCCGCCGCCATGATCTGTTTGGCGCGGGTCTTGGAGGCCATCGCCTCGATCGCCTCCGCCGGAGGGCCGATCCACACCAGCCCCGCGTCCGTGACGGCCCGGGTGAAGGCGGCGTTCTCGGAGAGGAAGCCGTACCCCGGGTGCACGGCGTCCGCGCCCGCCGCGAGCGCGGCCCGTACGACGAGGTCGCCCCGGAGGTACGTCTCCGCCGCCGTGCCGCCCGGCAGGCGGACGGCCGTGTCGGCCGTGCGCACGTGGAGGGCGCCGGCGTCCGGGTCCGCGTGGACGGCGACCGTGGCGATGCCCGCCTCCCGGCAGGTACGGAAGACCCGGCAGGCGATCTCGCCGCGGTTGGCCACCAGAACCGATGCGATCATTCAGCCCCTCACAGCCCCTCACATCCGGAAGACGCCGAAGCCGCCCCGCGCGCCCTCCACCGGGGCGCCGTGCACGGCCGACAGACAGATGCCCAGCACGGTCCGCGTGTCGCGCGGGTCGATGACGCCGTCGTCGTACAGCAGCCCGGACAGGAACAGCGGCAGCGACTCCGCCTCGATCCGCTCCTCCACCATCGCGCGCAGCGCCGCGTCCCCGTCCTCGTCGTACGGGGTGCCCTTCGCCGCCGCCGACGCGCGGGCGACGATCGACAGGACGCCCGCGAGCTGCTGCGGGCCCATGACGGCGGACTTCGCGCTCGGCCAGGCGAAGAGGAAGCGCGGGTCGTAGGCCCGGCCGCACATCCCGTAGTGCCCGGCGCCGTAGGAGGCGCCCATGAGGACGGACAGGTGGGGGACCCGGGAGTTGGACACCGCGTTGATCATCATCGCGCCGTGCTTGATGATGCCGCCCTGCTCGTAGGCGCGGCCGACCATGTAGCCCGTGGTGTTGTGGAGGAAGACCAGCGGGATGTCGCGCTGGTTGGCGAGCTGGATGAACTGCGCGGCCTTCTGCGACTCGGCGCTGAAGAGCACGCCCTGGGCGTTGGCGAGGACGCCGACGGGGTAGCCGTGCAGCCGCGCCCAGCCGGTCACCAGGCTCGGCCCGTAGAGCGGTTTGAACTCGTCGAAGTCCGAGCCGTCCACGATCCGCGCGATGACCTCGCGCGGGTCGAACGGGACCTTCAGGTCGTCCGGTACGACGCCCAGCAGCTCGTCCTCGTCGTACAGCGGCGGCATGACGGAGGCCGGTGATCCGACGGAGGACGGCGGCGGGCCGGGGTGGGCCTTGCGCCGGTTGAGGCGGGCGACGATCCGGCGCGCCTGGCGCAGCGCGTCCCGCTCGTCCACGGCGAAGTGATCGGCGAGCCCCGACGTCCGGGCGTGCATCGCGGCGCCGCCCAGCGACTCGTCGTCGCTCTCCTCGCCGGTGGCCATCCGCACCAGCGGGGGGCCGCCGAGGAAGACCTTGGCCCGCTCCTTCACCATGATCGCGTGGTCGGACATCCCGGGGACGTACGCGCCGCCCGCCGTCGAGTTGCCGAAGACGACGGCGATCGTGGGGATCCCGGCGGCCGACAGCCGGGTCAGGTCGCGGAAGAGCGCGCCGCCCGGGATGAAGATCTCCTTCTGGCTGGGGAGGTCCGCCCCGCCCGACTCCACCAGCGAGATCACCGGCAGCCGGTTGGCGCGGGCGATCTCGTTGGCCCGCAGCGCCTTCCTCAGCGTCCAGGGGTTGCTCGCCCCGCCGCGCACGGTCGGGTCGTTGGCGGTGATCAGGCACTCGACGCCCTCGACGATGCCGATGCCCGTGACGATCGACGCGCCGACGGTGTGGTCACTGCCCCAGCCCGCCAGCGGCGACAGCTCCAGGAACGGGGTGTCGGGGTCGAGCAGCAGCTCGACGCGCTCGCGGGCGAGGAGCTTGCCGCGGGCGCGGTGCCGGGCGGTGTACTTCTCCCCGCCGCCCGCGACGGCCTTGGCGTGCTCGGCCCCGACCTCGGCGAGTTTGGCCAGCATGGCGGCGCGGTTGGCCGCGTGGCCGGGAGAGGCGGGGTCGAGGGCGGAGGACAGGACGGTCACAACTCCTCCATCTCCCGCGCCTCCCGTGTCTCCCGCAACTCCCGCAGCAGCGCCTCCGGGAGGTCCACGTGCCGGGAGCGCAGCCATTCGCCGACCGCCTTGGCCTGCGGGTCGAAGCGGGCCTGGGAGGCGACGCCCTCGCCCAGCAGGCCGTGCACGACGAAGTTCAGCGCCCGGAGGTTGGGCAGGACGTGCCGCTCCACGACGAACCCGGCCGTCTCCGGCAGCAGTTGCCTCAGCCGTGGCACGGTCAGCTCATGCGCGAGCCAGCGCCACGCTCCCTCGCCACGCGCCCACACACCGATGTTCGCGCTGCCACCTTTGTCGCCGCTGCGCGCCCCCGCGATCAGCCCCAGGGGCGCCCGGTGCGTGGGCCCGGCGGGCAGCGGGTCGGGCAGCAGCACCGCCGGCCGGCCCACGGCCGCGCCCCGGCCCCCGGTCCGTACCGGCGGCGGCAGGACCGGCACCCGGGTGCCGTCCGGCAGCACCGCCACGTGCCGTACCGCCTCCGGAGGCACGTACGCCGCCTCGAAGACCCCGTACGGCGTGCCCTTGCCGGGCGGCGCCGCGATGTGGAAGCCGGGATAGCTGGCCAGCGCCAGCTCGACGCACGCCGCCCGGACGGCCAGGCCCACCTCCGGGTCGCGGTCGCGCACCACCAGCCGCAGCAGCGCGCTCGCCTCCTCCTGGACGGGCGCGTCGGGCCGGTCCGTACGGGCGAGGGTCCAGCGGACCTCGGCGGGGTGGTGGGCGGCGAGGACACCGTCGAGCTGGGCGCGGACGAGCCGGGCCTTGGCCTCGACGTCCAGGCCGGTCAGCACGAAGGCGACCTCGTAGCGGTGGCCCCCGGCCCGGGTGACGCCCACCTTCAGCGTGGGCGGCGGGTACTCGCCGCGCACCCCGTCGACGCGCACCCGGTCCGGGCCGTCGGCGGTGAGCCGGACGGTGTCCAGGCGGGCGGTCACGTCGGGGCCGGGGTAGCGGGCGCCCGCCGTCTCGTACAGCAGCTGCGCGGTGACCGTGCCGACGTTCACCGCGCCGCCCGTCCCCGGATGCTTGGTGATCACCGCGGATCCGTCGGCGTGGAGCTCGGCGAGCGGGAAGCCGGGGCGGAGGAGGCCGTGCTCACCGCCGTGCTCGCCGAGGACATCCTGGAAGAAGGAGTAGTTGCCGCCCGTCGCCTGCGTCCCGCACTCCAGCACGTGCCCGGCGACGACCGCGCCCGCGAGCGGGTCCAGGTCGTCCTCGGTCCAGCCGAAGTGGGCCATCGCCGGGCCGGTGACCAGCGCCGCGTCCGTCACCCGGCCGGTCACCACGATGTCCGCGCCCGCGCGCAGGCACTCGGCGATGCCCGCGCCGCCGAGGTAGGCGTTGGCGGTGAGGGCGCCCTTGACCCAGGGCGCGTCCGCGAGGCCCTCGGAGGCGCCGTCCGCCAGCAGGTCGTCCCCGGTGACGTAGCCGATCCGCGCCGGCACGCCGACGCGGTCGGCGAGCTCCGCGATCCGCTCGGCGAGCCCGGCGGGGTTGAGGCCGCCCGCGTTGGCGACGACCTTGACGCCGTGGTCGGCGGCCAGCCCCAGCCCCTCCTCCAACTGGCCGAGGAAGGTGCGCGCGTAGCCGGCGCCGGGGTCCTTCAGCCGGTCCCGGCCGAGGATCAGCATGGTCAGCTCGGCGAGGTAGTCGCCCGTCAGGACGTCCAGGGGGCCGCCGGTGAGCATCTCGCGCAGGGCGTCGAAACGGTCGCCGTAGAAGCCGGAGGCGTTGCCGACACGCAGCACCGGGGCGGAAGCGGGTTCGGGCATGGCACCGGAGGGTGACAGCGGGCCCGGAAACAAGCAAGCGTGCTTGCATCATTTTCGGCCGGGTGACGAGGGCAGATGGCGGGCCAGTACCTCGGCCAGATGCAGGCTTTGAGTGTCGGAGAGTTGACGAATCTGTGTACGGCAGGAAAACCCGTCCGCGAGGACGTACGCCCCCTCGGGCGCCCGGCGTAGGACGGGGAGCAACTGCTCCTCGGCGCAGGCGACGGACACGTCGTAGTGGCCGCGCGTGAAGCCGAAGTCACCGGCGAGGCCGCAGCATCCACCGCTCAAGTCGCCGGTGAGCCCGGCGCGTTGCCTCAGTCTTCGCTCCGCCGCGTCGCCGAGCACGGCGTGCTGGTGGCAGTGCGTCTGCCCGGCGACGAGCCGGCCGACGCGGGGCGGCTCCCAGTGCGGGGCGCGCTCCTCCAGGGCCTGCGCGAAGGTCCGTACGGACGCGGCGAGACGCGCGGCGCGCGGATCGTCCGGAAGCAGCTCAGGGAGGTCGGTGCGGAGGGCGGCGGCGCAGCTCGGTTCGAGGACGACGACGGGGG
>NZ_JAILXP010000226.1 GCF_020740895.1 Streptomyces sp. UNOB3_S3 | reverse complement strand
AACGAGGGGGGAGGACTGCTGGGAGGATGGCGCTGTGGGCCGGGGGAGCTACTTCGGCGCGGGGACGCCGGCGGCCTTGGCGACGTCGTCGAGGACGCGGTCGGCCGCCTGGACGCCGATGCCGGACATCCAGGTCTCGTCGGGCACCTGGAAGACCTTGTCGTTCTTGACGGCGCCGAGGCCCTTCCACAGGGGGTTGTCCTGGACGGCGCTCTGCTGGGTCTTCTTGGGGTCGTCGGCGACGGTCACGAACACCAGGTCGGCGTCGGCCTTGTCGATCTGCTCCGGGGAGACCTCGAGCATGGCCTTGTCGACGTCCTGGGACTCGGGGCGGCGCAGGCCGATGTCGGTCAGGACGATGCCGCTGAAGGACTGCTTCTGGTAGAGGCGGGTGGGACCGGCGACGAAGCGGACGACGGAGGCGGTGGGCGCCTTCCCGTCGTTCTTCTTCTTGATCTCCTCGCCGAGGGCCTTGGCGCGCTTCTCATAGGCGTCCATCGCCGCGGCGGCCTCCTTCTCCAGGCCCAGCGCCTGGGCGTGGACCTTCAGGTTCTCCTTCCAGGGGGCGCCGGTGGTCTCGGTGAAGACGGTGGGGGCGATGCCCTTGAGCTTGTCATAGACCTTGGCGTGGCGGACCTTGGAGGACAGGATCAGGTCGGGCTTGAGCGACATGATCCGCTCGATGTTGGGCTCCGCCATGGGGCCCACGTCCTTGGTGTTCCTCGTCCTGGCGGAGAGGTAGGAGGGGAAGCCGCCCTCGGTCTTCATGTGCGGGGAGACCGCGCCGACCGGCTCGATGCCGAGCATGGTCACGTCGTCGAGCTCACCGGTGTCGAGGACGACGACGCGCTCGGGCTTCTTCTTGATCTCGGTGGTGCCCATGGCGTGGGTGACCGAGCGCGGGAAGCCGCTTCCGGCGGCGGGCCCGGCCTCGTCGTCCTTCTTCTCCTCTCCCCCACAGGCGGCGAGGACGGCGGTACCGACGATCACGGCGAGCAGCACCGCGAACACTCTGCGCAGTCGGAGCAGGGCTGGTCGGAGCACGGTCATGGTGGGGTTCCTTTTCGAGCGGGTCGGGTGGTGCGAGGGGGTGTCAGGAGGCGCCGGGCGCCGGACGTCTGCGGGCGCTCGCTCGCGGGACGACCAGGGGGGTGCCGGTCTCGGGGTCGGGGACGACCCGGCAGGGCACCCGGAAGACCTCCTCGACGAGTCCGGCGGTCAGGATCTCCGCCGGGGGCCCGGCCGCGGCCGGGCGGCCGTCGCACATGACGACCAGGTGGTCGGCGTAGCGAGCGGCCTGCCCGAGGTCGTGCAGGACCATGACGACGGTCCGGCCGGCCTCGGTGTTGAGCTCCTCGACCAGGTCGAGCACATCGAGCTGGTGCCGCAGGTCGAGGAAGGTGGTGGGCTCGTCCAGGAGCAGCAGCGGGGTGTCCTGGGCGAGGGCGAGGGCGATCCAGGCGCGCTGGCGCTGGCCGCCGGAGAGCTCGTCGACGGCGCGGTCGCGCAGCGCGGCGGTGCCGGTGCGCGCGAGCGCCTCCTCCACGGCCGCCTGGTCGGCCTTGGACCAGGGGGTGAGCAGCCTCTGGTGGGGGTAGCGGCCGAGGCGCACGAGGGCTTCGACGGTGATGCCCTCGGGGGCGACGGCCTGCTGGGGCAGCAGGCCCATGCGGCGGGCGAGCGCGCGGGCGGACATCCGGTGGATGCCGGCGCCGTCGAGGGTGACGGTGCCCGAGGTGGGGGCCAGCAGCCGGGCCAGACCGCGCAGCAGGGTGGACTTGCCGCAGGCGTTGGGGCCGACGACGGCGGTGACGGCGCCGCCGGGGAGCGTCAGGTCGACGCCGTCGACCACGGTGGTGCCGCCGTAGCCGAGGGTCAGGCCGTGGGCGGCGAGCCGGCCGGGGCGCGCCGCGTCGTCGGGGCCCGCGCCCGTGGTGGCGTTCGCGTCCGTCGAGGCGTTCGCGTTCGCGTTTGTCGAGGCGTTCGCGTTCGTCGAGGCGTTCGTGGCGCTCATCGGGCGGTACTCCCAGCGTTGGGCTTCATCTGACGCAGCATCAGTACGAGCAGCCAGGGCGCCCCGAGCGTCGCGGTGGCGACGCCCACGGGCAGCCCGTGCACGGGCAGGAGGTGCAGCACGACCAGGTCGGCGCCGAGCAGCAGGGCGGCTCCGGTCAGGGCGGTCAGCGCGAGCGTGCCCATGGTGTGGGGGCCGGCCAGGAACCGCACGATGTGCGGGACGACCAGGGCCACGAAGCCGATGGGCCCGGTGAGGGCGGCGGCGACCGAGGCCAGGACGACGGCGAGGAGCAGCAGTTGGAGCCGGGCGGCCTTGGGTGCCAGTCCGAGGGCTCCGGCGGTGTCGTCGCCGAGGTCGAGGACGGCGAGCCGCCGGTGGCAGACCAGGGCGAGGGCGATCCCGGCGAGGACCGCCGCCCCTCCGGCGCCGAACTCGGTCCAGGTGCGCCCGTAGAGCGATCCGGTGGTCCACTGCAGCGCGGTGGAGGCCAGTTCGCGGGGGAAGCGCACGATGAAGAGGTTGACGGCGGCGGCGAGCCCCGACTGGACGGCGATGCCGACGAGGACGAGCCGGGAGACGGTGAACCCGCCCCGCCAGGCCAGCGCTCCGAGCAGGACGGCCGCGAGCAGCCCGCCCAGGAGGGCGGCGAGCGGGGTGAGGGCCGCCGAGGCGCCCGTGGCGATGGCGACCACCGCGCCCAGCGAGGCGCCGCCGGTCACGCCGACCACGTCCGGGGAGGCGAGGGGGTTGCGGGCGACGCGCTGGAGCAGGGCCCCGGCGACGGCCAGCCCGGCGCCCGCCGCGAGGGCGGAGAGCACCCGGGGGGCGCGCAGTTCCTGAACGAGCATCACCGAGCCGGGGTCGCCGAGGCCCACCAGCCCGCGCAGGGCGTCGAGCGGGGCGATCGGCACTTCCCCGGTGCCGAGGCCGACCGCCGTCAGGACGACGATCAGCGCCGTGACGGCCGCGCTCAGCAGCGCGGTGCGGCGGCGCTGCCGGGCGAGCGCACGGGGGGCCGCCGGTGCGGCGGTTGTCGTGAGGGCGGTCATCGGGCCACCTTCCGGGCGAGGAAGGCCAGCAGCGGGGCGCCGAGCAGGGCGGTGACGATGCCGACCTCGAGTTCGACGGGCCGCAGCACCAGGCGGCCCAGGACGTCCGCGGAGAGCAGCAGCAGCGGCCCGGCGATCGCACAACCGGGCAGCACCCAGCGGTGGTCGGTGCCGATGAGCCTGCGGACGAGGTGGGGGGCGGCGAGGCCCACGAAGGACAGGGGGCCGGCGACCGCTACGGAGGAGGCGGCCAGCAGGATCACCGCGATACCGCCGGCCGCGCGGATCCTGGCGACGGGGACGCCGAGCGCCTGGGCGGTCTCGTCGCCGAGGGCGAGGGCGTTGAGCGCGGGGGCGACGGCCAGGGCGAGGGCGAGACCGACGAGCAGCGGCACGGCGACGGGCAGCAGGACGTCCGTCTGCCGCCCGGCGAGGGAGCCCGCCAGCCAGAAGCGGGCCTCGTCCAGGGTGCGGTGGCTGGTGAGCATGACCGCGGAGGTCCAGGAGATGAGGACGGCGTCCAGCACGGTGCCGCCGAGCGCGAGGCGTACGGGGTCCAGGTCGCCTGCGCGGCGGGCGAGGGCGAGAACAGCGAAGGTGGCGAGGGCGGCACCGGCGAAGGCGAAGGGCAGGTACTGGGCGGGGCGCGAGAGGTGGAGCGCGTAGCTCGCGAGGACCACGGCGAATCCGGCCCCATGATTGATGCCCAAAGTGGCGGGCGAGGCCAGGGGGTTGCGGGTGATGCCCTGGGCGAGGGCGCCCGCGATGCCGAGGGCGGCGCCGACCACGACACCGATCACCGTGCGGGGCACGCGCAGCCCGGTGACGACGAGGCCGTCGCTGCTGCGGTCGCCGTCGGCCAGGGCGTGCCAGACGGTGGTCAGCGGCACCGGGCGCGAGCCGGCCGCCAGGCTGAGCACCGCCATGGCGAGGAGTAGTGCGACCCCTCCGGCCAGGAGGAGCACCCCGCGCGTCGTGGGGGCCCGCCCGGCGGGGGGCCGCGACGGCCGGGCCGGTCGGGCCGGCCTCGCATCAGTCACGTTCACGAGGTCGACCTTAGGTTAGGCAAACCTAACCTTGTCAATTCCCTGCGAATGTGTGCCCGTAATACCCCCTTTGACTTAGGCGTGAAGGACCCCCGCACCCGCGCTACCGAGGCGCCGGTAGCGCGAACGTCGCGCCGTGCGCCGCTCCCGCTCATCACGCGCCACCAGAGCAGCCATTTCGCCTCCGATCACCCGCCCGAGAGTCACCAGGAAGTCCCCGTCCCCGGTGTCCCCGGTGCCCTCGGTGGCTTCCTCCTCTACGATGCGGTCCACGATCCCGTTCGCCAAGAGGTCGGCGGAGCACACCCCTTGCCGTCCGGCGATCTCGTACGCCCGGTCCGTGGTCCGGTAGAGGATCGCCGAGGCGCCCTCGGGCGGCAGCGGGGAGAGCCAGGCGTGCCGGGCCGCCACCACCCGGTCCGCCGGCAGCAGGGCGAGGGCCGCGCCCCCGGCCCCCTGGCCCAGCAGCAGGCACAGCGTCGGCGCGGGCAGGTTCACCAGGTCGGCGAGACAGCGGGCGATCTCTCCGGCGAGCCCGCCCTCCTCCGCCTCGCGGGAGAGCGCGGCGCCCGCGGTGTCCACCACCGTCAGCAGCGGAAGGTCCAGTTCCGCCGCGATCCGCATCCCCCGCCGGGCGGCCCGCAGCCCGGCCGGCCCGAGCGCCTGACCCGCGTTCCGGTCGGGGCGGCTGCCCCGGTCGTGCCCGAGCACGACGCACGGAGTCCCGCCGACGCGGGCCAGCGCCAGCAGCAGCCCCGGGTCGCGCTCCCCCGCGCCCGTGCCGCTGAGCGGGGTGACATCGGTGGCGGCTGTTTGCAGGAACTCCCGTACCCCGGGCCGCCCGGGGCGGCGGGAGGCACGGATGGACTCCTCGGCGGAGGGCACGACGGCGGGGGCGGACGGCTCCGGAACGCCACCCTCCGGGGCGGCGGGGGCGGTCCCGTCCGCTCCGTCCGCTCCGTCGCACAGCACGGACAGCGCCCGCGCCGCGACCCCCGCCAGGCTCGCGGCCGGGAGCACCGCGTCCACCAGCCCGTTCGCCAGCAGGTTCTCGGAAACCTGAACGCCCGGCGGGAACTCCTCGCCGTACAGCGCCTCGTGGACGCGCGGGCCCAGAAAACCGATGAGGGCGCCCGGTTCGGCGGCGGTGAGATGGCCGAGCGAGCCCCAGGAGGCCAGCACCCCACCGGTCGTGGGGTGCCGCAGATAGACGAGATAGGGCAACCCGGCGGCCTTGTGGTCGGTGATCGCGGCGGCGACCTTCACCATCTGGAGGAAGGCGATCGTGCCCTCCTGCATCCGGGTGCCACCCGAGGCCGGCGCCGCCAGCAGCGGCAGCCCCTCCGCCGTAGCCCGCTCCACGGCCCGGACCAGCCGCTCCCCCGCGTCGACCCCGATCGACCCGCCCAGGAACCGGAACTCACAGGCCACCAGCGCCACTCGACGGCCCTTTATCGTCCCCTCGCCGGTGACGACGGACTCGTCGAGCCCGGTCCGCTCCCGCGCGGCCAGGAGGTCGGCGCGGTAGTCGGCGTCCTGCGTGGCGAGGGGTACGGGCCGGTCCCAACTGCGCCAGCTGCCGGGGTCGACGACGGCCAGGATCAGGTCGAGAGCGGGAACGGGGGCGGGTCTGCTGTGCTCGGTCATAGCTTCACCCTGCCACGGCGCCCCCGGGCAGGTCTGTGAGCGAGCCCTCGCGCGCGAGCGTCTCCAACTCGTCCAGCGCGCGACGGGCCTCGGCGGCGGCACCGGGATCCCGTTCCTCCAGCCCACTGGCGGCGAATTCGTCCTCGTCGAGGCGGAGAACGGCGGTCTCGTCGGCCGAGACCCACAGGTCGAGGTCCAGGTCCTCGACGACGATCCCGTCCGGCCCGACGACGGCCGGGCGGGTGACGTCGCAGTACCACCCCTTGAGCGTGCCGCCGCCGTCCCGGACCTCCTTGACGGCGTACCAGCGGTCACGCCAGTAGTGCTCGGTGAAGACGTCGCCCTCTTCGAAGCGGACGAACCCGAAGTCCCGGGCGGACGTTCCGGCCCAGGCCGCGCGGACGACGACGTGCGTGCCGTCGTCGGTCAGGACCTCCGCCGGATAGCGCACCTTGATGCGGCCTGCCTTGAGGAGGGAAACGGTCGTGGTGGGGGCGTTGTTCATGATCGCAGCGTCTCCCGGCCCGGGCCCGGATGCCAGCGATTTACCGGAAGGCCCTGGTGAACGCCGCCCAGGCGGCGGGGGTGAAAGCGAGGGCGGGGCCGGTGGGGTTCTTGCTGTCACGGACCGGGACGATGCCGCCGACCACGAGGTCGCGAGTGAACTCGACGCATTCACCCCCGTTACCTTCGCTGTAGCTGGACTTGATCCACTCCAGGCTGTGTATGTGGGGCACGGTCATGAGTTCCATTCCGTCATCGCCTTACGAATGAGGACGAGGGATTCCGCCGGGGACAGGGCGTCGGCGCGCAGCCTGTCGTACATGACGTTCGCATCCTTCACGATCTCGGGGAAGTCGATCACCTGGCCAGAGACCGGATTCTCCACGTAGAGGACGTCCGGCTCTTCGTCGCCGAACCTCAGCACGTAGAACGGCAGGTGTGAGGCAGCGGCTCCTGAACCGAGTGCGAGCACCTGGAGAACGATGTGAGGTGACCCGGCCACCTCAAGCAGGTACTCCAACTGCTCACGCATGACCTCACTGCCGCCGACCCTGCGCAACAGCGTCGACTCGTCCAGGATGACCCACAACAGGGGCGGCGAAGCGCTCTCCATGACCTGACGCCGCCTGAGCCGTCGAGCGACCTCCTCGGCAATGACTTGCGGCTCGTCACGCGGACGCCTCTTGCGAAAAACGGCGTGAGCATAAGCTTCTGTCTGCAGCATGCCCGTGATGAGGTTCGGGTTGTAAGCCAGGATCGTCGAGGCCCGCTGCTCCAGTCGCACGTAGGGCACGAACCAGCCCGGGTACGCCCGCTGCGCGGCCCGCTTTCGCAAGCGTGCGAACATACCCGGCGTACCGAACACCGCGTCACACGCGTCGGCGAACTCCGGGCTGGCAAGCCGCTCCCCCGCCTCCACCTTCGCCACGTACTGCTGCCCGTACTGCGCCTCCTTCCCCAGCTCCCGCTGGCTCATGTCCCTCTCCGTACGCCAGGCCCGTACCTCGGCCCCGAAGTAGGCCGCACCACTCTCAGGCTCGCCGCTGTCCGCCATCTCCCGTTCACCCCAAACGCGTTGGCGTGGCTCCAGACCTGTTGAGCGTAGGCACGAAGCGCAACGCTGGGAGCGCAAGCAGTGAACATCGCTCGCGTGAGTGAGCGACCGTCTAACAAGGGTTTGTTTCATGCCCCATACCCCCGAACAGGCCAGCGAAGCCCACACGCGCAAGCGGTGCGAGGAGTGCCAGCGCATCAAGGGCGAGTACTACGCCGCGTGCCGCACGGGCGACCGTGAGCGTGCCGCGTACTGGGCGACCACGATGGGCCTGCACCAGAGGCAGGCCCACGCGTGAGCCTGCGCTTCTGCGCGCACCCGGCGGGTCAGGGCCTGACGCCCTCCCGCCGGGGGGAGTCCTTCTTCCACGGGCCGACACCGAGCTTTCCCGTGGTGCCGAGGTCGAGTTCCGGCGCCACCGTCATCGGCTGAGCCCCGGGCTTGGCCTCGACCCTCACGTAAGGGACGTTCACAGCGTCGCCGGCGCCGGTGGTGTTGCGCCACATCAGACCGGCGGACGCGGTCTCGCCCGGCTTCAGGACCACCGGCCGAGGCGGCTCGTCGAAAGCTTTCATGGTGGCGATATCACCACTGCCGTGCAGGATCCTGACGCCGGAGACCGGTTTCCTGTCCTCGTCCAGCAGCCCGAGGAGCGGGTAACCCTCGACGGTGTAAGGGCGGGTTCCGCAGTTCTCCAGGTGAAGTCCCACGACGCGGAGGCCCATGGCGGCGTCGCCCTCGTCGGCCGTGACGCGGACCCCGGAAGGAGGGCACGCGCCGGTCCCGTCCGGTGCTTCGGCCGAGGGGACGCGCCGGACCTTGCCGACCCGTACACGCCCCGGGGTATGTGTGCGGACGGTGTCCTTCACGGTCCGGCCGGGGCCGACCGAGAACACCGTCTGTCGCTCGTTCGCCATTACCCCGCCGGAACCGGAGAGGACCTCGAAGGTGATGGTGTACGTGAACGGTTCGGTGTCACGGTTGGTGACCTCGAAGTCGGCCGAGGCCGCCTGTCCACTACTGCCACTACTGCCGATGCTGCCGGTGATCCTGACGCCGTCCTTCTCAGGGCCACTGGGCACGGCGGTCCGCCCCTCGCCGCCCTCCGGACGGGCGCCTTCCGGACGGGCGCTCTCCGATCCGCACGCCGTCAGGAGCACAGCGCTCGCGAAAACGGCGGATACGACACAAGGGGTGGTGATACGTATACGCATCCGGCTACCCCATCAAGCACCGGACCATTTGGGCAAGCGGCCGGGAGGCGCCCCGGTCCGTCCGGGCGCAGGCTGGAAGTATGTCCAAACCCGCACGGATCATCATCCACCCGCCCCTGGCGTCGGGCGGCCGGCAGGTGACGATCGGGGCGGAGTTCCTCGGGGTGGCTTACGGGATCGTCGACGTCCTCGAATACCTCGGCCGCGCCGGCCTGGACATGAACGACCTGCGGCTGGAGGACCCCAGCCTGGTCGAATGGCGCGAGGGAGGTCCCGGCGTCTGGTCCCGGCCCGAGGACGTATAGCCACGGCTCACCCTGCGCTCATCACGTACCACTGCCTCCGCGAGTTGCCGCGCAGATAAAGGTGCCGCCCCCGCCCGGTGGGAGCCGGAGACTTCCGCAAGCGGAAATCTCCATGTAGGCGCTCCACACGTATACGCCAACACCGTTGCGTTAGCCGGTGACGCTGCACGTCAAGGGGTCTGAAGGCGCGAATCGCGAACGCGTTCGAGTTCGGCGGCGTTGCCCAGGGCCTCGGCGAGGGCTTCGCGGTCGGTGTCGTCCAGCGTGGTCGCGCGCACGCGGGCCAGCAGGGTGTCGGCGGTCTCGCCGTCGCGCAGTGCGACGGCGAGTTCGGCCCGGTAGACCAGCGCCTCCACGAGGTCCACGGTGCTCACCGCGTCGTCGTCGCGGGTCAGCGCGGAGTCCAGGATCCGCGCGGCCTGCCGGTGGTCGCCGTGGGAATCGCCGAGCACGACCGCGCTCTGCAGCGCCTTTCCCAGCCGGCCGGCGCTGGGAACGGAGCTGCCGGAGTCCCGCGCCTGGAAGATGCGGATCCAGTTGCCGCCCGGGTCGACGAGGCTGAACCCGGACAGGTTGTCCGCGTTCTTCCGCTTGCGCGGCCGGGTCATCCGCGGAATCCCGGACACGAGCAGCTTTCCGTGCACCGCACGCATTCCCTCGGCGAACTCCCGGTACAGCTCGCCGGTGTCCCGCACGTACACGAGGCAGGATCCGTACGACTGCTCGGGATCGAAGTCCGGCATGCCGAAGAAATGCAGCTGAAGATCCTCGCGCCGCAGCGCGACGTACGGGTTCGGGCGCTGTTGCCGGTAGGTGACCTCGAAGCCGAGCATCCGGTAGAAGTCGGCGATCTCGTCGATCGAGCCGCACGGCAGCAGCGGAACGGTTACCTCGTTCGCCACGCACTCCCCCATTCGTGAGCGTCCAGCGAGCTCAGCACTGTCCCGGGCCGCGCGACGGCTGTCAAGGGCCGCACGTGGGTGCGGCCCCATGGATGCGGGTCGGTTCGGGTCAGCTGAGCATCGACGCGCAAGTCGCAGGCGTGGCGTGGGCGGGGTCGAGGGCGTTGGCGGCCTCGTGGAAGGCGACGCGGTCGATGGTGCCGAGCGTCAGGTGCATGGAGATGTCGACCGGGCAGAGGTCCTGCACCAGCACGTTGCGGACGTTCGGGCCGTCGAGGAACGCGGACCGGTAGGGGGTGACGACCTCGTCGTAGCGGGTCGCGATGACGGTGTAGCGGACGCCGGGGACGGTGTCGCCACCTTCGTTGAGCTTCTTCATGAAGTCCGAGCCGATGGCTTGGTCCGTCAGGCCGGGAGCGGTGCCGTCGATGATGTCCCGGGCGCCCGGGACGATGTCCAGGAGCTTGGTGAGCCCGGACAGGGTGGTGCCGTGGTTGTTGGGCGCGATGCCGACAAGGGCGTTCACCTTGGGGGCGCCGCCGAGGAACTTTAGGTAGTAGCGCGGCAGCATGCCGCCCTGCGAGTGGCCGACGATGTCGACCTTGGACGCGCCGGTGGTCGCCAGCACCTTGTCGACGTACCGCGCCAGCTCCCCGGCGGACTTCTCGGCCGGGCCCAGGCCGTACATGGCGGGGACGCCGGGGATCTTGCCGTAGTCGAAGGAGAAGACGCAGTAGCCGCGCGCGGTCAGATAGGGCGCGAAGGACCACCAGTTGTTGGTGCCGTTCTCCAGCGTGCCGTGGACGAGGACGACGGGGCGGGGGTGGGTGGCGGACGGCCGGCACGAGTCGTTGTTCCAGCCGCTGCTGACGGTGGACGACGAGGCCGTGGCGGCGGACGCGGTGGTGGGCATCGCGACCGCCGCCACGGCCAGGCCGAGCGCGGGCAGCAGGGATCTGACCGTTCTCCAGATGCTGCGGCGCTGCTTCATCTGAACTCCTCGCGGATGGGGGGTTTTGGGTACGCCGGACAGCACCGGCAACAGCTGTTGCGGGCGCGTTAAAAAGGCGTGAACTTACTTGCGGGTAGATTGCGGGCGATCTTTGCTTGCGTCAAGCAAAATCACAAAGATCGCGACGATTTGCTCAGGTCACGGCCGGGTCATGCCACGTCCAGGGCTGCGGCGGGACCCACCGCCCCCGGGCCGAAGCGCTCCCGTGCCCGGTCGACCACGGCCTCGACGCGCCGCGCCTTCTCGTCGGCGGGGTCGAACGACAACTGGTGCGCGGCGGCACGCCCGTCGCGCAGCCGCTCCGCGCGCAGCGCCACGGCCCGCACCCTGGCCCGCTGGAGGCCGAGCGCGCCGTGCAGCGCGTACGCCGCGGCGATCAGGTCGGGCGAGTGCGCGGTCGGTTCGGCGAAGGACTTGGCGCGGGTGCTCGACGAGCCGTCGGCGTAGCGGACGGTGAGCTTCAGCCCCTGGGCGACCTGGCCGCTCCCCCGCAGCCGGGCGCCCAGCCCGTCGGCGAGCGCGAGCAGCGCGCGGCGCCGGTGGCCGGGGTCCAGTTCGTCGGTGGCGAAGCGGTGTTCCGCGCCCATCGACCGCGCCCGGGCGTCCGGGGTGACGGGCGTCGGGTCGATGCCGCGCGCCCGCTCGTGGACCCGCCGCCCGGCGGCCACGCCGAGGATCCGCTCCAGGGTGGGGAGCGGCGCCTCGGCGACCCGGCCGACGCTGTCGAGCCCGTACGCGCAGAGCGCGCGGGCGGTGGCGGGCCCCACGCCGGGCAGCGCGGCGACCGGCTTGCGGGCCATGAAGGCGGCGACGGCGTCCGGGCCTTCCCGGCCCGGTCCGCCGGGGAGCGTGCGGACGGCCCCGGGCGGGCCGTCCCGCGCGACCATCCGCGCGAGGGTGGGGTTGGCCGCGATGCCGACGGTGCAGTCGGCGCCGTATCGCGCCAGGGCGCGCACCCGCAGCAGTACGGCCAGCTCGGCCGGATCGTGCCCGAAGTAGCGCACGGCGCCGCGTACTTCCATGAGGGCGGCGTCGGGCGGCAACGCCTGGACGACGGGCGTCACCTCGGCGAGGAGGGCTAGGAGGCCGTCGTACGTTCCCTCGCCGAGGGCACCCTCGGGTGCGTGGAAGTGCACGTACAGGACGGTTGTCGGTTCGGTGCGGCCCGGTGGTCCGGTTGTGCCCACCC
>NZ_JAILXP010000225.1 GCF_020740895.1 Streptomyces sp. UNOB3_S3 | reverse complement strand
GCCGCGGCGGGCCGGGCGTCCTCGACGGGGGCGTCGACGGGGGCGTCCGCGGGTGCCTCCGAGGCGGCCTCCGCCGTGCGCGGCCCGTCGGCGAGCTCGTTCAGCTCGTTCGTCAGGTTCCGCAGGTTGCGCAGGACGTCGCCCTGCCAGTCGTCCTGGGACATGCCTCTTCCTGTTTCCTGGGGCTCGGAACTGGTGGGGCTCAGAACTGGTGGAGCAGGCGCGCGTACACGCCGAACACCCCGACCGCGAGCGGGAACAGCGCGATGACGCCGACGGCCTCGACGAGGTCCACGGCGCGGCGCAGCCGCACGCCGACGTGCTCCGGCAGCCGGACCGCCAGGACGGCGAGCGGCACGACGGCCACCGCGCACAGGGCCGCCAGCGGGCCGTAGGGGGTGCCGGGCACGTGGTCGATCCACAGCGTCACGAGCCGGACCAGCAGCACGAGGGCGGCGGCCAGCAGCGCGACGACCTCGGCGACGAGGGGGAAGGCGCGCGAGCGGGAGAGCAGCACGACCATCAGCACGGAGGTGAGCAGGACCGTCCACCACGAGGGCGCGGTGACGGCCAGCAGACCGCCGGCCGCGGCGGAGACGGCGACGGTGACCGTGGCCAGGACCAGGCCCCGGTGGGTCGCCGCGAGGGCCGTCTCGACCTCGTGCCGGCTGACGGAGGCGCCGCCGGAGCGGCGGTCGTCGAGCCCGGTGAGACCGGCGGCCATCAGCGCGAGCCGGGGCAGGAGGCCGAGGGCGACGACGGAGACGACGGCCATGACCGCGCCCAGGCGCGCCGGGTCGTGCTGGGCGGCCGCGACGGCCTCCCACACGCCGGCGGTGACGACGACGGCACCGGCGCCGATCAGGCCGCCCCTGCCGAGGCGGGAGCACAGGCCGAGCAGCGCGAGCGTCGCCGCGAGCGCGGCGGCCACGGCGGCGAGCCGGGCGGGCCCGGACCAGGAGTGGGCGTCGGCGGCGGTCCACGCGGCGAGGGTGCCGAGGGCGCCGCCGGTCAGCATGAGCGTGGTGCCGAGGCCGCGGCCGGTGTCGTCGCCGCGGGGGCTCTGGGTGCCTCCGGCACCTCGGGCGCCCTGGGCCCCTCGGGCGGCGATCCGGGAGGCGACGGCGCCGAGAGCCGCGACGAGCGCGGCGGCGACGGCGAGGCCACCGGCCACGGAGGCGGGGCCAAGGCTGGCGCGGGCGAGGACACCGGCGGTCACGGCCAGGGCGATCGTCGCCAGGCTCGCGGTCCACCGCCGTGCCTCGGGGCGCCAGCGCCAGGCGCGTACGTCGAGGTTCTCGGCGAGCTCGTCGGTGACGTCGTGGACGACGGGCGCGGAGGGCGCGTCGTGGACGCGCACCAGCCGCAGTTGCGCACCGTCGGGAACGCCTGCGTCGGCGAGGGTGCCGTCCTGCGGCAGAACCGTTCCTTCGGCGGTGATCAGATGCCGGGCGGCCGGGCGCTCACCGACCGTGTCGCCCAGCAGCCGCAGAACGTCGGGCAGCAGCCGCCCGATGGGCTCGTCCGCGGGGAGCACCAGATCCACCCGCCGGCGGTCGCCGACCAGGGTGACCCTGCTCAATTCCGTACGCTGTTTCGCCCCCATATTCACCACGCGGCAGAACCTATCACTGGGCCGGCTCCGTCACTTTGTGCGTTCCTTTCGGGGTTTTCGCCGACTTCGTAGCCGACTTCGTATGCGCGGGAGAAGGCGCGTCGGGGTCGAGTTCGGAAGGCGTGGGCGTGGGCGACAACGCCGGAGACGGGGTCACCTGCGGCGCGTACCGCTGCTCCTGCTGTTTCTGCTGTTCTTTCTGCTTGGCGAGGGTGTGCTGGATGAACGACCACCCCACGCACCCCGCGCACAGCACCGCCGCGACGGCGATCCCCGTGAATACCTTGCCCAGCTTCTCGTCGGCCGTCCGGCGGGCCCGCTGGGCGCCGAAGAGCAGGGCATCACGCATACGCCGGCGCCGTACCGACACCGACTCCAGCAGTTGACTGTCGTAATCCTTCGCCATCATTCCCCGCTCTGCCGCGCCCTGCGATCCGATGTGGGCCTATGGGGCCTACGAACCCCGGGCGTACTGAAAGGCCATGAACAGCACCCAGATCACCGGGATCAGCAACCCCCAGACGGCCGGCCGCTTGCGCAGCGGCGGCCCGGGATCCAGCTGAGGCCCGGGCTGACCGGGAACCGGGGGCTCGAGTTTGTTCAGCTTGGCCCTGACGAATACGTTCCAAAGGAGCGTGAACGGGGTGATGATGACCAGCGAGAGCGGACTCCACCAGCCCTGGAGCAGCGTTTTCCCGGTCATGTCGCGCAGCACGGCCGTACCGCAATTACGGCAGAACGGGCCGTTCAGGCTCAGGAACCGCATCATGATCAAAATGCCCTGATGCCCGCGGACGGTCACATCGGTGGCGGGGAAACCGCCGCAGAGGCGGCAGTAGGCATGGGGCTGGTTGGACTGAAAGCCCTGCTGA
The DNA here is from genome assembly GCF_020740895.1 of Streptomyces sp. UNOB3_S3. Classification (GTDB taxonomy): domain Bacteria; phylum Actinomycetota; class Actinomycetes; order Streptomycetales; family Streptomycetaceae; genus Streptomyces. The sequence continues at coordinate 9,540 of NZ_JAILXP010000225.1, read as the reverse complement.
GGCGCACCTTGCTGGGGCTGAAAGCCCGGCTGTCCCCAGGCGGGCTGTTGTGCCGGAAATGGCTGTTGCTGCGGCGGAGTCGCCACGAAATCCCCCGAATCGTTCACTGAACTCTCAAGCGGTGCGGGCGCAGCACGCACCAGCCGTCATGCCTATCAACTTCTCCTGAGAAAACGCAAAGTGGCGCCGGACATTACGCGGACAACGCACGTGACAAGGCGCGGCGGTATGAAGGGAAACGTGGACGGAGCGCACGGGTGCCGGGCACGGTCGGTGAGACCGTGCCCGGCATCGCGCGCTGCCGGCGGGCGCGCCGGGGTCAGGCCTCGTTCAGGATTTCGCGGACCTGCCGCCGCACGTCCTCGTCGCCGACCGTCATCAGGTACTCGCCGAACCGGCGGGCCTCCGGGCCCTGGGCGCGGTGGACGATGGGGACGGCGTGCTTCAGCGTGCGGGGGTAGGTGCCGGCGTCGAGCACGCTCATGGCCAGTTCCACACCCAGCGCGCCGTCGACGGTGGACACTCCGCTCGCCAGGTCGACCAGCTGCGTGGGCAGGTCGAACCGGCGCTTCTCGTCCGTGGTCAGGAACCGCACGCCCCGGCCGACGACATCCTTGATGTCGTCCAGCAGCGCCCGGAGCGTGGCGTTGTCGAACAGCTCGCCCAGCTTGTCCTCAAAGTACTGGCTGTCGGCCAGCCGCACCAGGGCGCGGGCCGCCTCCACCCGCAGGGCCTCGGTGCCCTTCTCCTCCGCCAGGTCGCGCTCGGCCACGGCATCCGCGAGCTGCGCGAAGGTGCTGTCCACCGAGAACTTGCGGTCGATCGAGAAGTCGTACCAGGGCGTCGCCCCGGGATCCGCGGCCGCCCGCAGCACCGCCTCGTAGCCGGCCGCCTCGCCCCACATCGTCAGAGCCACGCAGGCCAGGAACCGTTCGATCTCCGGCTCGGCGGGGTCGTTCATCAACGCGACGAGCCCGGGGACGCGGTCCCGGTGCGAGGGCTCGTCGAAGGCCCCGTAGAGCACGTCCTCGATGTCGGTCGTCGGCTCGCCACCGAAATCCGTGCCGAGCAATTCACTGAAGCGGGTCATGAGTGGCATCCTTTCGCATTCCGCCCGTCGGCCGCCGTCACGGTCCGGTGATGTAGTCATGCGGCACGATGCCCTTGATGAGCCATTCCGAGTCCCGGCGTGTGTGCATCATGTCCTTCATGCGCTGCGCGAGGCTCTTCGTCTTGGCCTTGCCCAGACCGAGGTCCTTGGCAATCTTCTGGGCCATTTCGTCGATCTCGGGGTGCGGCGTATTCGGCGGGACGCCGATGTCCACGGGCCGACCGGCGATCTTGTCGGCGCTCTGCTGGATCGCCTCCTCGACCTCCTTCGGCGAGTAGACCTCCACGCCCTTGACCTTGCCCTTGGCTATGTCGTCCACGAGCCTGGGCAGATCGATCTGGATCTTCTGACCGCCGTAGTCCTTGGCGTTGGCGCCGTCCTCGCTGGTGGAGGTGTAGGGGCTCTCCGACTTCTTCGGTTCGCGTCCCACGATGTGGTCGACGATCGACGCGTCGCCGTCGGGGTTGGCGGGCACGAGGTCGCCGTCCTCGTTGAGGTAGCTCTTGCGCTGCCCCTTGTGGTTGTGGGTGTCCGAGAAGTTGCTGTCGTGACGCTTGAGGTTCGGGACGTCTTCGCCGTGACCCGGCTTGTATGTGCCGGGCGGCGTGTGGTCGCCCGACGAGCCCGAGCCGGAGCCCGCGTCGTGGCCCGAACCGCCGTCGTGACCCGAACCGGAGTCGTGGCCGCCGCCCGTTCCCGTACCGCCGTCGTGGCCCGCGCCCGAGCCGGGGTCGGAGGGACCGTGGCCGCCGCCCGAAGGCGGTGTGCCGTGGCCGCCACCGCCGCCGGACGGGAGGTGCGAGCCGCCGCTGCCGGCCGAACCGTGCGAACCCGAACCCGAACCCGAGCCTCCGGTGGGGTGGTTCGCCGCGTGGCCACCCGTGGCCGGGGTGCCGTCGGAGCCGCCGCCCTTCGGGTGGGCGCCGTCCGCCGGGTGCGCGGAGGACGGGTGGCCCGCCGAGTTCTCCACGCGCCCGGGGCCGCCCGCGCCCTCCAGCACCTTCGCCGGCTCCTTCGCGGGAGCGGTCTCGTGCTCGTGCGTGGTGTTGGGCAGGTCGTCCTTGTGCGGCTCCTGGTGCGGCTTCGTGTCGGGCACGACGTCGCCGTGCTGGTCACGGATGGTGCCGTCGCCGTGGACGTACCGCGGGTTGCCCTTGCTGTCGGTGTAGGGGAGGCTGCCGTCGTGCTTGGGGGCGCCGCCGCCGGAGTGGGCAGGGGTCCCCGTGTGAGGCGCGTCGCCCGTGTGGGCGGGAGTCCCCGTGTGCGCGGGAGCCGAAGGCGCGGTCGGGTGGGCGCCCGTCCCCGTGGGCAGGTTCTTGCCCAGGTCGTCCAGGCCCGCGCGGCCGGCCTTCAGGCCCTCCATGAAGTCGCCGACCTTGAGCTTGGTGACGCCCGCGGCCTTGCCGAGGTAGCTCATCGGGTCGGCCATCGCGCCCGCCTTGCCCAGCGCGCCCGCGACCTTCGCGCCCGCGCTCAGCTTGCCCGCCTGGCCCATCTCGCCCATCTTGCCGAGCTTGAGGAGGCTGCCGGCCCCGAGGGTGAGACCGTTGAACAGCACCGTGCCGACCGCCCGCGACGGGTCCTTGCCCCACTCGTCCCAGGCGACGAGCGACTTGCCGAAGTTGCGCAGGGCCGCCTTCTGCTTGTCGGTGTCGCTGTGGTCGACCGGGCCGAACATCTTGTCCATGGCCCAGTCGTACGGCGTCATGAGGTACGCGCTGACACCGCCGAAGACGTCGCCGATACCCGACCACGTCTTCTTGAAGTTGTCCCAGTCGAAGACGTTGACCATGCTGCCGAGGCCCTTGATGGTGCCCCAGACGCCGTCGACGAAGAAGCCCTTCAGCGCACCGCCGACGTTGTCCTTCGTCCACTCCCACGCGGCCCGCCAGCCGGTGTACTCACGCTTGTCGACCGTGCCCCAGGGCGTTTCCTTCGCGTCCTTGACGTCGCTCTCCTGGAAGCCGTACATGCCGGCCTTGTGCGAGCCGTCGTCGACGACGAACTTCGTGCCGCCCACGAGCGCGGTGATCTTGTTGGCCGCCTCGCGCTCGACGCCCTGGAAGGCCACCCAGGTCGTGCCGACCTCGCTGACCATCCGCGCGTTCTGGTCGATCTTCTTCTGGTCCTTCTGCCAGTCGTCGTCGTCCTTGTTCGCGGCGACGAACGCCTTGGCTTCCTCGCGCAGCCGGTCCATCTTGTCGACCAGAGGCTTCGCTTCCGTCGCGAAGCTCTGCAGCGCGCCGCTGACGGACTCCAGCTTCTTCGCGAAGTCGTCCGCCCTGTCCCGGACCGGAATGGTCGAGTTGAGCAGCTCGTCCTGCTCGGGAGCGTCGTAGACCGGGTCCAGCGCCTGGAAGGCGTTGTGCACGTCCTTGCCGGTGGTCCGGATGTTGCCCGCCGTCGTCTTCAAGGACGTCGCGTGCGTCTGCAGGTTTTCCAGATTGCCCGTGAAGGTGGGGATCTTGCCGGGGTCAATCACGGCTTGCCGCCCTTACCGGGCTGCTGCCCCTTGAGTTCCTCCGGGGTCGGCGCCTGCGCGGCGAGATGCTGCTTGTTCTGGGCCATCGCCAGGTCACCCTTGATGTATTCCTCGGTGGCCTCGCGCGCGCCCTTGATGGACTTGCCCGTCCGGACGACAAGGAACTTCAGGTCGTTCTCCGTGTGCTCCTGGAACTCCTGCAGCGCCTGGGCGACGGGACCGAACGCGCCCCCTTCGGGCGCCTTCGTCCCGCCCAGGATCATCGTGCCCGCCGACGTCGCGGAACCGACCAGGCCTTCGCTGTAGGCCGTGAGCTCATCCTCGAACTTGCCGGCCACCTCACCGGTGTTATTCAGCACCGTACGGACACCGTCCGGCTGAATATCCCATTTGGGCACGACGCCTCCCCCGTTCTACGAAACGCAGTGTTTGTTCTCGCCCGCGGCGTCAGCCGATGGCGTCGACAGCGGCCTTCGCCTTGGACAGCGTGGACTGCGCCGTGCCGTCGTTCTTCTCCATCGTGGAGCGCAGCAGGTGGATGATCTGGCGGACCTCGGTGGCCGCCCGGTTCCAGCGCTGCTCCTTGCCGTGGTACTGATCCGAGACGCCGTCGGCCTGGAAGTCGGCCATCGCCGCCTTCACCGCGGCGTCACGCTCGCCCAGCACCGTCTCCAGCCGGGAGATGATGCCCTGGAGCGATCCCTGCACCTCGCTCGACGCGCCCGTGTCGTAACTACGACGGTCCGCACCCGCACCAGCCATGATCTGTACCCCCTGTGTCCTAGCGGCCCGAGAAGCGGGCCGCGTCGAAGTTCGCCGACGCCATCTGCTGACGCGCGTTGTCCGCCGACTCCTGGTCACCCTGGCCGAACGAGGAGTCCATACCGGACTGGCCGCCCAGGATCGCGCTCAGCGAGCCGTTCAGCGCGGCCGTCACCTCGTCGGAGTGCGACTTGAACTGGTCGAACGCGGCCTTTCCGGCGCCGTTGAACTTGCCCTCCAGCGGCTGCGCGGCGACGATCAGCTGGCGGATAAGGCCACCCAGATCATCGCTGGAACCACGCGTCCGGGAAATCAGGCCGGACAGCGCCGTCTGCCCCATATCGAACTTCACGAGCTCACCCCCGTCGTATCTCATGTGTCACTGGCGACTCGAACATGTCTATCAACATCATCAACGTGATCACAAAGCGCTTCTGGGGCTGACGAGCACTCTGTTACGAACGTGTGCAGCTCGTTTCCCCACCGTTGCAGACACCATGGCAGAGGCCACTGACATTCATCAGTGACCCCTTTGGCACCTCATGTCACACGGTGAGCGCGGCGCACTCCCGTAGCTCGAACCACACCTGTTTCCCGACGAGGTCGAGCCCGTCCCACACCCACGTCACGCCGGAGGCGTGCGACAGGCGGCGTACGAGCGCCAGCCCTCGGCCGTCACCACTTCCCTCGCCGGTGCCCTGGCGCGGCCACGGGAGCCGTCCCGGGTCATTGTCGCGGACCGCGACGAGCACGTTGTCGGTACGGACCGTCATCTCCACGGTCAGCTCGGGGACGCGGGCGTGGCGCACCACGTTCGCGACCGTGTCGGAGACGCAGAGCCGCGCCAGCTCGATGAGCAGCCGCCGCTCGGCGGCGACGAGTGTCGCCGTGACGAACTCCCGGGCGAGCCGGGCGGTGGCCGGCGCGGCGGGCGCCGTGAGGGTGTAGCGGTCCCCCTTCATCGGCCCGCCTCCTTCGCCATGTCCGCTGCGCTCGGCTGGCGGGGGATGAAGTTGATGCCGTGGGCGGTGACCACCACGACGTGGTCGCACACCTGGGGGCGTGGAGTGGGAGGAGTGTGGGGACGGTGCGGGCGCCTCGCCCAGACGGTGAGGCGGCGGATAAGGTTTCGCATGTCGACGCTCCTAGCTCAGCGTTGGCCATGCCCCGGGGCCGCTGCTACGGCCGCCGGGGTCCGGCATGTCACGCTCGGAGCGTAGGGCGTGATATAGCGCACTGCATAGCGATGACCATTATGTATCTCGACTAGAGCACCATGGTGTGCGTAGCTTACGTACGTGATCGAATTCGCTCCGGATATTCCGCGCTGGCGTCAGGTCGCCGATGTGATCCGTCAACGCATACAGGACGGCACATACCCACCCCGCACTCGCGTGCCGTCAGTTCTCCAACTGACAGAAGAGTTCGGCATCGCCAGTGTCACCGCCCACAAGGTGCACCGCGCCCTCCGCGCCGAGGGCCTCATCTACACCGAGCCCGGTATGGGGTCGTTCGTCTCGAAAGACCTGCTGTAGCCCGCCCCGCTAGCCCCGCAGAAATCGCAACGCCGCCTCGACGAAAGCCTCCGGCGCCGTGGCGTGAATCAGGTGCCCCACCGGGATCGTCTCGAAGCTCCCGTCGGGCACGCGCCTGGCCAACTCGGCGACATTGTGCTGGGAAACGTGGCTGAGCGGACCGCCGCCCAGGACCAGGGTCCTCGCCGCGATCCTGCCCAGGTCCGCCAGCCACGCCGCTTCGGGCCGGTCGATCTGGCCCCTGATGGCCTCGACCACGTCCCAGTCGAAGCCGAGGTCGCCCTCCGGCCTGGCGCGGGGCGTGGGCTCGCGGGGCACGGGGGCCGGTGCGTCCTCCACCACGAGCCGGGCCACCCGCTGCGGCTGGGCGGCGGCCAGCAGGTAGGCGACGATGCCGCCCATCGAGTGCCCGATCACGTCGGCGCGCTCCAGGTCGAGGGCGTCGAGGAAGCCGAGCACGTCGTCCCGCATGAGTTCGAACGAGTACGCGCCGGGCCAGTCGCTCAGGCCGTGGCCGCGCAAGTCGGGCGCGTACACCCGCCAGTCCCGTACGAAGGCCGGTGCCACACCGTCCCAGTCGGCGGCTCCCTCACCCAGCCCGTGCAGCAGCACGAGCGGCGGGGCTTCCTCCGGACCCGAGACCCGGTAGGCCAGCCGGACGCCTCCGACCTCGACCGTGCGGTGATCGCCCATGCGCCGAAGCTAACGCCCATGGGCCGTATTCAGCCAGCCTTCGCCAAGAGCCCCAGCACCCGCCGGAGCTCCTCCCCCGCGCCTTCCCCCAGCGCAATCCTCACGCAAGCCGCCTCCACGATCGAGGCTCCCGTATACCTCAACACCGTCCGCAGCGTGGCCTCCGCTCCCCCGCCGCGCCCCGCCGGCGCCACGTTCACCCACGCCACCGGCTTGTCGCAAATCTCCGTGCCGCCGACCGTCCAGTCGAGCAGGTTCTTGAAGGAACCGGGCAGCGTCCCCGCGTACTCCGGCGTGCAGATCAGGACGGCGGCCGCCTCCGTGATCGCGGCGCGCAGCTCCGCCACCGGGCCCGGCAGGGGGTCGTGGTCGTCGTCGGGGTTGAAGTGCGGCAGGGCCGCGAGCCCTTCGTAGCGCACTGTCCGTACACCCGCCGACGGGGCCACGGTCTCGGCCGTGCGCAGCGCGGTCTCGTTGGAGGAGCCCGCGCGCAGGCTGCCGGACAGCAGGAGGATCACGGGCGGCGTCGTGGGCATCCGCCCAACCTACCCGGGGTGGCGACCGGGCTTATAGTCTGCCGCGTGAACAAGGGGAATGGCAGAGAACCGCGCCGTCTCGTCGCTGTACGGATCGGTCTGACACTGGCCGGCGCCCTGCTGACGATGGGGCTGTTGTGGTCCGTCGTGTGGTGGGGGCTGGGCTGGCACTTCCCCGGTTTCTGGGCGCTCGCAGCGAAATTGTCGTTCAAGGCGGGAATTCTCGTACTGGTCGGGCTGGTGGCCGCCCTGGCGGTGCTGATGGACCTCATCGCCAGGGTCGGAAACCGGTTCCGTTCATAAAGCCGCTCGTGAACCCGCCGCGCAGGCCCGTTACGACGCCCGCGCCTGCACCTGCACCTCCCCCTCCATTCGGCTGTCGTACGAGGCGCGCGCGGCGGCGACCTCGGTCTGGTGCTCCTCGGTCCAGATGACCAGGGCGCGGATCGTGTCGTGGAGGGTCACGCCCAGCGGCGTGAGTTCGTAGTCGACGCGCGGCGGGACCACGGGGTGGACCGTGCGCAGGACGAGCCCGTCGCGCTCCAGTTGCCGCAGGGTGACCGTGAGCATTCGCTGGCTGATGCCGTCGATCTCCCGGCGCAGCTCGGAGAAGCGCAGGCTGCGGCGGTCCAGCAGGGCGATGACGAGCAGGGACCACTTGTCGGCGACCCGGTCGAGGATCTGGCGCACCTCGCAGCCCTCGCGGGCGTCCCATTGCCGGATCTCGTACTCGGCCTCGGTACCCGTGCAGTGAGTCGGTGACTTCAAAGTGCCTTCTTCCATGGCGATTCACACTGCCCGATGATTCGAGTGGTTACAAGAGGGAACCGCGGGTTCTCCGGCTCAACTCGCCCCGTTGCACGTCACTTTCAAGCGTCCGTCAAGAGTGACGTCGTCTCCGCTCCCCCTCCCCTACCTCCCCCTTCCCTTTTTCCGTCCCCGCAAGGAGCCTTTCCGTGTCCACACCGCAGACCTCATCGGGCAGCGGCACCGACCGCATGAGCGGGCGCGCCTGGGGCGTGCTGTTCGTGCTGTGCGGTGCGATCTTCCTCGAGGGCATCGACGTGGCGATGCTCAATGTGGCGTTGCCGTCCATCCGCGCCGACCTGGACATGTCCACCGGCATGCTCCAGTGGGTCATGAGCGCCTACGTCCTCGGCTACGGCGGCTTCATGCTGCTCGGCGGCCGGGCGGCCGACCTCTTCGGGCGCCGGCAGATGTTCGTGTTCTGGCTCGTCGTCTTCCTGCTCTTCTCCGGTCTGGGCGGATTCGCCACCGAGGGGTGGATGCTCATCGTGGCCCGCTTCGTGACGGGCGTCGCGGCGGCCTTCATGACCCCGGCCGGTCTGTCGATCATCACCACGAGCTTCGACGAGGGCCCGCAGCGCAACAAGGCGCTGCTGGTCTACTCCGGCACCGCCGCCGGTGGCTTCTCCATCGGCCTGGTCGTCGGCGGACTGCTGGCCTCCGTCAGCTGGCGCTGGGTGTTCTTCGCCCCCGTCATCCTCTCCTTGCTCATCCTCATCACCGCCGTGGCCCTCATCCCCAAGTCCCCCCGGCCCGACCGGTCCGGGCAGGGCGTCGACCTGGGCGGCGCGATCAGCGTCACCGCCGGCATCCTGCTCCTGGTCTTCGCCGTCGAGCGGGCCACGCACGTGGCCGCCGCCGTGACGGCCGCCACGGTCGCGGCCGGTCTGCTCTGCTTCCTCGTCTTCGTCCTCATCGAGCGCAAGTCCTCCGCCCCGCTGATCCGGCTGGGACTCTTCCGCAACGGCACGCTCATCCGCGGCAATCTGACGGGTCTGCTCTTCGCCGCCGGCTTCTTCGGGTTCCAGTTCGTCGCGGTGCTCTACCTCCAGGAGCTGCGCGGCTGGTCGACCCTCCAGACGAGCTTCGCCCTCATCGTCATCGGCATCGACGCCATCCTCTCCCCGACGCTCACGCCCAAGCTGGTCGCGAAGTTCGGCAACGCCCGGGTGATCTTCGGCGGTCTGCTGCTGGCCTCGCTGTCCTACGCCCTCTTCCTGCCGGTCGGCCTGGACTGGACGTACCTGGCGATGTTCCCGAGCCTGATCATCCTCGGCCTCGCCTTCTCGCTGGCCTACGGCCCGCTGACCATCGTGGCGACGGAGGGCATCGACGAGGAGGAGCAGGGCGTGGCCGGCGGTCTGCTCTACACCTCCTTCCAGTTCGGCGCGGCCCTGGGCCTGTCCTCGGTGACCGCGGTCTCCATCGGGGCCACGCACGGCACGTCGCCCGCAGCGCAGCTCGACGGCTACCGGGCCGCGCTGATCGTGCCGCTCGCCGCCGCGCTGATCGCCGCCTTCATCAGCGCGTTCGGCCTGGGCAACCGCTCCGGCATCGAGGACGCCGCCCCGGCCGGCGCCGAGCCCGCCCGCGAGCCCGTCGACGCCTGATCCC
>NZ_JAILXP010000224.1 GCF_020740895.1 Streptomyces sp. UNOB3_S3 | reverse complement strand
CCCTACCCCTGCCCACCCTTGGGCAGGGGTAGGGATTCCCGGGGGCTCCGCCCCCGGACCCCTCAGCCGTGGCCGAAGACCGTGCTCGCCAACGCCACATGGATCGCCGTGCCGCCCAGCACGCTCAGCACCGCGTTGCGGCGCCACAGGTGGAGGCCGAGTGTGGCCGCGAGGGCCAGGGCGACGGGCGGGGCGGTCGTGGGGGAGACGTCGCGGAGGGTGTACACGGTGAGGATCACCATCACGCCGACCGGCATGTGCACGCTGAGGTAGCGCAGGGTGTCGCTCGCCCGCAGGGGGGCCAGCGCGGCGAAGGGCAGGCAGCGGAGCGCCCAGGTGACGGCGGCGGAGATGGCGACGGCGGAGGCGACGTAGGCCGTGTTGTCAGGCACGGGCCGTCTCCCCTCGCGGCGCGAGGGCGCGGCGGGCCAGGAGGCCGGCGGTGAACAGGCCCAGCGCGGCGAGCAGCATCTGCCCGGGCAGCACGAAACGGGCCACCAGCGCGCATACCAGGGCGAGGACGGGGGTGGGGATGTCGCGCTTGGCGAGGTACGCGTCGACGGCCAGGACGACGAACAGGGCGGTCAGCGCGAAGTCCAGGCCGGCCAGTTCCGCGGGGACCAGGGCGCCGAAGAGCGCGCCGAGGGTGGCGCCGGCGACCCAGTAGACCTGGCACAGCGCCTGGAGCCAGACGATCCGCCGACCGCTCCAGCTGTGCGCGGACTCCCCGGTGGTCAGGGCGTAGGCCTCGTCGGTCAGCGTGTAGGTGCTGTAGACCTTGCCGGCGCGGCTCCTGACCCGGTGCAGCGGGAAGGACAGGGCGTAGAAGACGTGCCGGAAGTTGACCAGGAACGCCGTGAGCGCGACCTGGGCCAGCGGCGTCGCCGCGGCGATGAGGCCGACGAGGAGGAACTCCAGCGAGCCCGCGTACACGAAGGCGGTGATCGCGGACGCCCACCACCAGTCCAGCCCCGCGTGGACGACGAGCACGCCGAAGGCTATCCCCAGCGGGAACAGGGCCAGGCCCACGGAGCTGGAGTCCTTGAGGGCCGACCGGAAGTCGGACCTGGTGGGAGGGGGTGCGGCGGTGTCCTGGTGCTCGCGGTCCATGACCACGTCCGACGGAGCGTTCATACGGCAATTTTAGATTTTTCGCCGCGTAATTTAGTTTCCGATCATTCCTTTGAATCTTCGGCATGAGACACTTCATTACATGGACAGCATCGACCGGGAAATTTTGTTCCATCTGCGCCAGGACGGTCGTCTGACCAATGTCGAGCTGGCCAAACGGGTCGGTCTCACACCGCCGCCCTGTCTGCGCCGGGTCAAGCGGCTGGAGGACGAGGGGATCATCACCGGCTACCGGGCCCGTATCGACCCGGCGGCGTCCGGCCGGAACTTCGAGGTGATGGCCGCCGTGGAGATCGGCGTCAACGATCTCCAGACGGTCGAGGAGCTGGAATCGGCGATCGCCTCCTACGACGAGGTCGTCGAGTTCCACCGCCTCTTCGGCCGGCCCGACTACTTCATCCGCGTCGCCGTCGAGGACCACGCGGCGTACGAGACGTTCCTGACCACCAAGCTGATCGGGCTGCGGGCCGTCACCCGCGTCGACTCCCACCTGGTCATGAAGAAGATCAAGACGGACGACTGAGGGATCCCCTACGCGTGAGGGCTCTCATACGCGCTCGACGATCGTCACGTTCGCCTGCCCGCCCCCCTCGCACATCACCTGCAGGCCGAAGCGTCCGCCCACCCGCTCCAGTTCGTGGACGAGCGTCGTCATCAGCCTCGCCCCCGTCGCCCCCAGCGGATGCCCGAGCGCTATCGCGCCGCCGTTGACGTTGACGCGGTCCGGGTCGGCGCCGGTCTCCTTCAGCCAGGCCAGGACCACGGGGGCGAAGGCCTCGTTGACCTCGAAGAGGTCGATGCCGTCCACGGTCAGGCCCGCCCGGCGCAGGGCGCGGGCCGTCGCCGGGACGGGGGCGGTGAGCATGCGGATGGGGTCCTCGCCGCGCACGGAGAGGTGGTGGATCCGGGCGCGGGGGGTCAGTCCGTGATCGCGTACGGCGCGTTCGTTCGCGATCAGCAGGGCCGCCGCGCCGTCCGAGACCTGGGAGGAGACGGCGGCGGTGATCCGGCCGCCGGGGACGACCGGCCGGAGGGCGGCCATGCGGGCGAGGGAGGTGTCGCGGCGCGGGCCCTCGTCGGCCGTGACGTCCCCGTACGGCGCGGTCTCCCGGGTGAAGCGGCCCTCGTCGGCGGCGCGCACCGCCCGTTCGTGGGAGCGCAGCGCGTACTCCTCCATCGCCTCGCGGGTGATGCCCCACTGGTCGGCGACGGTCTCGGCGCCGTGGAACTGGTTGACGGGCCGGTCCCCGTAGCGGGCCCGCCAGCCGTGGGAGCCGGCGAAGGGGCCTTGGGTGAGCCCGAGGGGTTCGGCGGCGCGGTGGAAGGCGTAGCCGATGGGGATCCGCGACATGCTCTGGGTGCCGCCCGCCACGACGAGGTCCTGGGTGCCGGAGAGCACGGCCTGGGCGGCGAAGTGGACGGCCTGCTGGCCGGAGCCGCACTGCCGGTCGACGGTGACGCCGGGGACCTCCTCGGGGAGGCCGGCGGCCAGCCAGCTGGTGCGGGCGATGTCCCCGGCCTGCGGGCCGACGGCGTCGAGGCAGCCGAGGACGACGTCGTCGACGGCCGCCGGGTCGGCGCCCGTGCGCCGGAACAGTTCGGCGATGACGTGGGCGCCCAGGTCGGCGGGGTGGGCGGTGGCGAGGGCGCCGCCGCGCCGGCCGACGGGGGTGCGTACCGCTTCGACGATGAACGCTTCGGCCATGACGACTCCTAGGGTCGTGGGGCGATGCCGTCCAGGACCATGGACAGGTACTGCCGGGCGATCTCCTCCGGGCTGTGCGTCCCGCCGGGCCGGTACCAGGACGCGGCCACCCAGACGGTGTCGCGCAGGAAGCGGTAGGCGAGGCGGATGTCGAGGTCGGCGCGGAAGTCCCCGCCGGCCACGCCGCGCCGCAGGACGCCCAGCCACATCTCCTCGAACTTCCGCCGGGAGTCGGCGAGGTAGGAGAAGCGGGGGTTCCCGGCGAGGTGCGGGGACTCCTTCTGGTAGAGGGCGACGGCCGCGCGGTGCCGGTCGATCTCGCGGAAGGACGCGGTGACGAGCGCCGTGACGGTCTCGCGGGGGCCGGGCGCGGCGGTGAGCACGGCGTCGTAGCGGGCCCACAGGTCGTCGAGGAAGCCGGTGAGGATCTCGTCGAGCATCGACTCCTTGGAGTCGAAGTGGTAGTAGAGGCTTCCGGCGAGCATGCCCGCCTCGTCGGCGATCCGGCGGACGGTGGTGGCCCGGTAGCCGTGCTCGGCGAACACCTGGGCGGCGGTGGCGAGCAGTTCGGCGCGCCGCGCCGGCGCCGCCTTGTCAGGGGTGGTCTTCTTGCTGGTCGGCACGGTGCCATTGTCATTCACGATCGTTCTCGTTCACGCACGCTGGCTGCTGACGGCGACGGTCTCCCCGGTCATGTACGAGGAGTAGTCGCTGGCGAGGAAGACGATGACGTTGGCGACCTCCCAGGGCTCGGCCGCCCGGCCGAACGCCTCCCGTTCCGCGAGCCGTTCGAGCAGCTCGGGGGTGGTGACCCGGGCCAGGTGGGGGTGGGTGGCGAGGCTCGGGGCGACGGCGTTGACGCGGACGCCGTGGTCGGCGGCCTCCAGGGCCGCGCAGCGGGTGAGGGCCATGACGCCGGCCTTGGCGGCGGCGTAGTGGGCCTGGCCGCGCTGGGCGCGCCAGCCGAGGACCGAGGCGTTGTTGACGACGGCGCCGCCGGTGCCGCGCGCCCGCATGCGGCGCAGGGCGGCGCGGGTGCAGCGGAAGGTGCCGGTGAGGGTGGTGTCGAGGACCCGGTGCCACTGGTCGTCGGTCATGTCGGCGAGTTCGGCGGTGCCGCCGAGGCCCGCGTTGTTGACGAGGACGTCGAGGGTTCCGTGGCGTTCCTCGGCGAGGTCGAGGAGGGCGGCGACGTGGGCCTCGTCGGTGACGTCGCAGGGCGTCCCGGCCACGCGGTCCGCCCCGAACTCCCCCGCGAGCTCCGCCACCACGAGTGCGAGGCGGGGCGCGTGGGCGTCGCCCAGGACGACGCTCGCGCCCTCCTCCAGGAAGCGGCGGGCGGTGGCGCCGCCGATGCCGGTGCCCGCGGCGGCGGTGATGACGGCGGTGCGGCCGGTCAGCAGGTCGTGGCCGGGTGGCGGGTGCGGCGGGCCGGAGCTCTCGACGCTGCTCATGGCCCCACGCTAACCTACCAAACACTTGTTAGGGAAGGATGGTTGATGACCACTGACCCTGTCGCGGAGCCCGCCGAGAGCCCTGTGGTGCGCTACGAGCGCGACGGCCCCGTCGCGACCGTCACCATGAACCGGCCCGCGTACCGCAACGCGCAGAACTCCGCGATGACCTACGCCCTGGACACGGCCTTCTCCGAGGCGGCGGCCGACGACGACGTCCGGGTCGTCGTCCTGGCCGGTGCGGGCGAGCACTTCTCGGCGGGGCACGACATCGGGTCGCCCGGCCGTGACGCTCATCTGCCGTTTCCCCGCCGGGCCGGCCTGTGGTGGGACCACTGCGGCAAGGCGGGCGCCGAGGGGCGCTTCGCCCGTGAGTCCGAGGTGTACCTCGGGATGTGCCGGCGCTGGCGCGAGCTGCCCAAACCGCTGATCGCGAGCGTCCAGGGGGCGTGTGTGGCGGGCGGGTTGATGCTGGCGTGGGTGTGCGACCTGATCGTGGCGAGCGAGGACGCGTTCTTCGCCGACCCGGTCGTACGGATGGGCGTCCCCGGCGTCGAGTACTTCGCCCACCCGTGGGTGATGCCGCCCCGGATCGCCAAGGAACTCCTCTACACCGGCGACCGGATGAGCGCGCGGCGCGCCTACGAGGTGGGGATGGTCAACCGTGTGGTGCCGAGGGACGGGCTGGCCGCCGAGACCCGCGCCCTGGCCGGGCGGATCGCGCGGATGCCCCGGATGGGGCTGGCGCTGACGAAACGGGCGGTCAATCAGGCCGAGGACCTCCAGGGGCTGCACAGCGGCCTGGACTCGGCCTTCGCCCTCCACCACCTCGCGCACGCGCACAACGCGGAGACGGCCGGCGATCCGCTCGCCGGGATGGACGCCAGGAGCATGAGAGACGCCGGAAGCACGAGAGCGGAGTCCTGACGTGGACCTCGACCTCACCCCCGAGGAGACCGCCTTCCGCGCGGAGGCGCGGGCCTGGCTGGCGGAGCACGTGCCCGCCGCCCCGCTCGCCCCGCCGGAGACCGCGCGGGGCTTCGCCGAACACCGGGCGTGGGAGCGGACGCTGTACAAGGGCCGCTGGTCGGCGGTCTCCTGGCCGTACGCCTACGGGGGCCGGGGCGCCTCGCCGGTGGAGTCGCTGGTCTTCGAGGAGGAGTACCACGCGGCGGGCGCGCCCGTCCGGGTCTCCCAGAACGGTGTCGCCCTGCTCGCCCCCACGCTCCTCGCGCACGGCACCGAGGAGCAGCGGGCGCGGATCCTGCCGCCGATGGCGCGCGGCGAGACGGTCTGGGCGCAGGCGTGGTCCGAGCCGGAGGCGGGCTCCGACCTCGCCGCGCTGCGCTCGGTGGCGGTCCGTACGGAGGGCGGCTGGCTGCTCGGCGGGAACAAGACGTGGTCCTCGCGGGCGGTGTTCGCGGACCGGGCCTTCGGGCTGTTCCGCAGCCACCCGGACGCGGACCGTCCGCACCGGGGGCTGACGTACGCGCTGTTCCCGCTGGACGCGCCCGGGGTGACCGTACGGCCCGTCGGGCGTCTCGACGGGAAGCCCGTCTTCGCCGAGATCTTCCTGGACGAGGTCTTCGTGCCGGACGAGGACGTCGTCGGGGAGCCGGGGCGGGGCTGGCAGGTGGCGATGAGCACGGCGGGCAGCGAGCGCGGGACGGCGCTGCGCGCCCCGGGCCGGTTCACGGCGGCGGCCGGGCGGCTGGTGGAGCTGTGGCGTTCGGCCGCGGATCCCGGTGACACGGCGCTGCGGGACCGGGTCGCGGACGCGGTGATCCGGGCGCGGGCGTACCGGCTGTACGCCTACGCGCGGGCGTCGCGGCCGGGTCCGCCGCCGGGGGCGGAGGCGAGCCTGATGAAGGTGTTCTGGTCGGAGCTGGACCTGGCGCTGCACGAGACGGCCCTGGACCTGCTGGGCGCGGAGGGTGAACTCGTCGGCGCCGACTGGGCGCAGGGCTGGCTGTTCGCCCTGGCCGGGCCGGTCTACGCCGGGACGAACGAGATCCAGCGGGATGTGATCGCGGAGCGGTTGCTGGGGCTGCCGAAGGGACGGCGGGGATGAGGTTCGCGCTGGATGCCGAGCAGACGGCCTTCGGGCGCTCGCTGGACCGGATGTTCGCGGCGGCGGACACGCCCTCGGCGGTCCGGGCGTGGGCGCGCGGCGAGCACGGGCCGGGGCGGGCGTTGTGGCGCCGGGCGGCGGACGCGGGCGTGTTCACGCTGGCGGCGCCGGAGGGGTTCGGCGGGGTGGGGCCGCTGCCGGTGGAACTGGGCGTCGCCTTCGTCGAGTTCGGCCGGAACTGTGTGCCGGGCCCGCTGGTGGAGACGGTGGCGGTGACGGCCCTGCTGTCGCGGCTGGCGGAGGCCGGGGAGGCGGCGCCCGCGAAGGAGTGGGTGCCGGGGCTGTGCGCGGGCCGGGCGCGGGTGACCCTGGCGGCGCCGGCGGCGGGACCGTACGCGCTGGACGCGGACGCGGCGGACGCGATGTTCGTGGTGACCGGCAGCGGGGAGGGGGCGGCCGCCGAGCTGCGGCGGGCACCCGGCCATGGGCCGGTCCTGCCGTCCGTCGATCCCGCGCGGCGCCTGGCCCTTCCGGCTGCGGGCGGGGAGCTGCTGGCGGCCGGGCCCGCCGTGCGGGAGGCGGCCGGGTACGCCGGGCTGTGGGCGGCGTACGCGACCGCCGCGCAGGCGCTGGGCGTGGGGCACGCGCTTCTCGACCGGACGGTGGCGCACGCGGGGCGGCGCGTCCAGTTCGGCGCGGTGATCGGTTCGTTCCAGGCGGTCAAGCACCGGCTGGCGGACGTACTGATCGGCCTGGAGTTCGCGCGGCCGCTGCTGTACGGCGCGGCCGTGGCCCTCGCGGCGGGCTCCCCGGGCGTCCGGGCGGAGGTGGCGGCTGCCAAGGCGGCCGCCTGCGACGCGGCGTACGCGGCGGCGCGCACGGCGCTCCAGGTGCACGGCGCGATCGGCTACACGTCCGAGTACGACCTGTCGCTGTGGCTGGGCAAGGCGCGGGCGCTGCGGCAGGCGTGGGGGTCGCCGGAGGACTGCCGGCGGGAGGTCCTGGAACTCCCCTCGTAACTCTTTCGCCAGTAAAACACCTGCTAACGTCTTTGTATGGTGAAGCTCCCTCCCCTGCCCCTGCGCGGTCTGGTCCGGCTGAGGCCGGCGGCGGACATCTGGCGCCGGCCCGCGCTGAGCGCGGCGGCCGCGATGGCCGTCCTGGACGTGACGCTCCTCGCGCTCGGCCGCCTCGACCTCGCCCTCTACACCGCCGCCGGAGCGCTCTGCGCGCTGTACGCGCACGACCGGCCCTACGCCCGGCGCGCCCGGACGCTGGCCTGGGTGGTCCTGGGCGCGGTCGCGGGCATGGGCGTGGCCCTGACCAGCGCCGCGTTCATCCACTCGGCCCCACTGCTGGTCCTGCTCGCGGCGCTCGTCGCGGCGGTCCACAAGGCCGTGTGCGACGCGGCGCGCATCGGGCCGCCGGGAAACGTGGTGCTGACGTTCGTCACGTCGACGGCGTTCTTCGTGCCGCAACGGGCGGCGGAGGTGCCCGCGCACCTGGGGCTGGTCGCGGCGAGCGGGGCGCTGGCCTGGCTGATCTGCATGGCCCCGGGCCTCCTCCGGCCGCACGGGCCGGAGCGGATCGCCGTGGCGCGCCTCCTGGAGGCGACGGCCCGGGGCGACCGGCACGCGGTGCTGGTGACGGCGGAGGCGGCGCGGCGGGCGTGCGCGGGCGAGCCCGCCCTGGAGGCGCCGGTCAGGTGGGCCGAGGCAGCGTCCGAGGGAGAGGCGGGGCGACTGCGGGAGGTGGCGCGGGAGCTGCGCCGTGGGAATTCCCCGATCCCGCCCCTTCCCGATGCCGGGGACTTCGCCCCCGGGCCCCCGTTCCGCGCTGACGCGCGGTGTCCTCGAACGCCGGACGGGCTGTATTTGGCCGCGACCCGCGTCGCGCTCGGCGGCACCCTCGCCGGATGGCTCGCCCTCGCGCTGGGGGGTACCCACCCCCACTGGGCCGTCGTCGCCGCCGCGTCCGTCGTCCAGGCGCATGCCACCGCGTCCTGGCAGCGCGGCGCCCAGCGCGTGATCGGCAATGTCGTGGGGCTGGCGCTGTTCGCCGTGCTGCTGCCCCTCGCCCGGACGGGTGAGGTCGTCATGGTGGCGGTCGCGCTCGCGCTCCAGGTGGCGGCGGAGGCGACCATCGCGCGGAACTACTGGCTGGGCAGCGTGTTCGTGACGCCGATGGCGCTGCTGCTGGGCGAGTTCGCCGGGGCGCACCCGGCGGGCGGGACCATGACGGACCGGGGCGTCGACACGGTGGCGGGCGCCGCCGTAGGGGTGCTGGTCTGTCTGCTGATCGCCGACGCACGGGCCGTCGACCGGGTGGAGGCCGCGCTCCGCCGGGTCCACGACGCCCGTACCGGCACGCGGGACGCGCCCGGCGCCCGGGAGCGGCTCGGGGCGGCGCTGCTGGAGCTGCGCGCGGCGGCGGACGTCGCGGCCGGTGAGCGGCGGCGCGCGCTGCCCGAGGCGCGGATCGCCGCACGGGTCGCCCACGAGGAGCGCGAGGGGCACCGGGCCCTGGCCGCCCTCCACGCCCCCGCGCCGTCCGCCGGCTGACGGCACGCGGCTCTCCGGCGGGCCTCGGCGGATCCACCCGCGCCCGGCGCGGCAGAATCTACCGGGGAACACCGACTGGAGAGGATCGAGAAACCGTGGCCGAGGACGCCGAGGACATCGTCGCGCGCGTGCTGCGCCAGTGGCAGCAGGTCCACCCCGGACTCGACACCGCGCCGATGGCCGTGATCGGCAGGCTCAACAGGTGCGCCGCCCTGCTCCAGCAGGCCACGGACGCCCCGTTGGTGCGCGAGGGGCTGACGCGGGCGGAGTTCGACATCCTGGGCACCCTGCGGCGCACGGGCCGGGAGCTGACGCCCGGGCAGATCGCCCGGGAGACGTTCGCCTCGGGCGCGGCCGTCACCAAGCGGCTGCGGGTGCTGGAGGAGCGCGGCCTGGTCGCGCGCCGCCCGGACGACCGCGACCGGCGGGTGGCCCATCTGTCGCTGACCGACTCCGGCCGGGAGCTCATCGACGTGCTGATCCCACGTCAGCTCGAGTAC
Organism: Streptomyces sp. UNOB3_S3; assembly: GCF_020740895.1. Classification (GTDB taxonomy): domain Bacteria; phylum Actinomycetota; class Actinomycetes; order Streptomycetales; family Streptomycetaceae; genus Streptomyces. The sequence goes on along the minus strand of NZ_JAILXP010000224.1, from coordinate 2,711 downwards.
GAGCAGGCGCTGCTCGCGGGCCTCGGCAAGGACCGGCAGGACGAGCTCGCCGACACCCTCGCCGAGCTGCTCGTCCTCCTCGAAGGCCGGCTCGGCGGCCTCCAGCCTTAAGCCTCCGGGCCCCTTACAGGACGCGCGGCTGCGTGAAGCGGAGCATGTTGCCGGACGGGTCGCGGAAGGCGCAGTCGCGGACGCCGTAGGGCTGGTCGACCGGCTCCTGGAGGACCTCGCCACCGGCGGCCCGGATCTTTTCGAAAGTGGCGTCACAGTCGTCGGTCGAGAAGATCACGCCGCGCAGCAGGCCCTTGGCCAGCAGCTCCGCCATGGCCTGCCGGTCGGCGGGCGAGGCGTTGGGGTCGGCGAGCGGCGGTTCGAGGACGATCTCCACGTCCGGCTGCGCGGGCGATCCGACGGTCACCCAGCGCATCCCCTCGAACCCGACGTCGTTGCGCACCTCCAGGCCGAGGATGTCGCGGTAGAAGGCGAGGGCCTTGTCATGGTCGTCGACTGCGATGAAGCACTGCGAAAGCTTGATTGTCATGCCCTAGACGCTACGAGGCGGCGGCCGGATCCGCTTCTCCGATCCTGACCGGTTGCCCGGTCCCCTCCCCGGCCCCGGCCCCCGACGGCTCCCTGGTCCTGAGCGGCCGCGTGTAGATCTTGGCCACGCACGCCGGGATCGCGGCACCCTCCTCGTGGCGGCGGGCCCGGTACGCGCTCGGGCTCTCGCCGACCAGCTCGGTGAAGCGCGAGCTGAACGACCCCAGTGACGTGCACCCGACCGCGAAGCAGACCTCCGTCACACTCAGGTCGCCCCGCCGCAGCAGCGCCTTGGCCCGCTCGATACGGCGGGTCATCAGGTAGTTGTAGGGCGTCTCGCCGAAGGCGGCGCGGAAGCTGCGCGAGAAGTGCCCGGACGACATGAGCGCGACGCGGGCCAGCGCCGGTACGTCCAGGGGCAGCGCGTAGTCGCGGTCGATCACGTCCCGCGCACGGCGCAGTCTCACGAGGTCCTCAAGTGTCACGCGCTCCAGCATCGCACGCCGGTCAGGCGTCCCTGCCTTCCCGGTCCTGTGCGACGAAACGGGCCAGAAGGCCGTGCAGCCGGTGCTGTTCTCCGGGGTCGAGAACGTCCAGCAGTTCGAGCATCGCGCCGCGGAAGAGCTCGTTGGCCTCGCGCAGACGCCGCTCGCCCTCCTCGGTGATCACGATCTCGTACGCCCGGCGGTCGTTCGGCGCCCGTCGCCGCTCCAGCAGGTGCCGGCGCTCCAGGTCGTCGACGATCCGCACCAGGGTGGACTTGTCGATGCCGATGGCCGCGCCCAGTTCGCGCTGGCTGCGGACCGGGCCGGCCTGGACCGCGGTCAGCACGCCGGCGTGCTGCAGCTCGATGCCGGCCGGCCGGGCCGCTCGGTTGGCCTTCGAGCGGGCGAGCTGGTGGGCACGGAACATCAGCAGTCCGAGGGCGGCCGGGTCGACCGGTTGAGCTTCCATGGGCACGATGCTAGCGTCTGAGATGGTCTCAAATGAGATGATCTCAGAAGGTGGCAATCATGCGCGTTCTGATAGTCGGCGCGGGTCTGGCCGGACCGTGCCTCGCCCACGGCCTGCGACGGCACGGCCATGACGTACGGCTCTTCGAGCGGGATCCCGCCGTCGACGCCCGCGCGCAGGGGTACCGGATCCACATCAACGGCGACGGGGACGCGGCGCTGCGCCGGTGGCTGCCCGCCGAGGCCTACGAGCAGGCCGTCGCCACGTCCTGCGTGGCCACCGGCGGCGTCAGCACGACCGACGCCGGCCTGCGGGAATTCCACGAGGTCGAGCTTCCCCCGAATGCCGCGGGCATCACGGTCGACCGGCTCACACTGCGGCGGATCATGCTGCGGGACCTGATGGACGCGACCCGGTTCGGCGCCGGATTCTCCCGTTACGAGCTGCTGGACGACGGAACCGTACGGGTCTCGCTCACCGACGGCTCCACCGCCGAAGGTGACCTGCTGGTCGCCACCGACGGAGCCAACTCCGGCGTCCGGCGCCAGTTGCTGCCCGGCTTCCCCGTAACCGTCCAGGGCGCTCGGCTGGTCTACGGCCGTACGCCGTTGACCGCTCGGGCGCGGGAGCTGACACCGCCGCCGGCGCTCGACGGTTTCGTGGGCGTAGCCGGCCCGGACGGCCGGCAACTCGCGCTGGCCGCACAGCGGTTCCGCCGGAACCCGGCCGATTTCGGGCTGCCGCCGGCCGATGACTACGTCATGTGGGGTCTGACCGCCCCGGCCGGCGACTACGGCCCCGGGTTCTTCGGCCTCGGCGCCACGGAACTGCTGGAGCTGGCGGCGGAAACCGTGGCGGACTGGCACCCCTCACTGAGCGCGCTGATCCGGCTGGGGGATCCCGGGCATACCGTGCCCGCGAGCATCCAGACCTCCGAACGCCCCGGACTGTGGCCGCCCGTGCCGGTGACCCTGGTCGGCGACGCGGCCCATCCGATGCCCCCGGCCGGAATCAGCGCCGGAGCCGCGATCCACGACGCGGGCCTGCTCGCCTCCCGCCTCCTCCCGGGCGCACCCCTGCTCGACGCCGTCCGGGCGTACGAGAGGGAAATGCTCGACCACGGCTTCGACGCGGTCGCCGCCTCCACCCGGAACCACGCGGGTGACCGGCAGGGGAACGGGCTCAGGGCGCGGGCGTGATCGGGGGAGCCGGGGCGG
>NZ_JAILXP010000223.1 GCF_020740895.1 Streptomyces sp. UNOB3_S3 | reverse complement strand
CGCCGCCTCGGCCCGGCGCCGGTCACGCCCCGAGCCAGACGCGCCGGTTGCGCGCCACCGTGTGGATCCGGTCCACCCGCTCCGGGCGCAGCACACCGCCCAGCCCGCCGAGCCCGGGCACGTCCCGGTCCCGTAGCACCCGTACGTCCGCCGGCGGGTCGGCCTTCTCTACCTCGGCCGCGCCGACCAGCACCAGGACGGCCCACGCCCGCACGGGGAAGTCGCAGCCCCGCGAGAGCACGAGCGAGGACCGCGCCGCGCTGTGCCGGATCCGCCGGACGTACGGGCGGGGGTGGCGCTCCCCCGCGTAGCGGACGGCGGTGTCGTCCACCGTGAGCCGTGCCCCGTGGGCGGGCTCGGGGGCGACGCAGAACACGCCTCCCGGGCCGATCAGCAGATGGGGGATCACGGCGTCCCCCGGCAGGACGATCGAGTGGACGACCTCCCAGCCGCCGGCCGTCAGCAGCTCCAGCGCCGACCCGACGGCCTGCTGGGCGGCCAGCTCCCGGCGCCAGGTGTCCTCCACGGGCCGCCTGCCGAGCAGCCGGGCGAGCGCGAGCCCCACCCGGCCGGTCCGGGACGCGTCGAGCCGGGCGCGCAGGGTCTCCCCGGGCCGGTTCGGGGCGAGGTCGTCGTCGGGTGGGAGGAAAAGCCTCTCGGGGTCGTAAGCCCTTCCGTTCGCGCTCCTCTTCGCTTCCGGCCGCTCGCGCACGCCCATCACCCCCACCCGCCATACTGCCGCAGAAGTGCGGGAACCAACCCAATCGGACGTCCGTTGAACCGGTCGAGGCCCCGCGACATCCCCCCGATCGCGGGGCCTCGTCCATGCCCGGGCCGGCTGCGAAGGCGCGCACCTTATCGGCGGCGGTCCGCTCCTCGCGGGCCCTCGCCCCGGAAGTGACGTGGCACACAGCCGCCCGCCGGTTTCCTCCGGAGCGGCGGAGCCGCAGGTCGGCCCGGGGTTCCGGGGCCCGCCCGCCGGTGCGGCTTCCCAAAATCCCCTTGGCGATCAGCGATGGGCCCCTAACGTGCGGTGCCGCACAAGGAGGTGCCATGCGATCCCCGAAAGGCGCCGTACGTTCCCTCACCGGCACCGGTCTGGTCGTCACCGCCCTGGTGGCGACGGCGGCCGCGCTGCTCTTCCCCCTCTGGTCGTACCGCGACCGCGCGGGCCCCGGCACGGGCGCCGCCGATCTCACGGCGGGCTCGGTGTCCACCCGCTTCGGGCCGCTGTCGGCGGCCGACCGCGATTTCGTCGCCCGGGTCCGCCAGGCCGGGCTCTGGGAGCTGCCCGCCGGGCAGCAGGCCATGGAGCGGGGTGGCACGGCGGCCGTGAAGCGGGCGGGCGAGCATCTCGTCGAGGGCCACACCTCGCTCGACCGGCACGTCCGTGACGTGGCCGCGCGGCTGGGCGTCGACCTGCCCAGCCAGCCCACCGCCGAGCAGCGCGGCTGGCTGTCGGGGCTGGACGCCGCGCACGGCGCCGCGTACGACCGCGAGTTCGTGGGCGTGCTGCGGCTGGCGCACGGCCGGGTCTTCGCGCTGGTCGGGCAGATCCGCGCGGCCACCCGCAACGCGGCCGTGCGGGAGCTGGCCGAGGACGCCAACGCGACCGTCCTGGACCACATGAAGGTGCTGGAGGACACCGGTCTCGTCGACTTCGACGCCCTCGCGGCACGGCTGGGGGCACCGGCCGCCCCGCCGTCGCCCCCGGGTGCCGCCGTCACCGGACCGGCCCCGTCGGCCGTGACCCCATCGGCCGGGCCCCCGTCGTCCTCGTCGGTGTCCCCGCCCTCGCCCGAAGCACCGTCGCCCTCTCCCTCATCACAGGCCTCATCGCAGGCCTCCTCCCCCGCGTCCCCCTCACCCTCCGAAGGGAACTGAGCCGTCATGACCGCCGCCCACCGGCGCCGCCTCGGCGCCCGGCACCTGATCCTCCTCGCACTGCTCGCGTTACTCGGCTCGGCGGGCGCCTTCGCCGCCGTCACCGGCAGCGCCTCCGCCCACCCGAGCCCTTCGTCACCCAGAGTGACAGACCCCACTGACAGTCACACCCACGGCGGCCCCGCCCTCGCCGATTTCGCCGACATCCGCCGCGCCCGGCCCGACGCGCGCCCGCCCCGGAACCTGCCCTCCGCCTCCACCGGGACCTTCACCGCCCGCTGCGGCCGCAACGAGAACGGCCACCGCAACCCCGACAACTTCATCGTCACGCCGGGCGTGCGCAACGGTGCCCACCACCTCCACGACTACGTCGGCAACCTCTCCACCGACGCCTTCTCCACCGACGGCTCGCTGCGCGCGGCCGGCACCACCTGCGCCCGGGGCGACAAGTCGGCGTACTTCTGGCCCGTCCTGCGCCTGACGGGCGACTCCGAGAAGGAGGACGAGGCCGCGGACGAGGAGAGGACGGGAGACGGGAACGGCGGGAACTCCGGGCGCGTCCTGACCCCCGACAGCGTGGCCCTCACCTTCCGGGGCAACCCCACGGCCAAGGTCACCGCCATGCCGGAGGGCCTGCGCGCGATCACCGGTGACGCGAAGGCCTTCACCAACGGCGCCAAGGACGCCCGCGCCCGCTGGAGCTGCACCGGTTTCGCCGACCGGCACCTCACCGACAAGTACCCGCTCTGCCCGCGCGGCAGCGCGGTCGTACGGCTGCTGGACTTCCCCAGCTGCTGGGACGGGCAGCACGGCGACTCGGCCGGGCACCGCGCGCACCTGGTCTTCCCCGACGCCGCCACGGGCCGCTGCGGGCGCAGGCTCACGCCCGTGCCGCAGCTGCGCATGGAGCTGACCTACAGCGTTCCCCGGGGCCCGTCCTTCGCCGTGGACAGCTTCCCCGAGCAGCTCCGCAAGCCCGTCACCGACCACGCCGACTTCGCCAACGTCATGCCCGCCGGGCTGATGGCGACCGTCGTGCGCTGCGTCAACGACGGTCGGCGCTGCGGCTGAGCCGCCTCCGGCCTCTCTTCGGGCGCATCGCGCCCGACATCGCACCCCGGTGCTTTACTTCATCAACTGCTGGCCTAATTATCCCTTTTGCCGCATTACATATGAAGGGATAGCGCCAGTGCCACTGAGATCAGCAGCCCTGTACGGAACCCTCGGATCCCTGGTCCTCACAGGGCTCACCGGCCTCCCCTCCGCCCCGGCCCATGCCCTGGACGGGCGGGCCGAGGCCCGCGGCGTGGCCCAGGCGGCCAGGCTGGCCGCCGCCCGGGGCGTCGACTTCGACGACTGCCCCGCCTCGGAGGGCCTGCCCGCCCCCATCGAGTGCGGCACCGTGACCGTGCCGCTGGACTACGCCCACCCGGGCGGCAAGCAGATCAACCTCACCGTCAGCCGCGCCCGCGCCCTCGGCCGGGAGGAGGACCGGCAGGGCGCCATCGTCTTCAACCCCGGGGGCCCCGGCGGCAACGGCATGTTCTACCCGCTGCTCACCCGCCTCCCCCAGTGGCACAACGTCGCCCAGGAGTACGACCTGGTCGGCTACGCCCCGCGCGGCGTGGGCCGCTCCGCGCCGCTGTCCTGTGTGAGCCCGGCGGGCTTCGGCAAGGGCCCCACCCAGGCGCCCGAGCACCCCACCGAGGCGTACAAGAAGGAGCAGATCAAGAAGGCCAAGGCCTACGCCCAGGGGTGCGCCCGCCGCAACGGCACCGACCTGCGCCACTTCACCAGCCTCAACAACGCCCGGGACCTCGACGTCCTGCGGGCCGCGCTCGGCGAGCGGAAGCTGACGTACGTGGGCGCCTCCTACGGCACCTACTTCGGCGCCCTCTACGCCACGCTCTTCCCCACGCACGTACGCCGCATGGTCTTCGACAGCGTCGTCAACCCCGACCCCCGCAAGGTCTGGTACGACAACAACCTGGAGCAGTCCGCCGCCTTCGACCGCCGCTGGGCCGACTGGCGCCGCTGGGCCGCCCGGCACCACGCCGTCTACCACCTGGGACGCACCCCCCAGGAGGTGCTGGCCTCCTACGAGAAGGCGGTCCGCGCGCTGACCCGCCGGGCCGCCGGCGGCAGGGTCGGCCCCGGCCAGCTCCAGGGCGTCTTCCTCAAGGCCGGCTACACCGACAGCTTCTGGGCGAGCGCCGCGCAGGTCCTCTCCGCGTACCTCCAGGGCGACGACAAGCCGCTGCTCACGGTGGCCGGCGGCGGCGAGGCGGGCGCGCGGGCGGCCGAGAACGAGAACGCCGTCTACACGGCCGTCGAGTGCAACGACACGCCGTGGCCGAGCTCCTGGGAGGTGTGGAACCGCGACAACAGCAAACTGGCCGAGCGGGCGCCGTTCGAGACATGGAGCAACGCCTTCATGAACCTGCCGTGCGCCTACTGGCAGGAGCCCCGGCAGAAGCCGCTCGACGTCAGGCTCGGCCGGAAGTCCGGGCTGCCGCCGACGCTGCTGCTGGCCGCCGAACGGGACGCGGCCACCCCGTACAAGGGCGCGCTGGAGCTCCAGAAGCGGCTCCCGGGCTCGTCCCTGGTCACCGAGCGGGACGCGGGCACCCACGGCATCGGCGGCGGGCCCAACACCTGCGTCAACCGCTACCTGGAGACCTACCTGCTGACCGGCGAGGTCCCCGCGCGCCGCGTCTACTGCGGGCCCCGCCCGGAGCCGCGCGCCACGACGTGACGCACGGCGAAGGCCGGGCCCGCCGCCGGACGGCGGGCCCGGCCTTCGTCATCGGGTTCAGGCGAGCCCGGCCACCAGGTCGGCCACGTCCTTGCGGCGGCCCGTGTAGAACGGGACTTCCTCCCGCACGTGCATCCGCGCCTCGGAGGCCCGCAGGTGACGCATCAGGTCCACGATGCGGTACAGGTCGTTCGCCTCGAAGGCGAGGATCCACTCGTAGTCGCCCAGCGAGAACGAGGCGACCGTGTTGGCCCGGACGTCGGGGAAGCCGCGCGCCATCTTGCCGTGGTCGGCGAGCATGCGACGGCGGTCCTCGTCGGGCAGCAGGTACCAGTCGTAGGAGCGCACGAACGGATAGACGCTGACGTAGTCGCGCGGGGTCTCGTCGGCGAGGAACGCCGGGATGTGCGACTTGTTGAACTCGGCGGGGCGGTGCAGCGCCATGTTCGACCAGACCGGCTCCAGGGCGCGGCCCAGCTTGGTGCGGCGGAAGCGGTTGTACGCGTCCTGGAGGGCGTCCGAGGTCTCGGAGTGCCACCAGATCATCACGTCGGCGTCGGCCCGCAGACCCGACAGGTCGTAGGTGCCGCGCACCGTGACGTCCTTCTCCGCCAGCTGGGCGAAGAGCTCCTCGACCTCTTCGGCGTAGCCGGCGCGGTCCTGCGGCAGCACGTCGCGCAGCTTGAACACCGACCAGAGGGTGTAGCGGATGACCTCGTTGAGGTCCTTGGCCTTCTTGCCGGCGTTCGGGATCTTCACAGGGGCGTCAGAGGCGTCAGTCATGTCCCTATTCTCACTCGCCGCCGCCGGCGCCTTCCGTCAGGGTCGGCGCGAGGGCCGCCAGGACCTCGTCGGCGGCCCGCCGGCCGCTCGCGATGCAGGCGGGGATGCCCACGCCGTCGTAGGCGGCCCCGCAGACCCGCAGGCCGGGCATGCGGGAGACCTGCTCACGGATGCGGGCGACCCGGGTGAGGTGGCCCACCGGGTACTGCGGCAGACCGCCGTACCAGCGGGTCACCCGGGTCTCCACCGGTGCCGCCGCGAGGCCGACGGCGTCGCCGAGGTCCTTCAGCGACATCGATACCAGCTCGGAATCCTCGCGCTTCAGATCCTCCTCGTCGCCAAACCGCCCGATCGAGGTACGCAGCACGAAGAGGTCCGGGGCGGAGTCGGCGTTCCAGCGCCATTTGTTGCTGGAGAACGTGGACGCCTTGATCTTGCGGCCGTCGACGGGCGGCACAAGGAAGCCGCTGCCGTGCAGCAGCCCCGCCACGTCGGAGCGGCGGAAGGCCATGGTGACCAGGGCCATGGAGGCGTACTCGACCTCGGCGAGCTCCGCCACGGCGGCACCGGCGCCCGCGGCCCGCGCCGCGACCGCGATGATCCGGGCCGCGTCGGGCGCGGGGGTGGCGACGACGACGCCGTCCGCCGCCAGGACCTCGTCCGCCAGCTCGACCCGCCAGCCGGCGCCGGAGCGCCCGACCGCCACGACGGGCGCTCCGGTGCGGACCGTGCCGCCCTTCGCCCGCACCGCGTCCGCGACGGCGCCCGGCAGCAGTCCGATGCCGCCCTCGATACCCATGAAGACCGGGCCCTGCTGCCGCGGCGCGGCGGCCGCCCGCTCCTGGAGCGCCCGTACGGCCGCGGTCAGGGTGCCGTGCTCGCGCGCCGCCTCGAAGAGCTGGGGGACGGCGGTCCGCAGGGAGATGCGGTAGGCGTCGCCCGCGTAGACGCCGCCGAGCAGCGGCTCGACCAGCCGGTCGACGACCTCGTGGCCCATCCGCTCGGCGACGTAACCGCCGATGGCGACGTCCTCGCCGAGCTCGGAGGGCGGCAGCTCCTCGTCCTTCGCGACCCGGGCCAGGCCCTCGGCGGACAGGACGCCGGAGGCGGCCACCTCGGCGAGGTCGCCGGGGACGCCCATCATGTGGCCCTTGGGCAGGGGGCGCAGCTCACCGCGGGTCCAGAGCGAGGCGGTGGCGGCGGGCGGCGTCAGCCGGCCGCCGAGGCCGGCCGCGCGGGCCAGGTCCACGGCCTCGGGGCGGCGCGCGAGCACCGACTCGGCGCCCAGGTCCACGGGCGCGCCCGCGATCTCGCCCGCGAGCAGCTTTCCGCCGACGTGCCCGGAGGCCTCCAGGACCGTCACCCGCGCTCCGCCCTCCAGCAGCCGCAGGGCCGCCGCCAGGCCGGAGACGCCGCCGCCGATGACCACCACATGCCGCGAAGGGGTGTGCTCTGCGCTCATGCCTCCACTGTCTCAAACCGCCCTTCCGGGCCGGTCGGCACCCCATTGACAGTGATCGGCACCGGGCCGAGACTCGCGCGCAACAACGCCCGTCCCGCACAACGCCCGTCCCACTCGCCACGAACGTTTACGGAGATCCCATGAACGACCGCATCCGGGATGTGTACATCGTCGACGCCGTCCGCACCCCGGTCGGGAAGTACGGCGGCGCCCTCGCCCCGGTACGCCCCGACGACCTGGCCGCGCACGTCGTGCGCGCCCTGCTGGACCGGTCCCCCGGGCTCGACCCCGCCCGGGTCGGCGACGTGGTGCTGGGCAACGCCAACGGCGCGGGCGAGGAGAACCGGAACGTGGCCCGGATGGCGGTCCTGCTCGCCGGGCTGCCCGTCTCCGTGCCGGGCGCGACCGTCAACCGGCTGTGCGCCTCCGGCATGGAGGCCGTCGTCCAGGCGTACCGGGCCGTCGCCCTGGGCGACGCGTCCGTAGTGATCGCGGGCGGGGTGGAGTCGATGAGCCGCGCCCCCTGGGTGCTGCCCAAGCCGGAACGGGCGTTCCCGGCCGGTCACCAGGAGCTGTACTCGACGACGCTGGGCTGGCGGATGACCAACCCGGCCATGCCGCCGCAGTGGACGGTCCCGCTCGGCGAGGGCGCCGAGCTGATCGCCGACAGGCACGGCATCACCCGCGAGGAGCAGGACGCCTTCGCGCTCGCCAGCCACCGCAAGGCGGCCGAGGCGTGGCGGGACGGCCGCTACGACGCCGAGGTCGTGCCCCTGGAGGGGGTCGCCCTGGCCCGGGACGAGTCGATCCGCGACAGCACCTCGGCGGAGGCGCTCGCCGCGCTGAAGCCCGCCTTCCGGAAGTCCGGCGGCACGGTCACCGCGGGCAACTCCTCGCCGCTCAACGACGGCGCGGCGGCGCTGCTGCTCTGCGACGAGGAGGGGCTGCGGGAGACCGGCCGCGAACCGCTGGCGCGGATCCGGGCCACGGCGGTCACCGGCATCGAGCCGGACCTCTACGGCCTCGGGCCCGTCGAGGCGGTGCGGCGGGCGCTCGCGAAGGCGGGGCGGACGTTCGCGGACGTGACGGACTTCGAGCTGAACGAGGCGTTCGCCGCCCAGGCGCTGGGGTGCCTCGCGGAGTGGCCGGAGCTGGACCCCGCCGTCGTCAACCGGCGCGGCGGGGCGATCGCCGTCGGCCACCCGCTGGGCTGCTCGGGCGCCCGGCTGACGGGCTCGGTCGCACACGCCCTCGCGGCGGCGGGATCCGGGACGGGGCTGGCGGCGCTGTGCGTCGGCGTCGGCCAGGGGCAGGCGCTGGTCCTCGAACGCTGACCGACAATCGCCGGTCCGGCGGGGACGCGGGGGATCACCGCCGCCGGACCGGGGTAGGCCATGGCCATGGCAGCGCCCGAAGTGTTACGCGAAGAGACGACGACACCTGCCCCCGAGCCCTATCTGGGCCCCGCCGAACGCCATCCCCGCCAGCCGCTCGTGCCGCTCGCGCTCTCCCCGGGCGCGGTCGAGCTGACCGCGCCCGTGTTCGGCGCGGCCGATGTGAGCCCGCTGGACGCCGATCTGACGCGGCAGCACCCCGGTGAGCCGATCGGCGAGCGCGTCACGGTCTCCGGCCGGGTCGTGGACGGCCGGGGGCGCCCCGTGCGGGGCCAGCTGGTGGAGGTGTGGCAGGCCAACGCCGCCGGCCGCTACACCCACCGGCTCGACCGCCACCCGGCGCCGCTCGACCCGAACTTCACCGGAACCGGCCGCTGCCTGACCGACGACGAGGGCCGCTACCGCTTCACCACGATCCGGCCCGGCGCCTATCCGGTCTTCCCGCACGCGAACGTCTGGCGCCCGCCGCACGTGCACTTCTCGCTGTTCGGCACGGCCTTCACCCAGCGGCTGGTCACCCAGATGTACTTCCCCGGCGACCCGCTCCTCGCCCACGACGGGGTGTGGCACTCCGTCGCCGACCCCGCCGCGCGGCGACGGCTGGTCGCCGCCTACGACCCCGGGCTGAACGACCCGGCGGCGGCCACGCTCGGCTACCGCTGGGACATCGTCCTGGACGGCCCCGCCGCCACCCGCTCCGAGGAGGGCCGCCACTGATGCCGTCGTCGCGCGCCACGCCGTCCCAGACCATCGGGCCCTTCTACGGCACGGCCCTGCCCTTCCCGGGCGGGGGTGACGTCGCCCCCACCGGCCACCCCGACGCGATCACCGTCCACGGCCGGGTCCTCGACGGCGAGGGCGTCCCGGTGCCGGACGCGCTCCTGGAGTTCTGGCAGGCGGCCCCTGACGGCTCCCTCACCGGCTCCCCCGGCAGCCTCCACCGCGACGGCGCCCGCTTCACGGGCTTCGCCCGCGTCCCCACGACCGGCGACGGCCACTACGCGCTGCGCACCCTGCCACCGCCGGAGGGGGCGCCGTATCTGGCGCTGTGCCTGTTCGTCCGGGGGCTGCCGCGGCATCTGTTCACGCGGGTGTACTTCCGGCTGCCGGAGGACGACGCCCTGCTGGCGGCGCTGGCGCCGGAGCGGCGGGACACGATGCTGGCGGCACCTGAGCCGGGCGGGCATCGTACGTACCGCTTCGATGTGCGACTGCAGGGGGACGCGGAGACGGTGTTCCTTTCCCCTACCCGCCCCTTCCCGTAACCGGGGCTCCGCCCCGGACCCCGGTCCTCAAACTCCCCCAGCTACCGCTGGGAGGTGCCCCCAACGGGCTGAGATCAGCCCGTCCGGCGTTTGAGGACACCGCGCGAGGGGCGGGGCTGGGGCGAACTACACCGCCGTACGGGCGTGCACGTACTCGACCAGACGCGTCAGCGCGTCCGGATCGGTGCTCGGCATGACGCCGTGGCCAAGGTTGAAGACGTGCCCCTCCAGCCCGCGCGCCGCCGCGAGGACCTCGTCCGTCTTCGCCTCGACCGCCTCGCGCGGAGCGAAGAGCACCGTCGGGTCCAGGTTGCCCTGGAGCGCCTTGCCGGGGCCCACCCGCCGGGCGGCCTCGTCCAGCGAAACGCGCCAGTCGACGCCGACGACGTCCGCGCCGGCCTCGCCCATCAGGCCCAGCAGCTCGCCCGTGCCCACGCCGAAGTGGATGCGCGGCACGTCGTAGCCGGCGACGGCGTCGAAGACCTTGCGGGAGGCGGGCATGACGTAGCGGCGGTAGTCGGCGGGGGCGAGGGCGCCCGCCCAGGAGTCGAAGAGCTGGATCGCGCTCGCGCCGGCCTCGATCTGGACGCGCAGGAAGGCGGCGGTGATGTCCGCGAGACGGTCGACCAGGTCGGCCCACAGCTGCGGGTCGCCGTACATCATGGCCTTGGTGTTCTCGTACGTCCGCGACGGGCCGCCCTCGATGAGGTAGCTGGCCAGCGTGAAAGGCGCGCCGGCGAAGCCGATGAGGGGCGTGGTGCCCAGCTCGGCGGTGAGCATGCCGATGGCCTCGGTGACGTAGGGGACGTCGGAGGGGTCGAGGGCGCGCAGCCGGTCCAGGTCGGCGCGGGTGCGGACGGGCTCGGCGACGACCGGGCCGACGCCGGGCTTGATGTCGAGGTCGACGCCGATGGCCTTCAGCGGCACCACGATGTCGCTGAAGAAGATCGCGGCGTCGACGCCGTGCCGGCGCACCGGCTGGAGGGTGATCTCGGTGACGAGCTCGGGCCGCATGCAGGACTCGAGCATGGGGATGCCCTCGCGCACCTTGCGGTACTCGGGGAGCGAGCGGCCCGCCTGCCGCATGAACCACACGGGGGTGTGGGGCACGGGCTCACGGCGGCACGCCTTCAGGAACGCCGAATCATGTGCCGCGGTGCGGCCGGTCTGCTGCTGGCTGCGCTCACTCATGCCCCAAATCTTCGCACGGGCCGAACGAGTGACCCGCCCGTGTGGGTGTCCCTACCCGGAACAGGGCGTCCTTCCGCCTAGTCTTCCGGGCATGGCTGCGGCGCAGGGACACCTCTCGGACGGTCCGGACGACGCGGATGGGGAGGACACCCCGTCCGTCTTCCGGCAGGCGGTCGCGGGGTTGCAGGGGGTACGCCTCCGCCCCGAGATCGAGCTGGACGCGACACCGCCGCCCCAGCGGCTCGCCCCGTACTCGTACGCGCTGGAGGCGGCGGTCGTCGTGGACGACCAGGAGCTGGCGGACGGGCGGCTGATCCTGCTGCACGATCCGGCGGGGCATGACGCCTGGGGCGGCACGTTCCGGCTGGTGACGCTGGTGCACGCGGAGCTGGAGCCGGAGATGGCGGCGGACCCGCTGCTGCCGGAGGTGTGCTGGTCCTGGCTGACGGGGGCGCTGGAGGCGCGCCGGGTGCCGTACGCGGCGATCAGCGGCACGGTGACGCGCGCCGGCTCGCACTACTTCGGGGGGCTGCGGGAGCGGGAGCCGTCGACGCGGATCGAGATCCGGGCGTCGTGGTCGCCGGCCCCGGCGAAGGGCCCGGGCCCGGCGGGTGTCGAGCGGGCGGCGCCGGACACGGCGGCGCACCTGTCGGCGTGGTGCGACCTGCTGTGCCAGATCGCGGGGCTGCCGCCGGGGGGCGCGCCCGAGGCGGGGATCGTGACGCTGCCGCAGCGGCGGGGGCCGCACAGCAGCCGCTGAGGACCGGTCGGCTTCCTGACGAACCACCCCTGACCGGCGGTTTTCGGTCAAGGGTGGTGGGTGATCCGGTCATGATTCCGACCGGGAAACAGTCGAATCGATCGGGCAATCGTCTCAATTGCCCGAATTGTTACTCATCAATTCGTGATCATTCCCTAAAGCCGGGCCCTTTCATTGCCGAAGGACCTTGTGACCCTTCCCATACGGATCGCCCCGGCTTATCCCCAAAGTCGGCACCGTCCCGCCACTCCCCCCACTGGAGGCCTGGTGTCCGTTCTCCTCGAGCAACCCGCTAGCCTCGCCTACCGCCCGAACAAACCCACGGCCATGGTCGTCGTCGCCGACCCCCGGGTCCGCTCCACCGTCACCCGCCATCTGTGGGCGCTGGGCGTGCGCGACGTGATCGAGGCCTCGTCCATCGCGGAGGCCCGGCCCCGCATCGGCAACCCGCGCGACATCTGCGTGGCCGACGTCCACCTGCCCGACGGCTCCGGCCTGACGCTGCTCTCCGAGACCCGCGCCGCGGGCTGGCCCAATGGCCTGGCCCTGTCCGCCGCCGACGACATCGGCGCCGTGCGCAACGCCCTCGCGGGCGGCGTCAAAGGCTATGTCGTCACCGGAACCCGTACGAACCTCGGCATCCCCGGCCGCCCCGGGGCCGCCCCCATC
>NZ_JAILXP010000222.1 GCF_020740895.1 Streptomyces sp. UNOB3_S3 | reverse complement strand
GGTGCCGACTTTGGGTGGGGGTTCGGGTCGCGGGACGGTACGTACAGCTCTCTCGTCCGGGCCTGGATCGCCCACATGCGGTCGCGGAGTTCCGCGTCGACGTTCGCGTAGCCGACCTTGGCCGCGTGAACCGCCGTGCCCAGAGCCTCGATCTGGTCGCTCAGGAGTTGGGACAGCGCCTTCAGTTGCGCGTGGACCTCGTTGTACGCGCTGTAGAGGGACTCGACCTCCGCGAAGCCGACGCCCAGTTGCGCGGGCACCAGGTGGTTGTCCGCTATGCGGTGCGGGGAGGCCTCCGTGCCCTGGAGGTAGGTCAGAAGGGCGTCGACTCTGCCCTTGAAGGACTCCAGCGACTCCTGCTCTGTGCGCAGTCCCGATGCCCCGCCCACGGTCTTCGCCCCGCCCCTCGTGTCTGCCCGTCAGTTGTCTTGCGCGCAAGAGTTACTTGCGTGCAAGAGCCACAAGACTACTGACTGCCACCGACATTCAGCCTGAGTACATGTACTCAGGAAGCCACCGCCGCCGTCTGCGGCCTGATCGGGAGGCGGTTGACCGGGCGGCCCGTGGCCGCCCGTACCGCGCCCGCGACCGCCGCCGGGGAGGTGACGACCGGGACGGCGCTGATGGCCTTCGCGCCGAAGGGGGCGACGACGTCGCGCTCCTCCACCAGTTTGACGATGTGGACGTCGGGCGCGTCCAGTGCCGTCGGGAGGGCGTACGACATCAGGTCGGGGCGGCGGACCTGGCCGGCGTTGGTGCGGAGGTTCTCCGTCAGGGCGGCGCCCACGCCCTGGACGACGCCCGCTTCGATGCGGGCCCTCGCCTGGGCCGGGTTCAGGACGCGGCCCACGTCCTGGGCGACGGCCAGTTCGACGACGCGCACCGAGCCCAGGTCGACGTCCACGTCCACCACGGCGCGTACCGCGCAGAAGGCCATGCCGACGAACGCGTCGCCCTGGCCGGACTCGTCCAGGGGCTCCGTGGGGTGGGGGCGGCACTGGGCGGTGGCCCAGAGTTCCTTGCCGTCGAGGGCCTCGGCCACCGTCGTGCTCAGGACGCCGTCGTACGACGTGATCTTGCCGTCGGCGATCGTCAGCAGCTCCGTCGACATACCGAACTGGTGGGCCAGGGGTTGGAGGAGCTGCGTGCGGACCATTCTCGCCGCGCGTTCCACCGCGCCGCCCGAGACCCAGGTGTGGCGGCCGTGCGCGGCCGGGCCGCAGGGCGGCTGGTCGGTGTCGACCGGGGCGACGTGGACCTCCTCGATGCCCAGGACGTCCTGGACGATCTGCCGCGCCAGCGTCGCGAAGCCCTGGCCGGTCTCCACGGCGGCGCAGATGACCGTGGCCACCGAGCCGGAGACCTTCACCGTGGCCGTGGACACCTCGTCGGCGCCCTCCGCGCCCAGCATGTGGACCATGCCCACGCCGTAGCCCACGCCCCGGCGCACCGCGCCCGGGTCGCCCGCGCCGTCGGGGCCGCCGGGCAGGAGCCAGTCGTCCTCGTTGTCTTCGGGGTCGTCCTTGGGAAGAGCGGGCAGCGGGTAGTCGCGGACGGCGCGCAGGAGTTCGGCGACCGGGGCCGGGCAGGTGACGGTCTGGCCGGTGGGCAGGACGTCGCCCGTGGCCAGCACGTTGCGCATGCGCAGTTCCGCCGGGTCCAGGCCGAGCTGCGCCGCGAGCTTGTCCATCTGGCCCTCGTACGCGGCGCACACCTGCATGGCGCCCTCGCCGCGGACGTGCCCGGACGGCGGGTTGTTCGTACGGACGACCCAGCCCTCCACGAAGGCGTGCGGGACGACGTACGGGCCGCAGGCGAAGGCCACGGCCGCCGCCAGCGCGTCCGAGGAGGACTCGGCGTAGGCGCCGCCGTCCATCAGGACCTGGGCCTCGACCTTGACCAGCTTGCCCTCGGCGTCCGCGTGGTGGCGGTAGCGCAGCAGGGTGGGGTGGCGGTGCGGGTGGCTGAGGAAGGACTCCTCGCGCGTCGCCACCAGCTTGACCGGGTGGCCCGTGCGCAGGGCGAGCAGGCCCAGGGCGAGCTGGACGCCCGGGTCCTCGCGGTCGCCCATGGCACCGGGGACGCCCGTGACGACGACCTTGACGCGGTCGTGCTCCAGGCCCAGACAGGCCGCGACCAGGTCGCGGTCGGCGTGCGGGTCGGTGGAGGCGGTGTAGATCTCGACACCGCCGTCGGGGCGCGGCACGGCCAGGGCGGCCTCGGCCCCGATGGGGGCGGGGTCCTGGCGGCCGATCCGGTACAGGCCCTCGACGATCACCTCGCCGGTCGCGTCCGGATCACCGAAGCGCAGCGGGATGTGGCGGATCAGATTGCCGTCGGGGTGCAGCGGCTCGGCGGCGAAGGCATGCTCGGGGTCGGTGACCGGGTCGAGCGGCTCGTACTCCACCACGATGGCCGCGGCGGCGAGGCGGGCCGTGTCCGGGTGGTCGGCGGCGACGGCGGCGATCGCCTCGCCGTGGTGCCGGACCAGGTCGGACGCGAAGACGGGCCGGTCGGCGGCCCCCCGGCCGTACCTCGTCTCCCCCGGCACGTCGGCGTGGGTGACGACGGCCCGGACGCCCGGCATCGTCGCGGCGGCCGAGGTGTCGACGGAGACGATGCGGGCGTGGGGGTGCGGCGAGCGCAGCACGGCGGCCCACAGCAGGCCCTCGGCCCACAGGTCCGCCGCGTAGGGGAAGGTGCCCTGGGCCTTGGCGGCCGCGTCGGTGGAGGGCAGGGAGACGCCGATGCCGAGGAGGGGCCCCTCGGGGATGGCGGGCGGTACGGCGGTGGCGGTGATGACGGACGCCGGGATGTCACCCGCGCCCGTGCCGCCCGCCATGCCGCCCGTACCGGTCATCCCGCCCATCCCCGTCATGCCGTTGCCTTTCCGAAACCGCCGCCGGCGCCGCCGTCCCCGTACGGGCCGTCACCGTACGAGCCGTCGCCGTAGGGGACGCCACCACCGTAGGAGCCCGTGTCGTACGAGCCGTCGCCGTACGAGCCCTCGCCGTACGAGCCGTCGCTGTATCCACCCGCGCCGTACGGGCCTTGGGCATACGAACCGTCGCCGTACGGGCCGGGCTGCTGGTGCGGGATGCTCACCGCGTCCGGGTCCTGGAATGCCTGGACCTGGGGCTGGACCTGGGCCTGCTCCTCGTGCGCCGGGTCCGCCGCCGCCGCTTCCTCCTCCAGGGCGGCCGCCTCCGCGCGCTCGTCGACGACCTGGCGCACCGCTTCGAGCACGCCCCGGTAGCCGGAGCAGCGGCAGAGGTTGCCGCAGATGGCCTGCCGGGTCTCCAGCTCGGTCGGGGCGTGGTTGCCCTCCAGCAGGTCGTGCACGGTCATCGCCAGACCGGGCACGCAGAAGCCGCACTGCACGGCCCCGCACTCGGCGAGCGCCCGCTGGACGTCGGACGGCTGTCCGTGCGTCGCGAGGCCCTCGACCGTACGGATCTCCGCGCCCGCGGTCGTCGCGGCCGGGACGAGGCAGGACGCGACCAGCCGGCCGTCCACCTGGACGGAGCACGCGCCGCACTCCCCCTGCGAGCAGCCGTCCTTGGCGCCCGCGAGGCCGAGGCGCTCGCGCAGGACGTAGAGCAGGGACTCGCCGATCCACGCGTCGGTCACGGGACGGTCGGTGCCGTTGACGCGCAGGACGAACGAGGCGCAGGGGTGCTCGTTGAGGGGGTAGGGCTGCGGCGGGTCGGGGACGGCCGGGATCTCCGGGACGTCCAGGATCTCCGGGACGTCCAGGATCTCCGGGGCGTTCGGGATCTCCGTGGCATCCGGGACATTCGGAGTGTCCGGGGTGTCCATGGCCGGGGCGGCGGGGGCCGGGATACGGTCCTGTGCCTCGGCTTCGGCCTGATCCTGGTCGTCGCCGTCGGCCCGGTCCGTTCCGGGTTCCGGGTTCGTCCGCTCCTCGGCGTCGTGCGCGCCGTCGCCGGCCTCGGCGGGAGCCGCCGTCCACTCGCCGGTCGGATTATCGCCCGCACCGGTGACCACGCGGTCGTCGGCGTCGACGCCGGCAACACCCGTTCCGTACGCGGCGGACTCGTCCCGCCCGGCCGGTACGGACCACTGCCGCCGTGCGCCGGAGTCGCGCAGCGCGTACTCCCCGGACTCCTCCACCGAGTCGTCCCCGGCGGCCGGGACCGACCACTGGCCCGTGGCCCCGGGACCCGGGTGGTCCACCGGTTCCGGATGGTTCACCGGCTCCGGGTGGTCCACCGGTTCCGGGTGGTTCACCGGCTCCGGGCCCGCGGGCTCCGCGGCACCGGCGGCGGTGCCCACGGCGTCGTCCGCCGCGAAGGACACCTGCCACTGCGCGGTGGCGTGCGGATCGGCGGCACCGCCGTCGTCCACGCCCACGCCCGGAACGTGCCCGTCCATGAGGTGCTGGTCCGGAACGTGCTGGTCCGGCACCTGCCCAGCCGGGACATGCTGCTCCGGAACGTGCTGCTCCGGCACGTACCGCTGCTCCGCACCCGCCCCGTGCCGGTCGTACGAAGCGGCGGCGGGCTGGTGACCGTAAGCGCCGGTGGCGCGCTGCTCGTACGAGTCCCAGTGCTGCTGCGCCGGCACCTGCGGCACATGCTGCTGAACAG
The DNA here is from genome assembly GCF_020740895.1 of Streptomyces sp. UNOB3_S3. Taxonomy (GTDB): domain Bacteria; phylum Actinomycetota; class Actinomycetes; order Streptomycetales; family Streptomycetaceae; genus Streptomyces. The sequence continues at coordinate 7,565 of NZ_JAILXP010000222.1, read as the reverse complement.
GCTCCGGCTGTTGGTGCTCGTGCGGGGCCGGGTGCGGAACCGAGTGCGGGGCCGGATGCTGCGCCTGCTGCTGCCAGGAGTCCACGACCGGGGGCGTGTAGCCCGTCCCGGGCGCCGCCAGGGGACCCCATCCCGCGCCCGTCCCCGGGCCGGTCTGGGCCAGGAGCTCGGGCGGGAGCTGGACGAAGGTCGTGCCCTCCGCCTCCAGGCCCGCCCCCTGCGGGATCGGCTGCCAGCCGCCCGCGCCGGGCGCGGGGGCATGGGTGTGTCGCTGCTGGTCGTCACTCACGCGAGTGCCCTCCCCAGTGCTCGGCGGGCCAGGGTCGCCACCGTACGACGGAGATGCAGCACGGCCGGCGGCAGGGTACCGGGCTCGGCTCCGTCATGAGGGGCGTGAGGGTCATGGGGGGACAACGGGTTCGGAGGCACGGGCACCGGATCGGGGATGCACGCGGCCGCGACGTAGTCGCCGAAGGCGGCGAGGGCGTCCGGCGCGAGCGTCCGCTCGCCGTCCCAGTCGACGATCGAGGACACCCAGCGTTCGGCGTCGAAGGGCCGCAGCGGCATCGGCGCCACCGCACCGACCGCGCAGCGCACGCTGCGCCGCGCCGGGTCGAGGACGACGGCGACGGAGGCGACGGCGCGGCTGGGGCCCATGCGGCCGGTGGCCTTGAGGAAGGTCTGGGGGGCGTGCAGCAGCGGTACCCGCACATGGCCGATCAGCTCGCCGGGGCGCAGCATGTCGAGCCCGGCCAGCAGGCGGCCGATGGGGATCTCGCGGCGCGTGCCGCCGGGGCCCGCGATGACGAGCGAGGCCTCCAGGGCGGCCAGCACGGGCAGCGCGTCACCGGTCGGCTGGGCGGAGGCGATGTTGCCGCCGAGGGTGCCGGCGTTGCGGATCTGGGGCGGTCCGGCGGAGCGGGCGGCCGCGGCGAGGGCGGGGATGAGGGCGGCGAAGTCCGGGCGGCCCATCCGGGCGTGGGTGAGGCCCGCGCCGAGCAGGGCGGCGCCGTCCTGGTACTGCCAGCCCTTGATCTCGCTGATGCGGCCGAGGCCGACGAGGCCCGCGGGGCGCAGCAGCCCGGAGTTGACGGCCGCCATGAGATCGGTGCCGCCGGCGACGGGCACGGCCGTGGGCATGGCGGCCAGCGCCGCCACGGCCTCGTCCAGCGAGCCCGGCAACGTCACCGTGTGCGCCGCCTGCGGTGCGTGCGTGGTCAACCCAGGTGCCCCTTCCCGGTGGGCCCGACTTTTCCGTCAGGTCCTCGCCGTACGGTACGTGCTGTCGCCCCGGACGTGGAAACTTTGGCACATCTTCCGGATCCGCTGTCGCGAGGGTCCGCAAGCCGTGGCCGCGTACCCGACCGGGGAGAAAGTCCGGGTTGGGAGACTCTCACCACTGTGGGCGGTTTGCCAGCGTATTGCGGTGCTTGCCGACTCTTGTACGGCCCTTGTACGACTTACCGCGGTGTGTGGAGGACCACCGTGCCAGGGGCCGCCGCACGGTTCGTCACCTTCCGGCGCGGCTCACACGATCGGGGGCGCGCCCTCGATCGGGCGTCCGAGCACACCGGGCCGGCGCTGCCAGGGACGCGGGCCGCCGGGCGGGCGGTAGTCGACGCCGAGGGCGTCGAGCCGGGCGTAGTGGGCGGCCATCCGGCGTTCGAAGCCGGCGTAGTCGCGGGCGGCGGGGGCGGGCAGCGGGGACCACACGGTCTCGGCGAAGCCGGCCAGGCGGGGGAACGCCTGGTAGTCGAGGCGCCGCTGGTCCTCCATCACCTCGGTCCAGAGGTTGGCCTGGGCGCCGAGGACGTGCGCCGCCTCGGTCTCCGTCAGCTCCGCCGGGACCGGCTCGAAGCGGTAGACGTCCTCCAGGGTGCGGACGTAGCCGATGGGCACGGGCTCGTCGGCGCCGGGCGCCTGACGGTGGTCGAGATAGACCTGCTGTTCGGGACACATCACGACGTCATGGCCCGCCCGGGCGGCGGCGATGCCGCCCGCGTAGCCGCGCCAGGACGAGACGGTGGCCCCCGGCGCCAGGCCGTATTTCGTCGCCTCGCCTCCGGGCGCTCTGATCCCCTGTCGACGCTCCTCGTCGCGCGGTCGCTCGTGCCTCGCTCCCTCCTCCTCGTCGCTCTCGACAGGGGCGCGCCCTTCGGCTCGGCTCCCGCCCTCCAGGATCTCGTCCCACCCGACCAGCCGCCGGCCGCGTTCCGCGAGCCAGCGGTCGAAGTGCCGGATGAACCAGCTCTGGAGCTCGTCCTCGTCCGCCAGTCCCTCCGCCGCCATCCGCGCCCGGGCCGCCGGGGACGCCTTCCACTGGTCCTTGGGGCACTCGTCGCCGCCGATGTGGACGAAGGGCGAGGGGAAGACGTCGAGGACCTCGGTGAGGACGTTCTCGTAGAAGGCGAGGGTGTGGTCGGTGGGGGCGAGGACGTGGGGGCTGATGCCCCAGGTGTCCCAGACGGTGAGGGCGGTGGTGTCGACGACGTCGGTGTTGCCCAGTTCGGGGTGGGCGGCGATGGCGGCCTGCGAGTGGCCGGGCAGGTCGATCTCGGGGACGACGGTGATGTGCCGCTCGGCGGCGTACGCGACGATCTCGCGCAGGTCGTCCTGCGTGTAGTAGCCGCCGTGCGGGCGGTCGTCCCACAGCGGCGAGGCCCGGTGGCCGAGCTTGGTGCGGGCGCGCCAGGCGCCGGTCCGGGTCAGCTCCGGGTAGCGGTGGACCTCCACGCGCCAGCCCTGGTCGTCCGTCAGGTGGAGGTGGAGGACGTTGAGCTTGTGGGCGGCGAGCAGGTCGAGGTAGCGGAGGACGCCGTCCTTGGGGAGGAAGTGCCGGGCGACGTCGAGGAGGACGCCGCGCCAGGCGAAACGGGGGGCGTCCTCGATGACGGCGCACGGCAGCGTCCACTCCCGGCGCGCGGTGACGGGCGCCCGGCGGAAGGCATCCGGGCCCAGCAGCTGACGGAGGGTCTGCGCGGCCCAGAAGACCCCGGCGGAGCCGCCCCCGTCGACGCGCACGGCGTGGCCGTCCACCACGATGCGGTAGCCCTCGGGGCCGAGCCGCCGCCCGAGCGCCGGATCGACGGCGAGGACGATGCGGTTGTCATCGTCGTCGCCCGGGGCCAGTGGCAGCCCCGTCGCCGCGCCGACGGTCGCGCGCAGCCAGCGCGCGACGCCCTCGGTGCCGGGGCGCGCCTCGATGCGGGTGTTCTCGTCCAGGACGTACCGCCCCGGGGGCGGCACCTCGCGGACGGACACCGGGGCCGGGATCAGTTCGTGATCGTGATCGTCCATGGTTCAGTCCTTCACCGCTCCGCCGAGGCCCGAGACGAGCCCGCGCTGTACCAGTACGAAGAAGACGAGCACCGGAATCGTCATCACGGTCGACGCCGCCATGATGCCGCCCCAGTCGTTGCCCTCGTCCTTGAAGAAGACCAGCAGCGCCATCGGGAGCGTCGAGTTCTCGGTGGCGCTGATGATGAAGGACTTGGCGAGGAGGAAGTCGTTCCAGGTCGAGATGAAGGAGAAGACGCTCGTCGCCACCAGTCCCGGGAAGACCAGCGGAAAGAGGATCCGCCACAGGAAACGGGCCCGGCTCGCCCCGTCGAGGTACGCCGCCTCCTCCAGTGACTCCGGCACCGCCCGGACGAAGCCGCGCAGCATCCAGATCGCGAAGGGGAGGGAGAAGGCGAGGTGCGGGAGGATCAGCGAGCCCAGCGTATTGAGCCCGACGCCGGGCACCCCGGTCACGTCGCCCAGGTCCCGCATCAGGAAGAAGAGGGGAATCGTCAGGGCCTCGACGGGCACCATCTGCGCGACGAGGAACATGACGAGCAGCGTCGTCCGGAAACGGAACCGGAATCGGGTGACCGCCACGGCCGCCAGAAAGGCGATCAGCGCGGAGGCGACTACCACGACGCCGGCGACCAGCAGGCTGTTGGCCAGGTAGCGGCCGAAGTCCTGCTGTCCGAAGACCCGCCGGAAGGCGTCCAGGGTGGGGTGGGCGGTCCACGGACGGGCGTCCTCCGACAGCACTTCCCCTTCCGGTTTGAAGGCCGAGAGCACCATCCAGTAGAGCGGAAAGGCCACCACGGCAGCGGTGAGCAGGGCCGTCGCCTCGGCGGCGAGTCGCCAGGGCCGGTTCATATCTCCTCCCCTTGTCGTCTCAGCAGCCGTAGGTATCCGAGCGTCACCGCCAGCAGGATCAGCAGCATCACCACGCCGATCGCCGAGCCGAGGCCGTACTGCGAGGAGGCGAACGCCTTCTGATAGGCGTAGACATTCAGCGTCAGATTCTGTCCGGCGATACCGCCGCCGTTCGTCATCACATAGATCTGTGTGAAGACCTTGAAATCCCAGATGACCGACTGGATCGTGACGACGACCAGGACCGGGCGCAGCATGGGCGCCATGACGTCCCGCCAGATCCGCCATTGCGAGGCCCCGTCCAGCGCCGCCGCCTCCAGCACCTCCCCCGGTATCGCCCGGATGCCCGCGTAAACGGTCACCATGACGAAGGGGAACGAGCACCAGACGACTTCCAGCAGGACGAGCGCGAAGGCGCTGTACCGGTCGTAGGTCCACGCGTAGCCGTCGAATCCGCCCAGTCCGAGCCGGGTGAGCGCCTTGTCGACCGGGCCGAAGTCGGGGTCGAACAGGAAGACCCACACAGTGGAGCCCGTGATCGCGGGCGTGGCCCAGGCGCCCAGCGCGGCGAGCGTCAGCGCCAGCCGGGGCAGGGCCCGGATCCGCGTCAGCAGCACCGCCAGCGCGCAGCCGACGGCCAGGGTGGCGACGACGCAGGCCGCCGCGAAGACGACGGTCGTCACCAGGACCTGACGGAACTGCGCGTCGGCGAAGAGGGCGCGGTAGTTGCCCAGGCCCTGGAAGCTGGTGGGTTCTCCCCCGCTGACCTGGGCCTGGGTGTATTCGAGGAAGGAGATCAGGCCCAGCTCGTAGACGGGGTAGACGAGGAGTCCGCCGAGGACGGCGAGCGCCGGGGCGAGGTACAGCCAGGGCGCTCCGCCCTTCGTCCCCGCTCTCGCCTTCGCCCTCACGACCGGAGTCCGTTCTTCCGGAAGGCGTCGTTCATTCTCCGCGCCGCCCCGGCCGTCGCCTCGTCCACGTCCTTCCGCCCGCTCACGACCTCCTGGAGCAGGGTCGGCAGCACCTGGCCGGCGTCGATGGCGGCCCAGGCCGGAGTCACCGGCACGGTCCGCGCGCCCGCCGCCAGCGTCCGTACGAACGGTGCCACGAAGGGCCGCTCGCGTGCCGCCTCGGCCCGGACGTCCGCCGCCGCGGGAAGGAAGCCCATGGCGTCGAAGAGCCGGGCCTGGGTGCGCTTGCCGGCCAGGGTCTTCAGCAGGTCCACGGCGAGGGTGCGATGGGAGCTGCTTCTGAGCACCCCCAGGTTGTTCCCGCCCGCGAAGGCCGGGGCGATCCGCCCCTCCTGTGTCCCGGGCAGCGGTACGACCGCGTACGCGCCCTTGACCTTGCCGTTCTCCATGGCCTGATGGCTGAAGTCACCGGCGATGGCCATGGCCGCCTTGCCGGACGCGAAGGCCTGGACGGTGTCGTTGCCGGTCATCCGGGCGCACCGGCTCGTGGGGCAGTTGTGGTCGCCGAACAGGCTCGTGTAGGCCGCGATGCCCTGCCGGGCGGCCGGGTCGTCGACGGTGGCCTCGTACGACCGTCCCTTCCGCTTCGCGACGTCCCCGCCGTGCGCCCAGACGAAGGGCAGCGCGGCGTAGGTGTACGCGCCGCCCACCACGAGCCCGTACAGCCCGGGCCGGGCCGCGTGGACGCGGCGGGCGGTCGCGGCCAGCTCGTCCAGGGTGGTTGGGGGCCGGATCCCCAGGCTCCGGAAGACGTCGGTGCGGTAGTACAGGGCCCGGACGCCCACGAACAGGGGCGCGCCGTAGAGCTTGCCGTCCACGGTCACGGACCGCTTCGCGGCCGGGTCGAGGGCGCGGGCGTCGTCCCAGGCCGCCAGGTCGGTGGTGAGATCGGCCAGGCCGCCGTCCCGGACGTACCCGGCCGTGTCCGTGTTGCCGTACTCGACGACGTCGGGGGCGCTCCGCGGGTCGTTGAACGCGGCCTTGATCCGCTGGGCCCGGGTCTCGACGGGGATGTAGGTGACCTCGGCCCGCACCCCGCGGTGGGCCCTCTCGAAGGCGGCGACGGCCTCGTCGACGACCGCCGCCTTGGGCCCGTTGTCGACCTCGCGGAAGAGCCAGACCCGCAGGGTGCCGGTCGCGCGGTCCCCGCCCGGGCCGCCGGCCGTCGTACGGGGCGCGCAGGCGCCGGCGGCGCACAGCACCGCCCCCACCACGACCAGGACGAGCGTTCGCCACGCCATGAGGGCCCCCTGAGCGTTGCAACATACGCAATGGACGTTTCGCAGCGCACAACTGAGAGGAGGCTAAGCGTGTGACGGCGCCCCGACAAGAGCAAAGACCCCACCAAGAAGGCCCCACCGACAGCGAACGGCTCCCAGGGCGCGATCACGCGCCCTGGGAGCCGTCGGCGAACCCGAGGGGTGGAGAGGCGGGGGGCTACTTCTTGTCGCCGCCCTTGCCGCCCTTGTCGTCCCCGCCGGCACCCATGCCGTCGAAGATCTCCTTGCACATCGGACAGACCGGGTACTTCTTGGGGTCGCGCCCGGGCACCCAGACCTTGCCGCACAGGGCGACGACCGGGGAACCGGAGAGCGCGCTCTCCATGATCTTGTCCTTCTGGACGTAATGGGCGTAGCGCTCGTGGTCGCCGTCGCCGTGCGACACCTGCGGCGTCGGCTCTACGAGGGTGCCGGTACCTGCCCCGCGCTCGGGCTCAAGAGTGCTCATGGTCTCCAAGAGTACTGGGGCCGGCCCGGGTCAGTTGAGGCTCGGGTCGTCCGGATAGGTGGCGACCATCGCCAGCTCGCTGCGCTGACGCCGCAGGACGGCCCGCCACAGCCGCGCGGGGTCCGGGGACGACACGTCGCCGGGCTCCGACTCCACCACGTACCAGGCACCCTCGGCCAGCTCCTTCTCCAGCTGCCCGGGACCCCAGCCGGAGTACCCGGCGAAGATCCGCAGCGAGCCCAGGACCCTGGCCAGCAGCTCCGGCGGGGCCTCCAGGTCGACCAGGCCGATCGCCCCGTGCACCCTGCGCCAGCCGACGGGGTCCCCCATGGCGGACGACGGCAGCGGGCCCTCGCCGGCGCCGTCCCCGGCCGGGGACGTCCCGTCGTACTCCCGGGCCTCCCCCGGCACCACCGCCACGCCCAGCGCCGAGTCCAGGGAGACCGGGCCGCCCTGGAAGACCACCCCGGGCTCTCCGGCCAGCGCGGCCCAGGACTCGAGGATGTCGCCGACACCGACCGGGGTCGGGCGGTTCAGGACCACACCGAGGGAGCCGTCCTCGTCGTGGTCGAGCAGCAGCACCACCGCGCGGTCGAAATTCGGGTCGGACAGCGCGGGTGTCGCGACAAGCAGTCGCCCTGTGAGCGAGGACACCTCGGTCATGGCCACATGATCCCGCATTTCCGCCCTTTGGGGGGAGTGGGCGAGGGCCACGGC
>NZ_JAILXP010000221.1 GCF_020740895.1 Streptomyces sp. UNOB3_S3 | reverse complement strand
GCGACGGGCTGGGCCGCCGGGGCTGCCGGGGCCGCCTGTGTCGCGAGCATGTCAGCAGTCGGCGCTGCCGGAGCCTTGTCGCGCGGCTCCGGCAGATTCAGTATTCGCCACACGACTGTCTTGAACGTGCTCAACCCTGGCGACCCTTCCCCCGTACAACGCCTGAGTGCGAGGACAGTACGTTGGCCGATTACTGATCGTCAAATGACTTCATTTGACAACTAGTAGCGGAAAAGTTACCAACTCTGCCCGCGCCAACAGGCGTAAAGTTCCGACAATATAGGCTGTGTCGGAAACGCCCGCCCCCTCTTCAGGGCGGCCCCGCCGACAGGGTCGCGTCGGCGGCAGGACCGGATCCGGCCGTTTGTAGCCGTTCTGTTGCGCAGGCCCTACGACATCGACCGCCCGCGCCCGCGCGACTGCGTGGGGACGGGGTCGGCGATGGTGGGCCGGACCTCGGAGCGGGGGGCCGGTTCGGCCCTCGCGCCCAATCTGTCGCGCAGGTTGGGGCCGCCGGTATCCAGTGATTCGCCCAGGCCATTGCCGAGGGCGTTCGCCTGTTGCTGTTGCTGTTCCCTGGCGGCGGCATGCGTGGCCTGGAGGTCCGCCTCCATGCGCCGGACGTGCTCGATGACTTCGGGGTCCAGATTCGGATTGAGCGTCGCGCGAATCTTGCGCTGGTTCAGCTCTTCGACGCCCGGGGGGATGCGGACATTCTCGTACCGCTCGTTCTGAAGGAGATCCGACGCCTCCTGGTAGGCCTCGGAACGCTTCGGTTCTTTTTTGGTGTTGAAATCCTCGAACTTCCCCGAGCGGGCCAGCTCATAGAGCTCGTGGTTGTCCGACTTCGCCTTGAAACTCTCGGGAGTGTGGAACTGGAGCTCGAACCTCTCCTTGGTCTCCGGGTGTTCCCAGGCCGTGTTCACCCCCTTGTACACCGGGTCTTCCCAGGTGTTGTACTCGTACACGGTCTCGTAGCCGCGCTCCTGGAGCTCCGCGTACGTCTGCTTCGTGCCCTGGACGTAGTCGTCCGCCTCGAATGTCAGCGTGTAGCGGTTGAGGTCGTCGACGTCCTCGCAGACGTCCTGGGCGTCCTCGCCTCGCTTCACGGCGACGGCGGCCTTCCGCCGGAAGGAGTCCAGGCCCTTGAGGGAGTTCTCCAGCCCCTCCAGCCTTCCGCCCTGCGCGGCCGACTGCTGCTCGATCCCCCGCATGATGTCGTCGAGGCCGCCACGCGCCCCCTTGGCGGCCTCCCACCGGGCGGTGACCAGGCGGTTCTGGTCGGCCGTCAGTTTCAGGTGGTCCTCGGCCTTTTCCGCCGAGCCCTGCCACGCGCCGACGTCTGAGCTGCTCACAGCTGGGTGGCCCCCATCACCCCGCGCAGCTCCTGAAGGAGTCGCTCGGCCTCGTCAACCGTGATCTCCTCCAGGTGCGGGGGGTTCGACTGCCGGGCGTCGAAGTATTCGAAGATCGCGCTGTCGGGCTCCCACACATCGCCCTGCATGAACGTTTCGTCGTAAATGCGCTCAGGGCTCCTCCGGCGCCGGACGACCGTGGTGGGGCCCTTGCCGGCACGCCACCTGCGCTCGGACGAGTAGTACGCCCAGTAGGTCACCCAGCCCTGCCGGTCCGCCTCCAGCCCGGCGGCGCGCTCGGCGGTCACCGGGTGCAGGGCCTCGGCCCCCGGCACGTGCTCGATGGTGCCCTCGACCTTGTGCCAGCCCCAGTCGAGCAGCGACAGGAATTCCCACTCGCCCCCCGACCGCCGCCACAGGCTGGAGGGCCGTTCCGGCGTGTACGGCGGCGTCGCCTTGACGAAGTACTCGTAATTGCTCTGATCACCCATCAGTGACCTTCCTTTCCCGATGTCATGCCGTACCGCCCGCTCTGCACCAGCTCCGCCGCCTGCTCGTGCGCCTTCGAGAACTCCGGGCCGGACGCGGCACGCGCGTCCCGGACCCGCCCCGAGCGGTAGAGATCGTAAAGGAGCTGGTTCTCGGACTGGGCCGAATAACTCTCCGCCGTATGGAAGCGGATCTCGAATCGTGGCTCTCCGCCCGGACGCTGCCAGGCCGCCCGGAATCCCTTGTAGAGGGGGTCCTCCCAGGTGTTCCGTTCCGAGCCGGGGACGAGCTCGAAGCCCTGTTCGTACAGGAGGGCGTATGTCTGCTGGACGCCCGTCGTGTAGTGATCGGTTGCGAGGACGAGGGTGTAGCGGTTGAGGTCGGTGACCTTGCGCGCGAACGCCGCCACATCGGCGCGGAGGCGTTTGCGGGCGGCGGTCTGCCGGCGGAAGGCGAGGAGGGACTTCAGGCGGTACCGCTTTCCCTCCAGGCGGGCGCCGTACGGTTCGGCCAGGCGGGTCGCGAGGGTTTCCAGGACCGTGTCGAGCTCGGTGTGGGCCGCGCGGGCCCGTTCCCAGCGGGCCGTGACGAGGCCGTTCTCCTCGGCCGTCAGGGACAGGGGACGGGCGTCGTCGGGGCGGGATTCCCGCCAGGCGCCGACCGTCTTCTCCGGCGTGCTCACAGTCCGGTGTCCCCGTTCGCCAGCCGCGCCGCTTCCGTCGCGTCGATCTCCACCAGGTGCGGGGGATCGGAGGGCCGGGCGCTGAGGAAGTCGTGGACGGCGTCGGTGGGCTCCCAGGCGCCGTCCGGGCCGTACGCCTCGTCGAGGACGCGCTCCGGGCTGCGCCGGCGCCGGACCACCGTGGTCGGCTCCGCGCCGGCCCGCCAGTCGGACTCGTCGGTGTAGTGGGCCCAGTAGGTGACCCAGGGCCGGCGGTCCGCCGCCAGTTCCAGCGCGCGTTCGGCCGTCAGCTCGTGGAGGATCTCCCGCTTCACCGGTGGCTTCTCCACCGCGTGCCACTCCCAGTCGAGGAGCGACAGGTACTCCCAGTCGTCCCCCGCGCACCGCCACAGGCCGTCCGGGCGGTCGGGCGAGAAGCCCGGCGGGACCTCCGCGAAGAACGCGTACGGCGCGTTCTCCAGGCGCAGGCGCTCCGCCTCCGCCCCGGCGACACGGGCGCGGAGGGCGTCCGCGTCCGTGGGGCGGCCGGGGCGGTCCGGGGAGTGGTCGGTCTCGCACTCGCTGAACATGTAGTTCTGCCGGATGCGCTCGACCGTCGGCCACAGCCACATCTGGTGCCAGTACGCCAGCTCCGAGCCGCTCCGCACCGGGTCCGCGTCGGCCTCGACGGCCGCGCACCAGGCCGCGCGGAGGGCGGCGAGCTCCTCGACGACACCGCCGTGCGCCGGCCAGCAGGGCCAGACGCGCAGGTGGAGCTGGGGTGCGTAGTGGCGGCCGAGCCAGTCGATCCAGTCGGCCAGGTCCTGCCAGTCCCGCTCCGTGGCGCGCAGCGACCACGGGAGGTGGCCGCCGGTGGACGCGCCGGGAGCGGCCGCCGCCTCCAGCGCGTTCAGGCGGTCGAGGATCTCGCCCAGGATCTCCTCGACCTCGCCCTGTTCGCGCTTGACGCCCAGCGCGAACTTCTTGATGTGCTCCTCCAGCTCCGCCCGGTAGGCGGCGAAGTCCGAGCGCTTCAGTGCCTCGTCTGCCATGGCGCGCCCCCTACAGGTGCTCGATCGGCGACTGGCCGACGCGTGCCGCGCGGGTGGCCTGTTCGCCGGCGCGCAGCGCCTGGCCGTCGCGGCTCCGGTCCCACGGCTCCAGCTCGACGATGACGCCGGGGGCGCCGCGGAAGAGGAGGAGGGCCTGGCCGTGGGGGAGCTGGCGGATCTCCTCGGGGCGCAGGATGCGGCGTTCGCGCTTGACCTCGGAGGTGGTGTAGCCGAAGAGGCGCTGGGTGTCGCGGGAGGTGGAGAGCTCGGCCATCTCGGTCTCGCCGATGAGCTCGGAGAAGCGGCGCAGGGCCTCGATGTCCTTGAGGCCGCCCATCACCATCGTCGCGGCGGCGTTGTCGAGGAGCGTGGCGGCTTCCTTGTCGCCCCAGCGCTGGCCCGCCTGGGCGAGGGACTGGAGGGCGTAGACGAGGTGGATGCCGTAGCCGCGGGCGTCGGAGGCGAGCGCGGGGAGCTTCGGCAGCGGGGCGACGTTGGCGACCTCGTCCAGCACCAGGCGGAGGAAGGGGTCGAGGCGGCCGGACGGCGTCCGGGGCGCGCGGCGCTTGGCCGCGTCGACGACCTCGCCGAGCAGCATGGTGGTGAGCGGCGAGACGTTCGTGGAGGCGTTGGAGTCGCTGATGAGGACGAGCGTGTCGCGGGAGGCGACGAAGCGGTCCGCGTCGAAGACCGGCACGCCCTCCTGGGGGGACACACAGCGCAGGACCTTGCGGAGCGCGAGGGGTTCGAGCTGTGCGGCGAGGGTCTGCCGGGTGGAGGCGACGGTCTCGTCGGCGCCCGTGGAGACGGAGCGCAGCAGGACGTCCCAGCCGGGCTCGGCGCCGGGGTGGTCGGTGAGGATGGCGCGGGGTTCGCTCGCCTTCTCCAGGTTGGTGGCCCAGCGCAGGACGTGCTCGATGGTGCGGCCTTCGAGCGCGGCCGCGTGCAGCAGGCGGGTGAGGGCGGACGAGGCGGTCTGCTGGAAGAAGCCGGCGTTGGTGGACGAGCCGTCGTCGGCGCCCATGCCGACGGAGAAGGACAGGGCGCGCGAGGTGGCGGTCTCGCCGTCCTGGCAGCCGGCGACCGGGTCCCACACCATGCGCTCGGGCCAGCCGACCGTGTCGAGCGGGTCGAAGACCCACACCTTGCCCTGGCGGGAGCGCGGCTGGGCGATGACGTCGAGGACGTCGGCGCGCGTCGAGGTGACGACGAGCGGGCCGGGCGCGTCGAGGCAGGCGGGGATGACGACATTGCGGGACTTGCCGCCGCCGGAGGGGGCGATGACCGCGATGGAGTCCTCCGGCGTGGCGACGAGCGGCTGTCCGCTGCCGAGCTGACGGCCCATCCGCCAGCCGAACTCGCGCAGTTCGGCGCGGGCGACGGCCTTGGCGTCGTGGCGGCCGTCCTTGCCGGAGAAGGTGGTGGCGCGGGTCTGCGAGGCGGCGGCCCGGGCGCGGGCCTCGCCGAGGTCGCGCCGGGCCTCGACGGCGGAGGCCAGGCCCTCGCCGCCGGCGCCGTGGACGCGGCGGGCGCGGGCGCGCACGGCCGTCGTGATCAGGGCGATGGGCAGGGCGATGAAGGCCAGCCAGACGCAGACGGTGACGGTGGGCGAGGCCGCCCGGATGCCGTCCTCGGCCAGTCCGTCCAATGGCCGGTGGAGGGCGAGGGCCTTGACGGTGGCGGCGACGTCCGACACCGCCATGCCGTCGGCGGTCGCCACCAGGGCCAGATGCCAGCTGGCGAAGAGCCCTGCCACGACGGCGACGCCCTTCACCAGGGCTATCTCGCCCTGGGGCCCGGTGCCCTTTTCTCTCTTCCGTCCCGTTTCCCGTGCGTTCGCCACGCGCGACCCCCGTCCTCGCCTGCGTTCCTGTAGGAGACCAGACGGTAACACCCCCGAATACAGCGAAATTCGCTGGTCAGGAGTGTGGGAACGGAGGGTCCGCGCTGTCCCGGCGGCCGCCCGGCGGCCACGGCCGCCCGGTGTTCACATCCGCACCGGCGTCCACGACGGCCACGGCTCCGTGCGTACCGAGCGGTCGTGGTCGCCGCTGAGCTCGCGCAGGGAGCGGGCCTCCGGCGCGCCGATGCGGGCGAGCACCACGTGCGCCTCCGACCAGTGGAGCCGGGCGGTGTCGGGGTCGGGGAGGCGGGCGGTGGCGTGGCCGAGTTCGGCGAGGGCGAGGCCCGCGCCGTACTGGTCGCCGTCGGCCGTGAAGGCCTCCACGGCGCGCGCGGCGGTGTCGGCGGCCTCGGCGGCGCGGCCGGCGGTGCGCAGGACGTGGGTGAGGCTCATCAGGGTGCGGCCGGTGCGGCGGCGCTCCTCGGGGCGCAGCAGGGCGAGGGCGGCGCGGAAGTGGCCGGCGGCCCCGTCGAGGTCGCCGCGTTCCTCGGCGAGGGTGCCGAGGGTGCTCAGGGCGAGGGCCTCCAGGCCGCTGTCGTTCAGGGTGCGGCACAGGGCGCGGGCCGTGGCGGCGGCGTTCCCGGCGTCGGTGGCGCGGCCCGCGCCGGCCAGGGACCGGGCGAGGCCCAGGAGTTCGGGTACGACGGCGGCGGTGGAGCCCAGGGTGTCGTGGAGGGTGGCGGCGGCCCGGAAGGCGTGGGCGGCGTCCTCGTGCCGGCCGGCCCGGGCGAAGCAGGCGCCGAGGGCGCTGTGGGTGTGGGCGCGTACGACGGGCGGCAGCGCGTGGCGGACGCACAGGTCACGGGCGGCGATCAGTTCGGCGAGGGCGGGGGTGGTGGCGGTGCCCATCTCCAGGAGCAGCCGGCCGAGGGCGAGCCGGACGCGTGCCTCGGCGGCCGGGTCGCCGGCGGCGAGGGCGGTGCCGAGCAGGGCGAGCGCGGCCCGGCCGAGCCGGCGGGTGGCGTGGCCGCAGTCGTGCCGGAGGGTGCTGTCGAGCAGCAGCTCGGCCGCGAGGGCGAGATCCGGGGCGCCGGCCGCCCGGCCGGCGGCGGGCCCGCCCTCGGCGTACCGCTGGAGCACGGCGGCGACGTCGCAGGGGTCGGCGGCGGGGTCGCCGTGGTAGCGGCGGACCACCCGGCCCAGGGCCGCCCTGATGTGCTCCGGTTCGCCTTCCGGGCCGCACAGTCCCTGGGCGAAGGCGGACAGCAGGCCGTGGTAGCCGTAGCGCTCGGGGGCGGGGGTCTCCAGCAGGGAGCAGTCCACCAGTGATTCGGCGACGTCCTCGGCCTCGTGGCGGGGCAGTTCGAGGACGGCGGCGACGGCGTCCAGCGGGAGGTGCGGGAGCCGGAGCGCGGCCAGCAGGCGGAAGGCGCGGGCCTGGGCGGCGTCCAGCCGCTCGTAGCTGAAGCGGAAGGTGGTCTCCACGTCGAGGGTGCCGGAGCGCAGGACGTCCAGGCGGCGCCGGTCGTGCTCGTCCTCCAGCTGGTCGACGACCCAGCCGATGCCCCAGGCGGGCCGGCAGGCCAGCCGGGAGGCGAGGAGGCGGATCGCGAGCGGGAGGTGGCCGCAGGCCGCCACGCCGCGGCGCGCGTCCTCCGGCTCGGCGGCGACCCGTTCCGCGCCGACGATGCGGGTGAAGAGTTCCAGGGACTCCTCGGGCGTGAGCACGCCGAGGGCGACGAAGCGCATGCCGGGGAGCGGGTCGAGCCGGGTGCGGCTGGTGACGAGGACGGCGCAGCCGTCGCCGGGCAGCAGCGGGCGTATCTGCTCGGTGTCGCGGGCGTTGTCGAGCACGATCAGCACCCGGCGGCCCGCGACCGCGGAACGGAAGAGGGCCGTGCGCTCGGCGAGCCCGGCGGGCACCGCCTGGGCGGGGACGCCCAGGGCGCGCAGGAAGCCCTCCAGGGTCTCCTCGGGCGGGGTGGGCCGTCCGTCGTCGTCGTGGAGGACGGCGTGGAGCTGGCCGTCGGGGAACCGGTCGGCCAGCCGGTGCGCGGTGCGCACGGCGAGCTCCGTCTTGCCGACGCCGCCGAGGCCGGATATCGCCACCACGGGCATGCCGTCGGGCCGCAGCAACGCCTCGGCCACCGTGGCCGTCTCGGTCTCGCGGCCGGTGAAGTCGGATGCGGTGAAGGGCAGTTGCCGGGGCGCCGGGGACCAGAGGGCGGGCGCCGTCTCCACGCGTCCCGGCCGCCGGTCGTAGAAGGGCCGGTCGCCGAAGGGCTCGACCGCGAAGGACCGGCCGGCGTGGGGCCGGTCGGCCGGGGCCGGGGCGGCGGGCGTGCCCGGCGCGGGCGCGGCGGGCACCAGCCCGGGGTCGGCGGCGAGCACCCGCCGGTGGAGCTCGCGCAGGGCCGGCCCGGGATCGACCCCGACCTCCTCCGCCAGCACCCGGCGCGCCTCGTCGTACGCCTTGAGCGCGTCGGCCTGCCGGCCGGACCGGCACAGGGCGGTCATCCGCAGCTCGGCGAAGCGCTCGCGCAGCGGGTAGGCGGCGGTGAGCCCGGCGAGTTCCTCGACGACCTCGCGGTGCCGGCCCTGTTCGAGGTCGATCTCCAGCCGGGTCTCCAGCAGTTCGACCTTGCGCTCGTCCCACCGGGTGCGCTGGCGCTCGGCGTACGGGCCGGGCAGGACGAGCAGCACGTCGCCGCGCCACAGGCCCAGGGCCTGCCCCAGGGCGCGCAGGGCGCCCTCCGCGTCGCCCTCGGCGCGCCGGGCGGCGGCCTCGGCGGCGAGCGCCTCGCACCGGGCCGCGTCCACGCGGTCGGCGGGGACGCGCAGCCGGTAGCCGCCGGACTCGGAGGTCAGGACGTCCGCGCCGAGCAGCCGGCGCAGCCGGTAGGCGTAGGTGCGCACCGTGCCGAGGGCGGCGTGCGGCGGCTCCTCGCCCCACAGGGCGTCGATGAGCCGGTCCGCGGAGACCGTCCGGCCCTCGCTCAGCAGCAGCATGGCGAGCATGGCCCGCTGCTGCGGCGGTCCGAGCGGCAGTTCGGCCCCGCTCCGCCAGGCCCGCAGCGGGCCCAGAACGGAGAACCACAGCCCCTCGGGCGCTTCCGGGGCGCTCGTTCCGATTGCCATGAATTCAGCCATACCTGTCGTGATTTCCAGTAAGTGAAGGGTATTGTGCACCCCGGCCGTATCGATCATTTCCTTTCAGTTTCCTCTGACTTCTTTCGGCTTCTTTGGAACACGGCCGTGCGGGGTGGGAATCAGTGCGGGGAAAGACCCTGGCCGGGCGGTACACGCTGTCCGAACGGCTCGCCAGCGGATCCATGGGGACGGTGTGGACGGGCCTGGACGCCGTCCTGGAGCGGGAGGTCGCCGTCAAGCTCCTCCGCCCACCGGTGGAGGACGACGCCACGTTCGCCGAGCGGTTCCGCTCCGAGGCGACGGCCATGGCCAAGCTCAACCATCCCGGCATCGTCTCGGTGTACGACTACGGGCACGAGCCCCCGGCCGCCGGGGACACCGGCGAACCCACCGCGTTCCTGGTGATGGAGCTGGTGGCCGGCGAGTCGCTGGACGCGCTGCTCCGCCGCGAGGGCGCGCTGCCCCCGGAGCGCGCGCTGGACCTCGCCGTACAGGTCGTGGAGGCCCTGCGCGCCGCGCACGAGGCCGGCATCGTCCACCGCGACGTCAAACCGTCGAACCTGCTGCTGCGGGACGGCCGGATCCTGGTCGCGGACTTCGGCATCGCGCTGCCGGACTTCTCGCCCCGCCTCACCGCCTCCGGGACGCGGCTGGGCACCGCCCCGTACCAGGCGCCCGAACAGGCCGCCCGGGGCCGGGTCACGCCCGCGGCCGACCTCTACTCGGTCGGCGTGGTCCTCCACGAGATGCTGGCCGGACAGGTGCCGTTCGACGGCGGGACCGCCTTCGAGATCACCCTCAAGCACCTCACGGAGCCCCCGCCGGAACTGCCGGACGACATCCCGGTCCCGGTGCGGGAAGTCGTGCGACGGGCGCTGTCCAAGGCCCCCGAGGAGCGGTGGGAGAGCGCCGCCGCCATGGCCGCCGAACTGGCCTCCGTGCGTGACGCGGTGAGTGTGTACGCCTCGTACGCCTCCTCGGTCACGGCCTCCACCCCGGTCACGGCCTCCGCCTCGGTCGTGTCCCCCGCCAGCGCCCCCAAGAGCCTCACCGGCATGCGGCGGGCCCGGGTGGGGGCGCTCGTCGCGGTGTGCATCGTGGCGGCGGGCGCCACCGCCGTGGCCGTCCCCCTGACCCTGCGGGACGGCGGCGAGCGGCACGCGCGGGCGACCGCCGAGGACGCCGGGAACGCCCGTCCGGGCGCCTCCCCCGCCGCGCCGCGGGCGCTCGCCGCGCCCGCCGCCGCGCCCGCCGCCTCCCCGAGCGCGAGTTCCGGCCATCCCGGGACCGGCCCGACCTCCACCGGAAGCATGCCCTCCGCCCTGTCCGGCGCGTCCGGCGGCGCGACACCCGACATGTCACGCCCCTCCTCGCCGGGCGGCTACACCCTCCTCCCCGGCCCGGCGGTTCCCGGGCAGTCCCATCGGAAGGGGACGGGCGACGGCACGGGCGGGGATTCCCGGTCCGGTGCCGGCCGGCCCGCGCCGGGCACCTCCAAGGACCCGGACCCGGCCAATCCCGACCCGGCCAAGCCGACCCCCTCGAAGCCCGATCCCTCGAAACCGGCCCCGCCCGTGCCGCCCGCCCTGCCGGCGAAGGTGCAGTGGCGCAACGGCTTCACGGCCCTCGACAACGACAACAGCCGGGACATCGACGGCAATCGCGTCGGCACCTGGGACATCAACGCGAGCGAGGCCCAGCAGTGGCGGCCGACCAAGTACGGGGACGGCAGCTACACCTTCACCAACCTCGCCACCAAGGGGAAAGTGCTGGACATGCGCCACGAGGACCGCATGGCCCAGATCTGGGGAACGCCCCAGGGCGCCGCGGCGAACCAGCGGTGGCGCGTCGTCCCCGAGGGCACCGGCTACCGTCTGATCAACATGGAGAACGAGGAGTGCCTGACCACCAACGGCCTGCACTCCCTGGCCTACATCAGCCAGTGCAACGGCGGCGCCGGTCAGCTGTGGACGGCCGTGGACGCCGACAGCTACCCGACGGAGAACTCGCGTCCGTGAGCGGAACGACTATGTCCGCCGACTAGGTCCCGCCCTGGCCCTCGTCCCGGTCCTCGTCCTCGTTCCGGTCCTCGTCCTCGTTCCGGTCCTCGTCCTCGTTCCGGTCCTCGTCCTCGTACGGCGCCTCCTCCAGCAGCCGTTCGCCGATGTCGTCGGACCAGGCCCGCGCCCAGGCGCGCAGCTCCGCGACCCGGTCCTCCGCCAGCCCGTACGCGGCGAACTCGTGGTCGTCGATCCAGTCGGCGCCGTCCAGCCGGGCCCGCAGATCGGCCAGGTCGAAGGCCTCGTCCCAGGCGTGCCGCCTGCCGAACTCCTCCAGCTCGGCGGCCGGCCAGCGGGCGGAGGCGGCGTGGACGTCGATGAAGTCGCGGGCGAAGCCACGGGCGGCCAGGGCGCGGACCTTGGTGCCGACGACGTCCTCGGCCGCCAGGCTGGGGCCGAGCTCGGTGGGGACGAGCGGGCGCCAGACCGTCTCCTTGAGGAGCTGCACGCGGCGTTTGTCCCCGGTCTCCGGGTCCGTCACCGTGAAGCGGGCCGACAGCGGATCCGTCTCCGTGTGCTCCACCCGCCAGCCGCGCTCCTCCAGCGCGGTGCGCAGCGCCGCGACGATGCCGGGCATGGGCTCCTGGCTGTCGGTGGCGAGCGTCGCGTGGCCCACGCGTCGCTCGATCAGGCCGAGCGCCCACAGGGCGAGGCCGCCGGTCAGGACGAGCGGATACGCCGCCCCCGCCGTGACGAGGTCGGCGATCAGCCGCCGGTGGGCCCCGGCGATCGGCTCACGGCCATCCGCTTCCATGGCGGTGATTATCGCGCAGGGAATGATCATCACGTGCTGCCGCGGGACACGGCCGCGCCGTGCCCCGCGAGCGGCGGCGTCAGCGCTGCGGCCAGCCGTCCAGGTGCCGGTGGACCTTCACGGACGGACGGGCCGGGTGGGCGGCGGACAGCGAGGTGGGCCGGGACAGCAGGGTCCTGACCTCCTCCGCCAGGCCGTCCGCCTGGCGCTTGAGCTCGGCGGCGGGCAGCCGGGAGGCGCCCAGCGCGTCCAGCCGGTGATGGACGTCGGCGAGCTTCCGCTGGGCGTCGCCGGTGAGCCGGGCGGGCGTGGCGGTCGAGACGACGAACTGGTAGGCGCCCGCGAGGGTCTGGCAGCCGTCGCAGTGCTCGTTGACGGCGTGGCCGTTGTTGACCGCGGTGAGCCGGACGTTCTCCCCCGAAAGGGTGATGACCTGGAAGGACAGGGCCACCGAGCGGCAGGCGTCGTCGGCGGTGCACCCCACCGACCTGGCGTCCGCGCGATTGCCGACGCGGGCGGCGGCGACCGAGCCGAACTCGTGGACGGTGAAGCTGTCGCGGTAGTCGGTGTGGTGCCGGTGGTTCGCCGTCGTCCGGACACCGTCCTGGCTGACGGCGACGGCCTCGGCGGCCTGAGCGGGACCGGTGGCGGCCGCGGCGAGCCCGGCGGCCAGCAGACCGATCCGCAGAAAGTGACGCGAGAGGTAGGCGTTCATGGAGTGCTCCTTGCGACGGTAGGGCGGGTGGATCAGTGGGTCGCGGCCGGCGTCGCCGTCGGCGAGGGCGCCGGGGTCGCCGGGGCCGCGGTGGTGG
>NZ_JAILXP010000220.1 GCF_020740895.1 Streptomyces sp. UNOB3_S3 | reverse complement strand
CGGGGAAGGCGCGGGAGATCCGGGCCGAGTTCCTCCACGCCTGGACGGGCTACAAGCGGTTCGCGTGGGGGCACGACGAGGTACTGCCCGTCTCGGGCGGGCACCGGGAGTTCTTCGCGGCCGGGCACCCGGTCGGGCTGTCGATCGTCGAGGCGCTCGACACCCACTTCCTGATGGGGCTCGACGACGAGGTCGGCCTGTGCCTCGACTGGATCGACGACCGGCTGGACTTCGACATCGACGCCCCCTTCCAGGTCTTCGAGACCACCATCCGGCTGGTCGGCGGGCTGCTCGCGGGGTACCTGGTCACCGGCCGCAGGGCACTGCTGGAACTGTGCGCCGATCTGACGGACCGGCTGCTGCCCGCCTTCACCCGCTCCCCCACCGGCATGCCCTACCGCTTCGTCAACCTCCGGACGGGCGCGGTCTCGGGCCGTACGGTGCCGCTGGCCGAGATCGGCACCCACATCCTCGAATTCGGCCTGCTGTCCGAACTCACCGGTGACCCGCGCTATCTGCGGGCCGCCAAGGGGGCGCTGGGCGCCGTGGTGCGGCGGCGCTCCTCGCTCGATCTGCTCGCCACCACCATCGATGTGGAGTCGGGCGAGTGGGCGGACCGGACGGCGATCGCCGTCAATCCCCCGGTGGACTCCTTCTACGAGTATCTGTGGGGCGCCTGGACGATGTTCCGGGACGAGGACTGCCGCGAGTGGTTCCGGACGCTCACGGCGGCGATCAAGAAGCACCAGGCGGAGCGGTCGGGCGGGCTGCTGTGGTTCCGGCAGGTGGACTTCCGCACCGGCGCCCCGCTGGGGCGGCGCCAGTCCTCGCTGGCCGTCGCGGTCCTCCCGGTGGGCGGCGACAACGCCCTGGCGGCGGACTACTACCGCTCCTGGACCGCCGTCCTCGACAAGTACGCCGTCATCCCCGAGGAGATCGACTACCCGGGGCTCAAGGCCACCGACCCCCGCAACGAGCTGCGGCCCGAGTACGCCAACTGCGCCTTCGAGCTGTACTGGCAGACCGGGGACCCCTTCTACCGCACCACGGCGTGGCGCTACTTCCAGAACCTCAAGGCCCACCACCGCGTCCCCGGCGGCTACACGGTCGTCGCCGACGTCACCCGCCGGCCCATGGCCAAGGGCGACCACTGCCCCGCGTACGTCTTCGCCGAGAACTTCAAATGGCTGTACCTCACCTTCTCCGACACCTCCCGCTTCGACTACGCGCGCGGCTATCTGAGCACGGAGGGCAAGGTGCTGCGCGGTGCCCGGCCGCCCGCGCGCGCACGGCTCGGGTGGCTCTGACTCGAACTCCCGTTTACACGCAACCCTGTTGTGCGCCCGTGCGTCTTCAGTGGTGACAGCTGCCGCCGGGCTCCGGCCGGCGGCACGGGGGAAGCGTGTACGGGGGTACCGCATGACCGAAACAGGGCTCGGCGCTGCCGGAAAGCCTGCCGGAAAGCAGGAAGCCGCAGCGGAGCTCACGCCCTTCCTCGACGCGTTGCGCGTCCCGCCGGTGCTGCGGCCCGGCCGGGCCGAGGCGCTGAGGGGCATCGAGATCAACCAGACCGCCACCTGGGTGCGCCTGCACTCGCAGCTGCCGCCCACCCGGGTGTGGACGTACGAGGGCCACTTCCCGGGGCCGACCATCGAGGTCCGGCGGGGCCGCCGGCTCCGCGTCACCTGGAGCAACCGGCTGACGGGCGCCCACCCGGTGGTGGCCGTCGAGGCCGTACCCGTGCCGGGCGGGCCCGACCCGGCGGACGAGCCGGGGCGCGGCGGGGCGGCGCCGCTGGCCGAGGTGGCCGCGCTGCCCGCGTGGACGGTCACGCATGTGCACGGCGCCAACACCGGGGGCGGCAACGACGGCTGGACGGAGAACGCCGTCTCGCCCGGCGACAGCCAGCTCGCCGAATACCCCAACGACCACCGGGCCGTGGCCTGGTGGTACCACGACCACGCGATGGACATCACCCGCTGGAACGTCTTCGCGGGCCTGGCCGGGATGTACCTGGTGCGGGACGACGAGGAGGACGCCCTGCGGCTGCCGCGCGGCCCGTACGAGATCCCGCTGATCGTCCAGGACCGCAACCTCGACCAGGACGAGGACGGCCGGCTGACGGGCGCGCTGCTCCACAAGACCGTCGTCGTGGCCCACGACGCCGCGGGGAAGAACCTCACCCGGGCGTTCACCGGCCCGTACACGCTGGTCAACGGTGTCATCTGGCCGCATCTGGACGTCGCGGCCCGGTGGTACCGGTTCCGGGTCCTCAACGCCGCCAACGGCCGGACGTATCTCCTCCGGCTGGTCGACGACGAGACCGGCGAGCCGGTGCGCGGCGCGATGTGGCAGATCGGCACGGACGGCGGGCTGCTGCCGCGGCCGGTGGCGCTGGACGAGCCGCTGCCCGTGGCGCCCGCCGAACGCCTCGACGTGCTGATCGACTTCGGCGCGCTGCGCGGCCGCCGGGTCCGGCTGGTCAACGCGGCCGAGGGGGTGCGCCATCCGGAGATCATGCAGTTCCGGGTGGACCAGGAGAAGGTACGGGACCCGTTCACGCTGCCGGAGGTCATCTCCGGCTCGTTCCGGCGGATCACTCATGAGACCGCGCCGGAGCACGGCCACCGGCTGCTCGTCCTCACCCCGCCCGGCACCGCCGGCAACGGCCACCCGGGGCTGTGGGAGATGCATCCGGTGGAGCCCGGCACGGTGACCGTGCCGGGCGAGGGGGTGATCCAGCTCAAGGGCCCGGACGGCACGGTGCGCACCTACCGCCGGGGCGCCACGACCTTCGACGACGCGCTCGGCTTCATGGTCGAGCACGGCGCGTGGGAGCAGTGGAGCTTCATCAACCTGGGCGGCCCCATGCACCCGATGCACATCCACCTGATCGACTTCCAGGTGCTGGGCCGCGAGCTCTATCCGACGGGCGAGGGGAGCGGCTTCGACCAGGCGCTGGGCGGCACCCGCACCCCGCTGGAGTACGGCGGGGCGGCGCCGGTG
Organism: Streptomyces sp. UNOB3_S3; assembly: GCF_020740895.1. Classification (GTDB taxonomy): domain Bacteria; phylum Actinomycetota; class Actinomycetes; order Streptomycetales; family Streptomycetaceae; genus Streptomyces. The sequence goes on along the minus strand of NZ_JAILXP010000220.1, from coordinate 9,249 downwards.
TCGGACAGCGACGCGGGCTGGAAGGACGTGATCCAGGTGCCGCCGGGTCAGCTGGTGAAGGTCATCGGCCGGTTCGAGGGCGCGAAGGGCCGGTTCATGTACCACTGCCATCTGCTGGAGCACGAGGACATGGGGATGATGCGGCCGTACGTCGTCATGCCACGTGAGGTGATGGTCTTCCACCACGCGATGGGTGGCGGCCACGACGGCGGTCATAACGGTGGCGGCCATGACGGTGGCGGTGGCCACGAGGGTCACGGCGGTCACAGCGGTTGACCGGTGCCCTCCGGCCGGCACCGCCCTCGTCCCGGGAGCGCTCGCCGCTCCCGGGCGGGGCGGTGCCGGCGGCGGTCACTTCGCGGCGGGCAGCGTACCGAGGAAGTCCAGGAGCGCGGCGTTGACCTCGTCGGGCCGCTCCTGCTGCGTCCAGTGGCCGCAGCCCGGCAGGGTCACACTGCGGTGGAGCTTCGGCACCAGGTGCGCCAGGTTCGCGATGACCTGGTCCATGCCGGGGAAGGACCGCACCACGTCGCGGTCGCCCGCCATATACAGCGCGGGCACCTCGATGGCCCGGTTCTGGAAGGGGGCGGTGAGCTCCCAGTTGCGGTCGATGTTGCGGTACCAGTTGAGGCCGCCGGTGAAGGCGTGGTCGCCGTGGTTGGCGTACTCCCGGGCGAAGGCGGCGATGTCGTCCTCGGTGAGCCAGCCGGGGAGCCCGTCGGGCTCGGGCATGGTGTCCAGCAGGGCCTCGCCCTTGGCGACGACCCAGGGGCGGGGCGGGTCGGTGACGGGGCTGTCTCCGGAGCCGCCGACGAGCAGCCGGCGGAAGACCGCCGTGGGATCCGCCGCCAGTTCGGCGTCGGCGCGGCCGGGCTCCTGGAAATAGATCTGGTAGAAGCCGTCGCCGAGCACCGACCCGAGGGCGGTCAGCGGCGGTACGGGGCCGCGCGGGATCGGCGGCACGCTCAGGCCCACGACGCCGCGTACGACGTCGGGGCGGAACAGGGCGGTGTGCCAGGCGACGGGGGCGCCCCAGTCGTGCCCGACGACCACCGCGCTCTCCTCGCCGAGCGCGTGGATCAGGGCGATGACGTCGCCGGTGAGATGGAAGATGCTGTAGGCGTCGATGGCCTCGGGCTGTTCGCTGCGGCCGTAGCCGCGCTGGTCGGGCGCGACCACGCGGTAGCCGGCCTCGGCCAGCGGCCCGAACTGATGGCGCCAGGAGTACCAGCTCTCCGGGAAGCCGTGCAGCAGCAGGACCAGCGGTCCCCGCCCCTGTTCGGCGATGTGCAGCCTGACGCCGTTGACTTCGACAGTGCTGTGCTCGACCGCGCTGGTCACATGCCCTCCTGCGATTCACCTGCGAAACATGCCGTCTCGGGGTCAACGGTAGAGGGAATCCATGCATTCCGCCCCGTTGTTGGGGGCCGGTCCGGCCGGTCGGCGTCCGGAACGGGCTCAGGACGGGGTGCCGCGGGCGACGAGGGCGCGCACCAGCCGGCAGGTGGTCGCGGAGGGCTCGCGCACCCCGATCTGTACGGCCGCCGTCCGTATCCTGCGGTCCGTGGCCCGGTCAGGGGTGTAGACACCGGAGTGCAGCAGGGCGATGGCCAGGCGCATCGCCTTCAGCTGGCGGTTGTACGTCTCGTACCAGTCGCGCGGCTGCCCCGCGGGCAGGCGCTTCTTGGGCAGGGTGGGAAGGCTCGGCAGATTCGGATGCGGATGCGGTGTTGCGACAGCGGCCATGGGCGTCCTCCTCCAGGGGTCGTGGACTCTTGCTCCACACCCCCGATTCTACTGCCGGGCACTGACAATCGCCCCAGCTCAGAAGGGGTTTGCCGGGAGCGGCCCGGCCGCCGCCGGAGCCGCTCCCACCGCTTGTCGCCCCCGGCCCGGAGGCCGGGTGGCATCGGCCTACTTGTGCGCTGCCGCCGCCGGGGCGGGCGTGGCGCAGGCGACGTCGGTGCTCGTCTGGTAGACGCCGTCCTTCTTCGCCTGGCCGCCCTGGTACTCGTAGTACAGGTACGAGTAGAACTCGATCTTCCGGCTGGGGCCGCAGGCCGAGTCGGCGGCGATCTGGTAGGTCAGCTTGGCGGTGCGGGTGGCTCCCGGGAGGATCGGCACGTTGTAGCGCAGGGTGCCGCTCTGGTTGGCCACGTCGCACTGCACGGTGTCACCGGCACAGGTCTTGAACGCGTACTTCAGGGCGGGGTCCTGCGTGGTGTTCCAGGTGGGCTGGATCGACTGGTACACGAACTGGGCGTTCGTGGTCTGGTCGTTGGTGAAGGTGAGGGTCACCGTGACCGTGTCGCCGGGCTTGGCGGTCGCCTTGTCGACGGTGACCGTCATGGGCGCGGCGGGGGCGGCGGAGGCCGGCTGGGCCATGACGGACAGGCCGGCGGCGAGGGCGAGGGTCGCGGACAGACCGAGGCGTCTGAACTTCTGTGAGCGCATGGCCGAGGACAGTAGACACGCGACCACGACCTGACAGCACCCCGGGATGAGGATCAGCCAAGGTTTAACCCGGCGATGTGACGTACGTTGCTGGTGCGTGGCCAGATGCCGCGTGGGGACAGGTGTGCGAAGTTGGCCGGGATGTGTTGATGAGGCGTACTGACAGGGGCCCGAGCGCGCCAAGAACACCTCCGGAGGGCCCGGTTCGCGCGGGGCGGGCCGCCGGTCGCCGAAGACTCGACTCATGCGTCCGCTCACCGCCGCCCCCGTCGCGATCGCGGGCATAGCCGGGATGTTCCCTGAGGCAAACGACGTCCGGGAGTTCCGGAACAACGCCGTCTCGGATCGGCCCTCTTCGCCCCGGACCGCGCCCACGCCCGCCGCGGCGCGTTCCTGGCGCCCCCTCTGTTCGAGCAGCCCGCGCCGGTGTGGCGCCCGGCGTGTGCGGCGCCATCCCCTCCCTGATACCGCTGGCCGCACGACTGCGGGGAGAGCGCGGGGCGCCGGAGGAGGAGGCCCGGCGGATCGTCCGGGCTTTTCCGGAGCGGCTGCCCGCCCGGACCGAGGACTCCCTTCCCTGTGGCGCTGCCGACCCGATGACCACCGGGGCTGCGACGCCGGCGACTCCATCGTGTCGTTCATATGCTTCAGCAAAACTCCCGCGCTCTCCCCGAGCGGCCGAGTGCGGCCGTTCGACGCCGGGGCACCGGCCGGTGCGCGGCGAGGTCCGCGCGGCCGGCAGCGCCCGCCGCCCACCGGGCCGCCGTCACCCCGTCCCGGTGTGCTCCGCCTCCGCGTGCTCCTCCTCCACCGCCCGGCGCAGCTGGGCGTCCTGGATGAGGCTCGTCGGGTAGAGGGCGCGGCCGAGCGCGTAGGGCTGCGCGTACACCGCGATCAGCTGGCGGATCTTGGCGCTGTCGGCCTGGGACGGCACGTGGACGGCCTGGACGGGTGCGCCCTCGTCGTCGTCCGCCCCGGGGAGACCGGCCCACATCTCCTCGGCGGCGCTCATCAGCTCGTCGGCCTCGTCGCGCAGACGGTGCCAGGCGCCCTCCCGCACTGCCTGCTCCATGGCGGAGAGCGAGCCGAGGATGGTGACGTAGTCCTCGGCCAGGCGCTCCTCCTCGGGGGTCGGTTCCAGCGCCTTGACGGCCAACTCGGTTGCGTACACGGACACCTCCACGAACGGACGGGGGGATCCGGGACCACACGTACGGTCCCGGCCCACGGCATCGTCGCGCCCCGGGTGCGCGGCCGTCAGTGTGCACTCTGACCGTGCTGCCATTTATCACCCGCTCGGCCGAGCGCCGGATCCCCGCGACACGGCACGACCGTGGCTGTTGACTGTGCGCCATGCGGATTTCATGGATGCCGAACCGGCGGCCGGCCGTGTCCCGGATGCTGCTCGTGGCCGCCGCCGCGGTCTGCGCCTTCCTGCCGCCGCAGGCGGCGCGGGGCGCCGTGGGGCCGCCCGGGGTCGTCTCGGCGCGCCCGCTGGCGGCGCTCGACGGGGCGTTCGGGGCGTACGCCGACCGGGTGCGCGATCCGGGTCACTGGACGGGCGGGGACAGCACGTACTCGGTGCCGACGCCCGCCGGTGAACTGTGGGTCTTCTCGGACACGTTCCTCGGCACGGTGCGGGCCGACGGCTCCCGCTCCCCCGTCACCGGGGAGGGCGGGACGACGCCGTTCGTCCACAACAGTTTCGTCCTGTGGCCCCGCTCCGGCGCCCCGCGCACGGTGACCGGCCGGGACCGGGCCGGGCGGCCCGGCTCCCTGGTGTCGCCGCAGGCCCCGGGCGAGTGGTACTGGGCGCGGGCCGGGATCCCCGACGGCCGGGGCGTCGCGGTCGTCTACGCCCGGTACGCGCGGAGCGGCACCGGGCCGCTGGACGTGGCCTGGCGCGGCTCCGTGGTGGCGAGGTTCCGCGAGGGGCGGCTCTCGCGGCCGGAGTCGGTCACGCCGCTGCCGTCGTCGGCCGGGATCTCCTGGGGCGCGTGGCTGGCACGGGAGGGGGACCGCACCTATGTCTACGGCACCGAGGCGGCCCCGTCCGGCGGCGGTGCCTACCTCCATCTGGCCCGGGTCGACGGTCCGGGCCTGCGCGGGTCCTGGCGCTACCGCGCGGCCGACGGCTCCTGGTCCCGCGAGGAGTCGCGGGCCGCGCGGCTCGCCGGGCCCGGCGGGGCGGCGCTGCGGGTCTCGGACGAGCTGAGCGTGGTCCGGCACGGGGCCTGGTACACGCTGGTCACCCAGCGGGCGGACGTGCCGTTCAGCGCGGAGCTGCGGCTGGCCTGGTCGCGCTCCCCCGGCGGGCCCTTCACCGCGCCGCGCACGGTGTACACGGCGCCGGAGGCGGGCCCGGGCGGCAGCTACCGGAACCCGAACGTCCTGGCGTACAACCCTCACGAGCACCCGGAGCTGGAGCGCGGCACGGACGACCTGGTCGTCTCCTACAACGTCAACAGTCTCGTCCCCCGGGACGTGATCGACCGCGCGAGCGTCTACCGCCCCCGTTTCCTGCGGATCAGGACCTCCCGTTGACCCTGTGTCAGAGCTCGGCGTCCATGGCCAGCCGGCGCACTCCGGGCAGGTGGTCGTCGAGCTCGCCGGGCTCGAACCGGCACATGCCCACGACGTGCCAGAACTCGCCCGCGATGTCGCCGTCGAACTTGTAGCCCCCCGAGGGGTTGAGGGCGGCCCAGCCGCCGGGGACGCCGATGAGGGTGGCCCGCGCGGCCGGTTCGCCGTCCTCCGGCAGCGACCAGAGCCGCACCGTGCCGTCCTCGGCGCCGCTGGCCAGCAGGGAGCCGTCGGGGCTGAAGGCGAGGGTGAGGATCCGGCCGGTGTGCCCGGTCAGCCGGCCGGTCCCGGCGCCCGTCAGGGGGTCCCACAGGCGGATGGTCCGGTCGTCGCCGGCGGTGGCCAGCAGGGCGCGGCGCGGGTGGGCGACGGCCGTCCACAGCCGTCCCGTGTGGCCGCGCAGCCGGTGCCTTATGGCTCCGTCCTGCCAGACGATGGCCTGTCCGTCCCAGGAGGCGCTGGCCAGCCAGGCGTCGCCAGGGCCGTGGACGACCGCGTACACCCGGTCGGTGTGGCCGGGGAGTTCGGCGACGAGACGGCTCTCGGTGAGGTCCCACAGGCGGACGAACGAGTCGTCGCAGCCGGTGGCCAGACCGGTGCCGTCGGAGGTGAAGGACAGGGAGCGGACCCGGCCCCGGTGCTGGCCGAGGGTGGTGACATGGGCGCCGGTGCTGCGGTACCACAGCCGGACGGTGTCGTCGTCGTTGGCGGTGGCGAGGATCTCGCCGTCGGCGCTGAAGGTCTCGGCCCAGACGTGGTCGGTCTCGGCGTCGATCTCGCGCTGGTACTCGCCGGTCCCGGCGTTCCACACGTAGACGTCGCCGTCGCTGCTGGAGGTGGCGAGCAGCGGGCCGCGCGGGCTGAACACGGCGGAGACCAGGCGGTCGTTGTCGCCGGTGAGCTCGCGCAGGTGGCGTCCGGTGGCGGGGTCCCAGAGCCGGACGACGCCGTCGTTGCCGCAGGCCGCCAGCTGGGTGCCCGAGGCGCTGAAGGCCAGGCTGACGACCTTGCGGCCGTGGCCGCGCAGGACGTTCCGGCCCCGGCCGGTGGTGGTGTCCCACAGCCGGACGGAGCCGTCGTTGCCGGCCGACACCAGCAGCGGGCCCGTCTCCGGCGCCGCCGGGCCGCCGTGGGGCCGGAAGCGGCAGGCCCACACCGAGCCCTGGTGGTCGGCGGGCTGCCGGCGCAGGGGCGCGGCCGTCCAGCCGGCCGCGGGCGGGGCGGCCTGGGTGATCCGCCAGAGCCGGACCGAGCCGTCGCTGCCGCCGGCCGCCAGCATGCCGCCCTCGGGGTCGAAGACCACCTGGTAGACGGCGCCGCCGCCGAGCAGCGGGGGCCCCGCCGCCTCGCCCGTGCGCGGGTCCCGCAGCATGACGTGGCCGTCGGTGTCGCCGCTGGCCAGCAGGGTGCCGGAGGGGTGGAAGTCCAGGGTGTAGACGCGGCCCGGGTGGCCGGCGCAGGCGTGCCGCTGCCGCAGGGTGGCGACGTCCCAGAGCCGGACGGTGCCGCCGTCGCCCTCGCCCATGTCACCGGTGGCCAGGAGGGTGCCGTCGGGGCTGAAGCGGGCGCGGTAGACGGCTCCCCGGTGGCCGTCGAGCTCGCCGAGGAGCCGGCCGGCGCGGGTGTCCCACAGCCGTACGCACGCGGCGGCGTCGCCGGTGGCCAGGACGGTGCCGTCGGGGCTGAACACGGCGGTGTAGACGGGCGCCTTGTGGCCGGGGAGGCGGTGGGTGACGGTGCCGGTGGCGACGTCCCAGAGGGTGACGGTGCCGTCGGCGTCGCCGGTGGCCAGCCGTTCCCCGGTGAGGTCCAGGGAGACGGGCCAGACGCCGTCCGCGTGGACGGCGAGCCGGTGGAGGCACCGGCCGGAGACGGGGTCCCACAGCCGTACGGTGCCGTCCGCGCCGCCCGTGGCGAGCACCCCGCCGCGGAACTTGACGGCGTAGACGCGGCCCGTGTGGCCGTGGAGGGTGCGCAGGGCGGTGCCCGTGGCGGCGTCGCAGACCAGGACGCCGCCGTCCTCGCTGCCGAGGGCGAGGAGTTCGCCGCCGGGGCTGAAGGAGACGGGCTCGGGCAGCCTGCTGGTGCGCATGTCGAAGCCGTAGGGCACGCCGACGGCCGCGGGCCGGAAGCCGGGCTCGGCGGTCAGGCCGGGGGCGACGGCGGCCGCGCGGAGTTCGGGGGTCTCCAGGACGGCCGGTTCTGCGATCGCGTTGATCAGGGCCGCGCGGTGCCAGCTGCCGCCGCCGACCCGGACGCCGCGCAGATCGGTGCCGATGAGCCGGGCCCGGCGCAGGTCGGCGCCGCGCAGATCGGCGCCGCGCAGGTCGGCGCCGTCCAGGCGGGCGCCGGCGAGGCGGGCGTCGCGCAGGACCGCGCCGGAGAAGTCGGCGCCGGTCAGGCCGGCGTCGGTGAGGTCGGCGCGGGTGAGGTCGACGCCGGAGAAGTCGCGGTAGGACAGGTCCTCCCCGGCGAGGACGGCGCCGCGCAGATCGGTGTGGGCGGGGATCCGCAGCCTGCTGAGGATCTTCATGGCGTTGGCCCTGGCCGTCTCGCCGGCCGGGCCCTCCGGCGCGCCGTCCTCGCCGCCGAGGGCCCGCTCGGCCCACCGCTGGCAGGTGCGGTGGTCGGCGAGGTCGCAGAGGAACTCCACGGCCAGCCTGCTGAGGGGGCGGCGGGCCAGGAGGTCGGCCTCGCCCGTCTCGCCCCGGCCGAGCCGGACCGCGGCCTCGCGGGCCACCAGCCATTCGGCCACGGACCCGTGGATGAACCGGAAGAGGCCGTCGTCGGTGCGCACCAGCAGGCTGCCGGAGCCGACGGAGTGGGCGGCCTGGGGCACCGACAGCCGGGAGTCGGCGAGCTCGGTGAGGGTCTCGGCCACGTCGTTGAGCTCGTCCAGGCGCAGGGCGCTCTCGCCGCTCTGCCACAGCCGCAGGGCCAGGGTGGTGACGGCCTGCCACAGCTGCGTCAGGTCCAGCCCGGGGAGGCCGCCGGGCCCGCCCTCCCCGCGCCGGGCCTCGAAGCGCAGCCAGGAGGTGAAGACCTCCTCGTAGAGCCCGGCGGGGCTCAGTGCCCGGCCGGCGCCCGCGACGGCGCGCAGCCGGTCGTGGTCGAGGTCGGCGACGAAGCTGAGCAGCCGGGGGTTGCGGCACAGGGCGAGGAGGTCGGGGATGCCCTCCAGCAGCCGCAGCCGGCGGTCGGCGGCCTGCGCGTCGCCGTAGCGGTTGACCAGGTAGGAGCGGATCTGCTGGGGGGTGAACTCCTGGACGGCGAGCACCCGGCGCTGCGGGAGCAGCCCGACGCGCTCGCCGAGCGCGGTGAGCACCTGGGCCTGGGAGCGGAAGTGCTGGGTGCGGCTGCTGACGACGATCTTGGCGCTGTCGACGGCGGCGTCGAGGAGCACCTGGAGGTGGTCGGCGGCCCGGTCGTAGGTGACCTGGTTGACGAGTTCGTCGAAGCCGTCGAAGAGCAGGACGATCCGGCCCTGTCCGAGCATGTAGCGGAAGGCGCGCAGGTCGATGGTGTCGACGCCCTGGCCGGCGAGGTGGGCGGCGACGAGCCCGTCGAGGGTGTGGGCCCGGTCGAGGCCGCTGAGCTGGATGAGCACCGGGACCAGGTGGGGCAGTTCGGCGGGGAGACGGCGGGCGATCTCGCGCAGGGCGAAGGTCTTGCCGTGCCCGAAGTCGCCGAGGAGGAGCAGGAAGCGGCCGTGGTCGGCGTCGAGGAGGCGCAGGACGTCGTCGACGAGCCCGTCGCGCTCCGTGCCGCCGGGGCGTTCCAGTTCGCGGTAGCGCTGGGGGAGGTAGAGGGCGGGCTGGTACTGGGGGTCGGCGCTGAGGCGTTCGGTCTGGGCGGCGACGTAGCCGCGCAGGTCCAGCAGGCCCTGGAACTCGGTGAAGCTGCGGACGAGGACGCCGCGGCGGCGGGCGTGCTCGCGGAGCTCGCGCGGGGGCGGCGGGCCGTCGTGGACGAGTTCGGCGTCGGGTTCGGCGCCGGAGGCGTGGACGTGGCCGATGAAGCTGTCGACGTCCTCGGCGCGCGGGGTGCCGACGAGGACGCCGACGTGCTGCTGCCGGACGAAGCCGGACTCGGTCCAGGTGACGAGCAGGCCGGGCGGGTCGCCGGGGAGGCGGCGGAGCTGAACGTTCTCGTGGCGGATGCGGCAGACCTCGGCGACACGGGAGAGCAGGGCCTCCCGGGGCCCCTCGACGG
>NZ_JAILXP010000022.1 GCF_020740895.1 Streptomyces sp. UNOB3_S3 | reverse complement strand
ATCCACCCCGATCGGTACGGCCACCCAGCACCCCCAGCGCGCTCACCTCGCGCGACTAGGTTCGCTGGCAAGAAAGCCGGGACGGCTGGGTTCGCTGTCAAACGCCTCGATTGGATGACGGAGGACAACGGGACTTCTCAGACACCCTCTACTGATCTTGAATTCGTGATGTCGGTCAGCCGTCCATGGCCAGGCCGGTGCCAGCGAGGCAGCCGTCGACCAGGTCCGGGCGGTACTGGATCTGCTTGAGCCGGTGCTTCACCGCCCGGGTGATCTGTGCCAGGTCGGCTGCGGCGAGGTTGCCGATGTCGCGCTTGACCAGCGACCAGATGCCCTCCTGCGGGTTGAGATCCGGTGAGTACGAGGGCAGCTGGAAGACGGTGAGCCAGTCGGCGTTCGCGGCGATGAACTCCCGCAGCGGGGCGGTCAGGTGGATGCGGACGTTGTCCCAGACCAGCACGATCGGGCCGGCGAGCTGGATACGGGCCCGGATGAGCAGGTCGCGTAAGTCGCGCCAGCCGAACCCCTTCGGCTGGTCCTTGCGGCCGCTGTACTCGCGGACCGCGTAGAACATCCGGGACCGCTCGCCCGGCTTGTAGCAGGCCATACCCGCCATCGACACCCGTCCTGAGCCCCGGCCCCGCACCCGCACGACCGGGGTGCGGCCGATGCGGCCCCAGGTCCTGGCGCGCGGCGGCGTCATCGACTGGCCGGCCTCGTCCTCGAAGACGATCCAGCCGTCGCACGCCGCCGCGGCGCTCTTACCCGCGGCCAGACCTCCTTCTCCCACAGCTCCACTGCTTCCTCGTCGCGCTCGATCGCCCGTCGTGCGGGCTGCTGCCACGACCAGCCGTGCCGCTTCAGCAAGCGCCAGGTGCCCTCGACCGTGTACGAGACATGGAACAGCCGTCCGATCAGCGTCTTCACCCGTGCCAGCGTCCACCGCTGGTCCGCCCAGCCGTGAGCGAGTGGACCACGCTCCAATTCCCGTTCCAGCCTGGCGATCTGCCTCGGGCCGAGTCTCGGGCGGCCGGGCGATCCCTTCGTCAGGACCCCGGCCTCGCCGCGTTCGCGCCAGGCCCGGCGCCACCGCTCCACCGACCGCTCGCTCACCCGCAGCGCAGCCGCGATCTCCCGGTTCTTCTCCCCGCGCCCGAAGCGTTCCACGGCCTCCAGCCGGATCCGCTCCCGCGCGCCCCTCCCAGCGTCGGTCAACCCGCCGCCCTGCGCGTATCTCACGCCCCACAGCTACCGGAGGCCACCGGCCACCGTCAGACGAAAAGTGCCGACATCACCTGATCAAGTTCAGTACTTGAGTGAATATTAGACGCCGAACTTGTTCGCTGGCTGGTCCCAGAAAATTCTGTAGCCCCACCAGTTGATCTTTGGTGGGGCTACAGGGTTGTGACCTATCGATCGAACCTTACGTAGAGGTCGCGATCCCTCCATGAATCGGAGAATCCGTCCAGCATCGCTTCATAGTGGCGAAAGTCGCTGACGTTTCTCTCGGGGTCGCGCATCTTGTCTCTAATCGCTTCCTCGATCTTTGGCCACCGTAGCTCATGCATGACGAATGAGATCAATTCGACGACCCCTTCTTTGATGGGGTCAATCAGAGAAATGAGCTCGTTCTCGAATTGTGGCCTCAAATCTAGATTTCGCTGCAAGATTGTGAGCGCTCGAACCAGATAAGGTTCAAGGGTCTCAGCCCCGCACGAGCTATCGGCGTGATCCAAGGCGTCCTGGGTGACTGCCTGAAATTCTGCAATGGGATTAGGGGCAGATGGGCTTTTCCCATGCGGCGAAGTATTTCCCATCGGCCTTGAGTCCATTCTTGTTGAATGCGTCAACGGCTGCATTTTGTGCGTTTTTTCCGTAAGGTCTATAGTGCCCGGATTTATTGTCAATGTATACAACCTCACCCCCCTTCGTCTTAAACTCGCCAGCAGCCAGCACTTCCCCGCCCTTGGCGAGACTTACGTGGCCTGCTGTTCTTTTTCCGATTACAAGCTCCCCGCTTCCCAGTACCACATAAGAGTAATTTCCTGATCGAGACAATGCGGTACCTGGGGCGATCGGCTTGAACCACTCAGGCTTGTCTTCGGGGATTCGGTTCCCGAAAGATCGAGGGTCGTCATCGCTATTGTGGACCAAGATGGATGTCTGGCCTGCCAGTACATAGTACGTGTGGAGGTCGTCGACCGTGAGGTTATAGGTGCGGGCACGCTGGTCGAATGCTCGATTTCCCTCTACCTGGACTACGGCCCCATTGTCGCTGAGTAGTGTCGCGCCGGGCTTCAAATTTCTAGCCGCCACCCAGACCCGCAGGGAGGGGCTCCAGAACGGATGCTCGAACGTCGCCGTTAGTTTCTTCGGTCCGCCAGAGGTGGAGATCGTCAGTTCGTTGAAGTGCTTATCGTTTTCGGTGACGATTTGGCGAGAAACTTTTCGAGATGCCGTCGTGCCTGTAAGCGGATCAGTGGCTAGAACGCTGTCGCCTTGCTTGACTTCCTCAATATTCTTCGCTGAGTGATCAGCCATGAGGACTTTGGTGCCAGCCAGGAAGCAGTTACAGCCGGAGCGATTCTTCCGAGGTTTCTTTGCGAGCTTTTCTGCATTCTTCCGCTTGAGGAATTTTTCACCCTTGTAGACGTACTTGCCGCCCTTGATGAGTTTTCCCCAGGGGAGTACCATGGCGCAGTTGATTAGCTTGCCATCAAGGAGGCACTCAGCTCCGTCTTTGGCGCCAACGAGATCGAGCACTCCGCCGAAAAGTCCGTCGTAGCAGCGTGGATCCCACTTTGCGCATTGCTTTTCTTCCTCGCCTCGCGCCTGTTCCTCTATGTAAATAGGAAGAAGTGAATCCTGGATGGCCTTAGTAGTGGCTTGCTGCTGGTCGCTGAGATCCCGTTGGGCTTCCTGGACGAGTTCGGTCAGGTACTCGTCGTAGACCAACTCGTAAAATCTGCTTTTGGTGGCTTGCCGAGCAGATTCAGCAGCTGCGGCGTCCTGGTGGGCTTTTTCAGCAGACGACTGAGCCCAGGAGGCCGCAGTGCTTGCTTCGTCGGCTGATTGGCTTGCCCATGCGGCTGAGGTCTCAGCGCGGGTAGCGTAGACCTCTGCAGCCTGGGCGTCATTTGCTGCTGCTGTTGCAGCATTCGTTGCGGCCTGTGCAGACGCTGCTGCCTGCTCTGCAGAAGCTGCGGCTTGCTTGGCGTACTCGATTGCCTGGTCGGCGTATTTTCCAGCTTCCCCGGCTGCGGCTATGGCGCGGTTGGCGGCATCGACGGCTTCCTGGGCTGCCTTATTCGCCTTGGCAGCGACGGTGGCGGCTTCGGCCGCATTTTTCTGTGCGAGGGCTGCAGTAGCAGCGGCTTGAGAGATCAGCTGCTGAACAGACGCAACGTGGGTCGCCGTAAGGTGATCCAGACGCGCTGTGGCGTACTGGCCGACTCGGATGAATTCGTGCAGTAGCTCCGGGGGGCTCTCCAGGGCGACCTTGGCAGCGGATTTGGTCTCGGATCCACCCTTGTCGTAGAGCTGAGCGGCCTGCTGACGCTCGTCGGCTTCGCGCGCGGTGTACTGGGTGGTGTTCAGAAACTCGCGCAGCTTGTCGACGGATCCGTCCCTTATCGCGGCACGAGCCGCCTTCCTGACCTCCTGACCGCCACCGTCGTTGATCTGAGCGACACGGATACGGTAGTCGCCCAGTGCGGCTTCGTGCTGACCACTGCGGAGGAACTCGGAGATTGTCTTTGCGTCTCCCTTGAGTGCTTCCTCAGCAGCCTTCTTCACTGTCTCGAGGCGGCTCTCGGCAGCGAGCAGGCGAACGGTCTCACGCTCGTCCTCCAGTGATGCTTCCTGCCAGTGGATGCGGACGTACTCAACGACGGTGTCGTCAGAACTGGAAAGCGCACGCTTGGCAGCAACTTGGCTCCAGGGCCCCCGGGTCTTCAACGCCTGCATGGCGACCTTGCGGCCCTTGACAGCGATGTCCTTGGTTTCAGCCCCAGGCTTTGTTGCTTCGGCCAGCAGACGGGCTGCTTCCTCGTCGAGGGCCTTGCGTTCCTTGGCCGCGGTGCCAAGGTCGGCCTTTTGGCGCTCATCCTCAAACCGCAGGGCCCGGGCCTGTGCGACCCGAATGGCCGTACGGGACTTCAGCTCCTCTTCTTCGACCTTGCGCGCGACAGCGAAGATGTTCTTAGCCTTGGCTACCGCATCACTGGCTGCGTCCGCTGCCTCCTTGGCAGCCGCGGCGTGGTCGTTCGACTGCTTGGCTGCCGTGACGGATTCGCCGGCATGCTTGGCGGCATCCTCCGCCGCCTTCGCCGCATTGCGGGCATGCCGTGCTGCCGAACTCGCCGCCTCGGCTGCTGTGTCTGCAGCAGCGGCAGCCTCGCCCGCAAGTGCCTGGGCCCTGCGTGCCGCACGCGCCGATTCCGCGGCACGTGCGCGAGCCGTGGTGGCCCACTGACGTGCGCGGCCAGCTTCGGCGCTGGCTTCGCCTGCCAGTGCACCGGCCTCGTCCGCAGCACCGGCAGCAATGTCGGCTTCAGCACTCGCACTGGCAGCGGCACCGGCCGCGTCTTGGGCAGCGCGAGCAGCAATCGCAACCTGCTTCGCAGCCTCTCCCGACTTTTGCGCAGCATCCGCCGCGACCTGGGCATTCTCGGCCGCCTCACGCGCTACCTCAGCCCCCGCGGCATCAACTGCCGCGTTCGCCGCGGCACTCTGCGCACGAGCAGCGGCCTCGGCTGCGCCAGCAGCCGCCGCGGCGGCATTCGCCGCAGCCTCCGAGGCCATCCGAGCTGCGTAATTGGCGGCCTGAGCGGCATTGATGGCGGTCTCCGCAGCAGCTGCAGCGCCCTGCGCCGCGCGCGCAGCTTTTCGTGCTGCCGATGCGGCCCGAGCAGAATCGCTACCGGCGGCCCGCGTCTCTTCAACAGCCCGCTGTGCGTCCTGTTTTGCGAGCTCGGATGCCTTCACCGCACGGTCAGAGGCCTCCTTAGCGGCGTCTGTCTGGCGCTTGGCGACCAGTCCGGCATCCTCTGCCTGCTGTGCCAGTTCCGCTACGGAAGCTCGCTCCTTGTCACGTGAACGTGCCACATACTGGCCGACGTTGAGGAACTCGCGGACATCAAGCGCCGAGCCCTTTAGTGCGACCTTAGCGGCCTCTTTCGTCGCTGGCCCACCGCCGTCGAACAGCTGCGCCGCACGCATCCGCTCATCGGCCTCACGCGCGGTGAACTGGGTGTCCTCGAGGAACTTCTCGAGATCGTCAACAGATCCGCTAAGTGCGGCCTTGGCGGCTTCCTTCATGGCCGGGCCACCGCCATCGGCCGCCTGCGCGACCTGGATGCGCTGGTCGGCCTCCAGCGGATCCTTCCAGCCGTTGTTCAAGAACGTGCGGAGTTCCTCAGCGGAACCCTTGTTCAGCACAGCCTGGATGGCGGATCGAAGGTTCGGCCCTGCAAGTGAGGCCATCCGTGCCGCAGACACGCGGTCATCTGCGAATGAAGCAAGGTCCGCGTCGTGCGTCAGAAAGCGACGGATGTCCTCTGCGGATCCGGTAAGGGCTAGTTCAGCTGCGGCCTTGACCTCAGGCCCGCCTTCAGCCCACAACGCCACTGCGCGGCTCCGGTCTGCCGTAGTGCTGGCATCCTCAGCTGCGGCTGGGTTGGTTCCAAGTAGTCCAACCAGGAATGCGACCGGCAGTACGCTCAGGCAGAGCACACGCATGCCTGGCGCCCACCTGCTTCCTGGGCGTGTCAAATATAGCTGATTTCTCACTGAATGCTTTCTGTTCTCAGAAGACTGACGCCCACTCAGTGGGCCGGTGGAGCATAACCAGGCCGCCAGTAGCACCAGGAAAGCGGGATCGCGAAATCAGCCAGTGTCACAGCCCGGCAAAGCGAAGCATGTACATGTCATGAATCTTTACCTTGGGTAGCCCTAACTGGTGTTGGGTTGTGAAGTCCTCAACTGGCCGCACGCTGACGCGATGTGAGGTGGTGGTAGGTTGGGTGTGACCTGACCTTTATCTTGCCCTTAGCCTTTCTAAGGCTTATCTTTTCCCTCGTCTTGGATTCCTGGAAGGAATGCCTAGTGATATCTCGCGCGCGCAGGAAGCTCCTGGCTGGCGCCGTTGGAGTTGCCGCCATCGGTGCGATCGGCACCGCCGTGGGAGCGGCGACAGCCGCGCCGGCGTCGGCTGACGAGGAACAGCTGTCTTACGCTGTTGAGAATTTCGAGTACCCCAATGCGGCGAAGATCCTCCAGGAGCGCGGCATCATCCTGCGTAAGGGAGATGGGCACATCGTCTTGGGGGACTGCAAGACGGATGAGGACATCGTCGTTAACTCGACGTCCGTCAACAACGCTGACCGAGGCAGGTATTGCTTCAAGGTCACCGGTACGGGCAAGACCGGATACCTGACCCTTGAGATTCCGAAGGTGGTCACCATCAGCGCTGGCGACTACGCAGTCCGGGCCAAGGTCACCGCCGACAGTCAAACCACCACCGTAGACGTGCCCAAGAACGAGATGACGTCTGTCGGGCAGGGAACCACACGACCCGGTGGCCCCGCTGTTCTGGTTGAACTGCGCGTCACCGGCTGAATCCTCCAGGTCTCACAGCGTGTCCCACCCCGGTCCGTGGTCAGCCATTGACCGACTGGTGTATCTCAAAAGGAAGTTTCAAATGCCCGTCACACGCCCGCGCGTAGCGTGGGTGACCGGAGTCCTTGCTTCGGTCGTCGCTACCAGCCTCATGTCCGCTGCCCCCTCCCAGGCGGTCATCGGCACCACCGCCAAGGACGGGTCGTACCCGTTCGTGGCCAAGCTCGACATCGGCGGAGAGCGCAGCTGTTCCGCAGCCCTGGTGGACCAGCAGTGGCTGATCACCGCTGCCAGCTGTTTCGCCGAGAACCCGACACAGAGCCTTCAGGTACCGGCCGGAGCGCCTCGCCTGAAGACCACGGCCGTGATCGGTGGCGTGGACCTGACGCGTGGCACCGGTGTGGTTTCGGACGTCGTCGAGCTCGTACCGCGCCCTGACCGTGACCTCGTGATGGCCCGGTTGGACAAGCCTGTCAACGGGATCGCCGTCGCCGACATCAGTGTTAACAAGCCTCTGCCGGGCGAGGACATCTGGGTCGCAGGGTACGGGCGCACGAAGGACGAGTGGGTCCCTGACCGTCTGCACTACGGCAAGTTCGCAGCCGGCGCGCTGAGCGACACCACGATCGGCCTCACGCCGAAGTCCGACGATGCGGCCGTTTGCCAAGGAGACACCGGCGGTCCCGCCTTCCGTGCGGTCGGGGGACGCTACGAGCTTGTCGGTATCAACAGCATGTCCGGACACGGTGGCTGCCTGGGCGCGGACAGCACGCAGACCAGCCGGGCGGCCAAGGAAGCCCGCGTCGACGACATCAGCACCT
This sequence comes from Streptomyces sp. UNOB3_S3, assembly GCF_020740895.1. Lineage (GTDB taxonomy): Bacteria > Actinomycetota > Actinomycetes > Streptomycetales > Streptomycetaceae > Streptomyces. Next base: position 27,856 of record NZ_JAILXP010000022.1, on the reverse strand, counting down.
GGATCCAGCGCCTTCGTCTGACCACCCGCGCTGACACCCCCACGAACGTCGTCACCGCAGCCGACTTCAACGGCGACGGCCGCACCGACATCGCCGCAGTACTCAAAGACGGATCCCTGGTTGCCTTCTACAGCGGCCCGGACGGCATCCTCGAATACGGCCGGGAACTGTGGCACGACAAGTCCTGGGACGGCATGCGGAAGATCATCGGGGGTGACTTCAACGGCGACGGCAAGCCGGACCTCATGGCGATCGCCTACGACGGAGGCCTGCGACTGTACGCCGGCACCCCAGACGGCAAGCTCGCGGAAGGCCGCAAGGTCTGGAACGACGCCTCCTGGAGCACCATGTCCCACGTGGTGCGCTACAAGGACAAGGGCTGGGCTCGCGACGGCCTGATGGCCGTGCGGGACGACGGCGCGCTCTTCGCCTACCCCACCAGCACCGATGGCGCTCCGACCAGCCAGCGGACCGAGAAGTGGGGCGACAGGACCTGGACCAAGCGCCTGCTCACCTCGGGCGACTTCAACGGCGACAACCGCGACGACCTTGTCGCCGTAGCCGTCGACGGAACTCTGCAGCTGTACGTCGCCAACGACAAGGGCTCCTTCGACTCCGCCCGCAGCATGTGGCCGGCGAAGGAATGGGGAGCCATGCAGTACATCCTGGGCGGCGACTTCAACGGCGACGGCAAGGGCGACATCTTCGCCCGCTGGGGCCGGGGAGACCTTCGCTGGTACCAGGGTGACGGCAAGGGCAATCTTGCGGTCGGCCGCCCGGTGTGGCCCACCAACCCCTAACGGTCGCCTCTGTGGCCCTCGTCCTCACGGACGGGGGCCACAGTCGCGTCGTGAGGGCTTCGGGTCCGGAGACATAGTTCGCGGAGATCTCGCCGTCACGGTGACCGCTCCCGGGCCGCGACGAGATGAAGCGCGAGGCATCGATCGAATTCGATCAGCCAAGTACGGCTAGGGTTGACCTGGTACCGATCTCGCACAACAGTGCAGAGGAATGAGAGCCAGTGCTGTGGAGCACGTGGTCAGTGTTGGTCGGTGGTACGTCCGCTACGCCCCTGGAGCACCCGGCGTCGCGGCCCTCTCAGCGCGGTGGCTGAATCCGCGGCTGCGTAATCACCATCGCTGTGTCGTCACCCGCTCGCGTGTCGGCGTGAGGTTCGCGGTCGACACCCGGGACCTTATCCAGCGCTACGTCTACATGTTCGGCGTGTGGGAGCCCCACATGACGTGCTGGCTCCGTGGCCGTCTCCAGCCCGGGGACACCTTCGTCGACGTTGGCGCCAACGTCGGGTACTTCGCATTCCTCGCTGCGCGCCTGGTTGGCGATCAGGGGCGCGTGGTAGCTATTGAGGCATCGCCGGTCTACCACCGTGCCCTTTTGCGTCAGGCGCAGCTCAACGGTTTCACGGCTGTCCGTGCGGTTAACACCGCTATCTCTGACAAGCGCGAGGAGCTCACGTTTGCCCTCGCCAGTGCTCGCAACCTGGGAGCGAACAGCGTTGTGCCGTACGACGGGCCGACCGCGTCGACGTTTGCCATCGAGGCCCGGCCGCTACCGGAGGTGCTGCTCCCCTCGGAGATCGGCGCTGCCCGGGTGATCAAGGTCGATGTCGAAGGCGCCGAGGGGAAGGTCGTTCGGGGCATGGAGCCCATGTTCGACAGGCTTCGAGACGATGTGGAGATCACCGTCGAGGTCGCCCCTGAACGTATGGCGAAGTTGGGCGATTCTTCGGAAAAGCTGCTGGACATCATGGCCAAGCACGGGTTCCACGCATATCGACTTGCCAACGAGTACACGCCTGAGAGCTACGTGGCGGCCCTGAGCGGACCGGCCAAGGTTCCAGTTCGCTTACGGGGGCCGGTCGCGGGCGAGAGTGACCTGATCTTCTCCAGGGTGGATGCCGAGGCCCTTCCCTGAACGTGGTTCGGCCCGGCTCCCCCAGAGGGGGCCGGGCCGAAGCGTGTGAGGAGGGCCTCCCTTCCTTCAGGACGCCGTCACCAGCGGATTTTTTCGAGCTTCCCGCCGGCACACACGGGGCACGGGACGCGGTACGTCCAGCGGCACGTAGAGCAGCCTTCGAATCCGCAGCAGCGCGGGCACCAGATGTCGGTGTCCCCGGTGCAGTATCCGCAGTACCGGCCGGGCGGCCACAGGGGCGCTATGCGTTCCTCGGACGGAGCGGTCATTCGGGCGCCCTGGCAGTTTCCTCGCTGTTGAGTCTCCCGGCCTCGGTGCCTGGGTCCGCCTCGTCCGTCGGAGGCATCGGTGCGCCCCGGCCTTCCGCGATCCTCAAAACTTCTTCCAGCGATTCCAGCGCCCGCTTAAGTGCGAAGCTGATAGCCCGATGACTCGAACTGGCCTCCAGCACTGCCCGTGCGCCTGACAGCACGACAACCGCAGCGTTCATCTGATGCGCCTCGACGGCGTCAGCGGTGCGGGCCACTACTCCGTCGGCAGCATCAGCCGAACTGAGGAAGCACGGTTTTCCATGGGGCGTGTCCCAGGGCAGCCGGCGCAGTGGCGAATCTGTCGGGACCGCTGCTGGTGCTTTGTCGATGAACACGGCTTCCGTGCTGTCGCCGCGAAGCGTCAACAGCGATGCCGCGACGATGCGTTCATTTCCGTCGGTCAGCAGGCGCTCGATAGCGGTCACGGGCACCGTTCGTGCGATGTGGAGCAGCACCGCTTCGTCAGGACGCGGCAGCCGGGTGACGAGACGGTCGACTGTGGACGCCACATGCACTCCGGCCTCCGCCAGCATGGCTTCGACGTCGTCACCCCAGGGCGACAGGTCGCCCGTCGGGATATCGAGCCGTGCAACAGCGTGAGGCACGTACACGCGCGCCAGCACCTGCGGCGACGCGTGCAGGAAGCTCACGTAGGCGAACTCGGCCAGATCCGCACCCGTGTCCACTTCCAGGAGTTCTGCGAGCGGGGCGTTCGCTTTCACGTCGCGTGCTCGGATGTGGACCTGTAGAGCCCTCTCGACGGCCGGGCGGGCGATCTGTCCGCGGAGGTACGTGATCCGGTTGTACCTCCGGCGGACGTAGTTGCCCTTGCCATGGTGCTTCTCCAGCAGCCCGTCGGCTTCCAGGAGGCGGAGCGCATTCCTGAGCGTAGGAGTGCTGACCCCGTAGCTGGCAGCCAGTTTCGACTCTGCCGGCAGCTTCTGGCCCTCCCTGAGCTCGCCCGATGCGATTTGCCGCCGCAGATCGTCAGCGATAGGCACGGACGCGTTGGTCATCAGTGGGCCTCCGTAACGATCAGGTGCGGGCAGGAGGCCTCTCGCCGCTGAGCCAACTGACGCCACTGCACGACTCGTTCCTCGTCCGTCAGTACGTACGGGCGGACGAGGGCGTTCTCCTCGGCGCGGAGCGTCTCGGGGTCGTGCGTGGGCTGGCGGGGAATGCGCCAGGTGGACGCCGCAGGTGCGGCCACCGGCGTCGCGGCCGGGCTGTGCGACGGTGCGCCTCGACGATGACGTCCGGGCGGGGGAACGAATTGCCGTATGGCCCAAGCCACGACGCGGCGGATAGTCTCGACCATGCTTGTCAGCTCCCTTAAGCTGATGGCCACGCCCCCGGACAGTGCTCTGTTGCGGGGGTTTCTCTGTTGATGGCGGCCCAAGCCGTGCTGCCGCTCTCCTTCACGACCAGCCCGAACCAGTCAGCGGTCTCCATCACCGCGAGGAGCTCCCGCCACGACTCGGCGGAGACCGGGCTCGGGACCTCTGTCTCGATGTGGGCGTGGTCGTTCCGGTACGTCACGCGCGGGGTGAACCCTGCGGCTGAGAGGCGAGCCGCCATGCGCTCGGTTCGGGCATTGCGTGTGGGCACAAGGCGTCCTCCGTCGCCACGGGATCACAGCGCGTAAAGCTAGTTAACTAAGATAGAGGCTAGTGGACTAGATTTTCCATATGCCTGAGCAGCCGCCCTATCTCCGCGTCGCTGACCTGCTGAGACAGCGCATCGTCAACCAGGAATGGCAACCGGGTGATCGGCTGCCGTCGCGTACGCAACTCGCTCGGGAGAGTGGTGGCGTGGGCGAGAACGTGGTCCGCCGGGCGCAGGAGTTGTTGATCTCCCAGGGGATCCTGGAGGGGCGCGCCGGCTCCGGGACGTACGTGGCGGAGCCGCGCGAACGCCTGCGCGTGGTCCGCTCTCAGGCGCGCGAGGACCGCGGAGAGCCGCCGTTCCGCGCGGACATGTCCGCGCTCGGCAAGCGTGGGACGTGGGAGAGCAGCACCGAGGCGAAGGTCCCCGCTCCGGGCCCCATCGCCGCGCGCCTCGGCATCTCAGAAGGGGACTTCTGCGTGCGGACCGCGTACGAGTTCCTGGCTGACGGCAAGCCGGTGCAGATCTCGACCAGTTGGGAGCCCTACGTCCTCACGAGCGGCACGCTGGTGGTGCTCCCCGAGGGCGGACCTCACGCGGGCAAGGGTGTTGTGGGCCGCATGGCCGAGATCGGTGTCACCGTGACTCACGCGGTGGAACAGCCCGAGCCCGGACATGCGAACGCCGAGGAGGCGAACCTCCTCGGCGTACAGCGGGGTGCGCTGGTCACGCGCATTGAACGGACGTACTACAGCGACGACGGGCGCCCGGTCGAGACGGCGGACATCGTCGTATCCGCCGCTCGCTGCGCGATCGTCTATGAAGTGCCCGTCAGCTCGTAGCCGGGTACCGCCAGCCGGAGTCGGCCAAGGCCTGGGCCCGTGCTTCGACGACGGCCATGCGTGCGTCCCGCTCGGCCGAGTCCGTGTGCGCCGCCTGCCCGGTCGCCTGTCCGGGCCACTTGCGGTAGAGGAGACCCACCTCGCGAGTGAAGTACCCGCGGCTGACCGCGTCGAGGGCGAGCAGGAGCCCCGTGTCCTCCGAGGCGGGGAGCGCCATCCAGCCGCCCAGGGCGAGCAGCAGGTCGCGGCGGACGAAGAGGGTCGCCGGGTGGACCTGGGCGCGGTAGCTGTGCGCCCGCCAGTGTTCGAGGACAGCGCCGCGCTCGATGGGGCCGTCCTCCGGGTCCTGGTCGAAGCCGACGAGCGAGCCGTCCGGCATCAGGTCGAGAACCCGGGAAGTGGTCCAGCCGAGGCCGCTGTCCTGCTCCAGAACCGCGAGGTCCCGGGCCAGCGCACCTTCAGGGAGCTGGTCATCGGCGTCCAGGATCTTCACGTACTGGCCGTCCGCGTGGGCGAGCGCGATCGTCCTGGCGACGCCGGGGCCGCCGGGCCGGCCCTGGAAGAAGGTCACTCGCTCGTCGTCGGGGACGTGCGGTGCCACGTCCTCGCTCTTCCCGTCCTCCTGGATCACCCAGTGCCACTCCCAACCGTCGGGGAGCTTCTGCGCGCAGAGCGACCGATAGGCGTCGGGCAGGTGGTGAGCGGACGGTCCGTGCACTGCGGTGACGATGATGATGCGCCGCTGCACGGCACTCACCACCTTTCCAGGGAAGTGGTGAAGGTCATTTCCGTGCGATCGCCGGGCAGGGCGATGTCGGAGAGCTCCACAACGCGGCCATTGGTGTCGTACGAGGTCTTCCGCAGGAGGATCAGCGCAGTGCCGTGCGGCAGCTCCAGCTCCTCTGCTTCCTCCGGCGTCGGCGGGCGGGCGGATACTCGTTCCTCGATCCGGTCCAGCTCGATCCCGAGGGTGAACAGCTGGTTCTGGGTGCCGCCTGGCCAGGGCTCATTGGCGGCGTCCAGGAGGGCCGGGTTCTCCGCGACCATGTCGCGGACGAGGTAGGAGGTCACCAGGGCGAAGGGAGCGCGCTCGGCCGCGTACCGCGTCCGGTAGGTGCGCTCGACCATCGCAGTGCCTTCCGGCACCCCGAAGGCTTCCGCGATGCCCTTGGGCGCCTTGGTCTCCTGGTACGCGGCATGGAAGACGAGGTCGTTCACCGTCAGACCGGTGTCGTGTTCGGTGGCACCGGTCGCGGCGCGCCGCTGCTCCGGCTCGCGGGCACGGTCCTTCTCCCACTGGTGCCGCAGGTTCGTGCGCGCTACTGCGGTACGGGCCTGACGGACGAACGTGCCACGGCCGTGCTGCTTCTCGATGAGTCCTTCGTCCCGCAGAAGGCGTAGGGCCTCTCGGATGGTCGGAACGCTGCGGCCGTACTGCTCCGCGAGGGCCGACTCAGCGGGTAGACGATCGCCAGGGGGGAGTTGACCTGCGCGGATCTGTTCCCGGATGTCGTCGGCGATCCGCTCGTACGCCTTAGCCATGGTGCTCACCGTCCTGTTGCCCGACGGCCCTCAGCATACGACTCCTAAAGAGGACTTGACGAGTTGGCGTGACGACCGCCATAGTCTTCGCAACTCCTAAAGAGGACTTGAAGACAAGACCTCTTTAGGAGTTTCGACGCCCGGAGGGTCTCCGTGAGGAGCGCGAAGGAAGCGTCAGTGCCTTGAGAACTGAACAGAGCGCCTTGAGAACGAGTGCTTTTGATCTCCGACGTCGCTGCTCAGTGAGGTGGTGACGCCGGAGGTGAAGACCACTCGTCCATGAACGAGAGGTCTCGCCGAACCTCACTCGGCAGCGGACACCCGCTGCCGCTCATGCCTCAATCCCAGAGGGGGGACCATGAAACTCGCTATCGGCGACGTCGTCCGAGCCCGTGACGACAAGGCCCTCGGCACCGTGGCCGGGGTCGTCGGCCGGGGGAACGACAGGCTCGTCATGATCCACGGATACGGCGGCATGCGCCGCTTCACGGAGCCCGGCGGGCTGGACCTCGTCGCTCGGCACACTGCACCGATGACGACGGGTCGGCAGGTCGTGACCCTCATCGCCTTCGGGCTCGCCCTGCTCGCCGCGTACATCGGTTGCCACTCGGCTCGCGACCTCGGGGCCGACTGGCTGTTGAGCTTCCTGGCTGGCCTCGGCGGATACGCCGCGGTGATGACCGTCTACCAGTGGTGGTTCCGGCTCACCGGCCCGCGACGCTACCGCGTCTGAACCAGCCCTCGGCCAGCAGAAGACAGCACTGCAGGCCGGCTACCGCCTCGGCCGGCGGGGGCGGCCCGACCCGAGCATCCGCTACTCCGAAGGAGGTGTCGTTGAGTCCGACGGAACCCGCGGACGAAATGACCTTGGTTGACCGTCCCGGCGGACCGCCGGAACCCGGTCTGAGAGACCGGGCACAGAGAGCGAAGCGCCGACCGGTACTCCCGGCATGGATGAAGTCCCGGCGCGAGCTGCGCGCTGCTGGCACGGGAGTTGCCGTCTATGCGTGGCATGTGGCCGCGTACCACGCCGTTCGCACGCCGTGGTACGCCCTGCGCCTCACGCTCCAATCCCCGCAGGGCGTCGCACGCGTCATCGGGGGAACACTGCGGTGGGCCGTCGACGCCGAAGGCGAGCCCTTCCGGCGGGCCGCCGCGGCCCACGAGGACGTGGGCGAGTACCTGAAGCTGTCCCGTCAGCGAGATCGTCGCGTCCGATGGCGTTCGGCTGTCGGCGTCGCGGCTCTCCTCGGAGGGTTCGCTTCGGCTCTGGCCTTGTACGTCCTGGCGCCGACGTGGTTCCTCACGTTGTCCGAGCTTGTCGTCGCCCTGGGCCTGGGCTGGCTGGGCCAGCCGTCCGATGCTCCGATCATTCACAGGGCCGTCGAGATCCCGAAGGCACAACGGCTCACCAGCGACATCGTCCTGCGCGCCCTCGGCGCACTGGGCATCGCCGCCATCAACCAGGCCCAGGGCAAGGGCGGCCCGGGTTTCACGTTCACGGCGCCCATCACGCGAGATGGTGCCGGCTGGCGGGCCGAAGGGGACCTTCCGTACGGCGTGACCGTCACGGACGTGATCGACAAGCGGGACAAGCTCGCCTCCGGGCTGCGGCGGCCGTTGGGGTGCGTCTGGCCGGAGGCAGTCCCGGACGAGCACACCGGACGGCTGGTGCTGTGGGTCGGGGATCACGACATGGCGAAGTCCAAGAAGCCTGCGTGGCCGTTGCTCAAGGACGGGGTCGTCGACTTGTTCAAGTCGGCGCCGTACGGCACTGATCAGCGTGGCCGTTGGGTGCCGGTGACCCTGATGTACATCTCGGGGATCATCGGCGCCATCCCGCGCATGGGCAAGACGTTCCTGCTCCGGCTGCTCCTGCTGACCGCGGCCCTGGACCCGCGTGCGGAACTGCACGTCTACGACCTCAAGGGCACGGGTGACCTCGGTCCGCTGGAGCGGGTGGCCCACAGCTACCGGGCCGGCGACGACGAGGAGGACATCCAGTACGCCCTGCGCGACCTCCGCGCCCTGCGCGAAGAGCTGCGCCGCAGGGCCAAGGTCGTCCGCAATCTGCCCCGGGACATCTGCCCGGAGTCCAAGGTCACCAGCGAGCTGGCCGACAAGAAGAGCCTGGGCCTGCACCCCATCGTCATCGGTGCGGACGAGTGCCAGGTCTGGTTCGAGCACCCCGAACACGGCAAAGAGTTCGAGGAGATCTGCACCGACCTGACGAAGCGCGGACCTGCTCTCGGAATCACACTGCTGCTCGCCACGCAGCGTCCGGATGCCAAGTCCCTGCCGACCGGTATCAGCGCGAACGCGTCCAACCGGTGGTGTCTGAAGGTGATGGGGCAGACGGAGAACGACATGGTCCTGGGCACGTCCGCGTACAAACGCGGGGTGCGGGCGACCATGTTCGCCTGGGGCGACAAGGGCATCCACTACTTCGTCGGCGAAGGCGCCGATGCCCGCATCGTCGTCGCCACGTACATCGACGCTCCCACGGCCGACGTGATCTCGCTCCGCGCGTACAAGCTGCGGAAGGCTGCGGGCACGCTCTCGGGACACGCCCTGGGGGAGGAGCCGGAGACCGAGACGCCGTCGTTCGATCTTCTGCGGGACGTTGCCTACGTCATCCCGGCCGCCGAGCCGAAAGCTTGGAGCGAGACCGTTGTCGCCCGGCTGGCGGAGCTCCGGCCGGACGTGTACGTCGGCTGGGCCCCTGAACAACTGACGTCCGCACTGAAGCCGTACGGCATCCGCACCACTCAGATGTGGGGCACGACCGAGTACGGCAAGGGCGCCAACCGGCGCGGCATCAAACGCGACGACGTCCTCAGAGCCATTGCGGAACGTGACGAATCTTCCGCCGCCGCGTAGCTCCCATCGCAGCTAGGTCTAGCGGGACGTCCCGCTAGACCTAGCGCCCCTGCTAGCAGGCCAAAGCCCATCTGACCTGCCTGCTAGCGCCTAGCGCCGCTTCGTCGGCATCTCCCTGACGCTGCCCTGAGAGGGGTTCTCGTGCATTCCCTGCTCAACGCTATGCCCGGACTGATATTCGTCACCCTCTGCTACGCCGTTCTCTGCGCCGTGAGCCCGTTCGGGGCCTGCCGCAAGTGTGACGGCTGGGGCTTCGCGGTCTGGCAGGGCCGCAAGGGCCGGATCGTGCGCGGCCGGGAGTGCCGCCGCTGCGAGGGGCGCGGGATGCGTCTCCGCCTCGGTCGGCGCCTCTACAACGCGGTCGTCCACCTCCACCGCGACGGCAACCGCTGACCCCTCCGAAGGAGACCACCATGTCCTTCTCGATCTCCGCGCTTGCCCTCTTCGGGCTCCTCCTGGCCATGCTCATCCGCTCGAAGTCGGTCGGCATCGGAGCTGCGCTCGTCGCCGTGCTCTTCGGCTACTACCTCAGCAAGACGGGAGCATCCCAGCCCGTCGACGCGGTCATGTCCGCCATCGCCGGGGCCATCCCGAGCCTCAACAACTAACCCGGCCCGAACGCCGGATCGCGAGCACCGCCGCACGCCTTCTCCGACTCCCGCCCCCGAAGGGACCCACCCATGTCCGGACAGACCACGTCCACGCGTCGGCGCATCTCCCTGATGGCTTCCGGTGAGCTCAGGGACGCACTCACCGCCATCGAAGAAGGCAAGGGCCCCGCGGCCGTCGCCGCGCTCATGGCCATTGACCCCGCCTCGTGGCAGGCGATCGAGGAGCGCCTCGCCGTCCTCGTGGGCAGCGACCTCCGTTCGCTGCTCCTGACGACGGCCGGCGAGTGCGACCGGCAGGCCGCGTCCGTCAGCTGACGGTTCCCCTCGCCCCGCTCGATTCCACGCCACCGCACGGCACCGAGGAGAAGCATTGACGAACCACGCGCACAACACCCGTCCCGCCACCGCGTACGTGGACGCCCCGAGCATCATCAAGGAGATCTGCTGGGTAGCGAAGCAGAGCGCCGACGGCCCTGCCAGCGTCAGGCGAAGCCGTGCCTTCTGGCTTCGCAAGGCCGCCCTCTTCGACCGCATCGCGATCAAGGAAGCGGCCATGTATGTGCCCGAGGTTGCCGCTGAGGTGGTCGATACGGCCGCCCTCGCCGCGCGGCAGCTCGTGGCCTTCGACGTGGAATACAGCGGGCTGAGCCTCCGGGGATCGGAGCTCATCACCGATGACGACTGCCGCGAGTACGTCCGCCAGGAGTACCGCGAGTGGAGCCACGCGCGGCCCAGCTGATCTGGCCCGGGGCAGCGGTCTACGGCCAAGTAATCCCGCTGCCCCGGCCTCCCCGTCCCTTCCAGGAAGCAGGAGGTCCCCCCAGCATGCACTACAACTCTCAACGCCCGCTGCCCCGGGGTGCCCTGAGTGCGATCAAGCGTGCTCGGAGCGTTGACGTGCCGTTGCCTCATCTCTACCGCCCAGCCGAGGTCGCCGAGGCATTCGGCTGCTCGGAGTGGTGGGTGAAGGAACAGGCGAGGCGGCGTCGTATCCCCTTCACGCGAGTGGGCGGGGCGTACCGGTTCACGGCGGAGTACTTTGTCGAGATCGTCGCCGTCTTCGAGGAGCGCCCGGTCTGGGGGCTCGGGTCGGTGTCGAGGCCGGTGCCCGATCCGGCCGTGGTCCCCGCCCGCTGGAACGAGACGGTGCCCAAAGTCCAGCTCCGGGCCAAGCCCCCGCGTAGGGCGAGCGGTTCGAACTCCGCGCCGGCCGCTGCGTAGGAAGGGAGGGCAACCGCAGTGGGGTACGGAGAGAAGCAGAGGGGCGGTCATTACCGCGGCCGTTACTGGATCAGCCCTGGCGACCTCGGCACCGTCAAGGATGAGAACGGCCGGGCGATCCGCTTCAAGACCAAGCGTGAAGCCGCGAAGGCCGCCAACGACATGGAGGCTCTGCTCAGGCAGCAGGTAGCACCGGAGACCATGGTGCCCGTTCTGCCGCAGAGACAGACGGCAGCTGAGTTGCCCTCGCAGCCCCCGCCCGAGCCGGCCAAGCCGACCTTCGGTGAGTACGTGAATCAGTGGTACGCCGACCAGGATCTCGCCCCGTCGACGATGCAGAACTACAGGCGGCACATCGAGGAACACCTTCTTCCCGAGTTCGGGGACAAGGCGTTCGACGAGATCAGCCGACAGGACGTTGAAGCCTGGGCGCGGAAGGAACGGGCGGTGCCGTATGCGGCCAGCAGCGTCAAGACGTGGCGTGGGACGCTCCATCTCATCCTTGCCGACGCCACCGACGAAAAGCTCATCAGCGCCAACCCGGCGGCGAGGCGTCGTGGTCGTGGCCGTCGTGCTGGAAGGTCGCGAGACCGCACTCCTGAGAAGGCGACGACCGATGCCCTCGGCATCCTGCTCATCGGCGAACGAGCGTCCTTGCTCTCGGGCAGGGACGACGAATTCGTGGGCACGGTTACCAAGGGCTACACGGGAGTGCGGTGGGGCGAGCTCGTCGGCCTGGAGAAGGAGTACTGGCGGCCGGACAGCGTGCGGGTCGAATGGCAGTTGTACGAGCTGGACACGGGAGAGCTGGACCGCTGCCCGCCCAAGGACGACTCGTACCGGACTGTCGATAATCCGCGGTTCCTGTCGTCCTTGGTGAACGACCACATCATTCGCACGGACCCGAAGCCGTGCGAGTGTCACGGGCGCACCTACATTTTCCGCGGCTATGGGGCGCCCAACGGCGCGTCCCGTAGATGTGGCGTGAAGCTGGTCGACGTCGCTCGTCTCGCCGGCGTCTCCACCGGCACGGTGTCGAACGTGCTGAACCGTCCTGGAGCAGTGAAGGAGGAGACGCGGCTCAAGGTCGAGGCGGCCATCGCGGAGCTCGGCTACGTCCGCGCCGGCACGCTGGCGGACCATGCGGCTCACTGGCGGAGGTCGGGGTTCTCTACTTGGCTGTTCCAGCCGGCGGTCACCGGCTGGTACCCGAAGAAGGCTCCCCAGGAGGCGCACCCTGTACCGCTGCTGGCGGAGCCGTGGCCGGGGGTGCCGGCCCGGGGGAGGAACGCCTCTGACCGGGCTGAGGCGTGCTGGGTGCCGATCGCGAAGGGTCTGACCCCTCATGGGCTCCGGCACACCAACAAGAAGATCATGAGGCTTCTTCGGACGCCTCCGAAGCTGATGGACGAGCGCCTCGGCCACCTGGACGGCTCGGTGCAGGCTCGGTACGACCATGTCAGTCCCGAGATGCGCCGGGATCTGATGGAGGGGCTCACCGAGGTGTGGGAGGCGGCGCTGGAGGCGAGGCGGGCGATGTGTCCTACATCACCTGTCCGGGCCCTCGATGCGCTGCTGAGGGGTCGCCGGTAGCGGGATCCCGGAGATTCCGCTTTCCAAGATCCACTCCTCGTTTGCTCCTCGTCTGCTCCTCGCAGTCCTTGCGGCGCTCCAGCAAACGACTCAGGCCCGGTCTTCTCTGCGAGAAGACCGGGCCTGAGCTGGTGTTTCACCTGTCGGGGTGGCGGGATTTGAACCCACGACCTCTTCGTCCCGAACGAAGCGCGCTGCCAAGCTGCGCTACACCCCGATGTGCGACCGTTTCCCGTTTTTCTCGGGCTCCGGAGCAACGAGGACTACTTTAGCCGACCGGAGCCCGTAGGTGAAATCCGGTTCCCGAGGACCCGCGCGTGGGGGCGTACGCGGTCGAGGAGGACGAGGGTGAGGGCCAGGCCGTAGAAGGCCAGGCCGAAGGCGACGGCGTTGCCGGCGATGCCGTCGTAGCCGTGGAGATCGACGTCCAGGAAGGGGTACGGATAGCGGCCCTCGGTGCCCGGATCGAGGAGGGCGCCGCGGATCAGGGCGAAGGGGAGGTAGAGGAGGGGGTAGACCAGCCACTGGCCGGCGTGGCGGAGGAGGAAGCCGCCGGGGGCGGTCAGGAGGAGCCAGTCGAGGGCGGCCGCGAGGGGGGTCACGGTGTGGAGGAGGTGGTTGGCGATCGACTCCAGGGGCGTGCGCTGGCTGGTCATGGCGAAGCCGCTGGCGTCGTTCGACAGCACGAAGTGGAAGACGAGACCCGTGATGGAGATGTAGAGCAGCGCGCCACCCGTGATCCGCGGGGAGAGGGCCGGGCGCCCGGTCCAGGCGCGGTGGGCGGACCAGGCGCAGGCGATCGCCAGCAGGATGTTGGACTGGATCGTGAAGTAGCTGAAGAGCCGGCCCAGGTCGCCGGACTCGATCGTGTCCAGGGCGATGCCGGTGAGTGCCGCCAGGGCGGTGAGCGCGCGGAAGGCCGCCGCGACGGGGCGGCGGCCCGCCGGGGCCGCCGCGGGCGCCGGGACGGCCTCCGTATCGGGCAGGTCGGCCGGCGCGGTGGTGGGGGAAGTCGGGTCGGTCATCCCCCCACCGTACGTGTGGGCTCCGGAACGTCCCCCGGTCAGTCGCGGGGGACGAGGGTGAGCAGCGTCGCCTCGGGCGGGCAGGCGAAGCGGACCGGGGTGTAGCGGTTGGTGCCGCAGCCGGCGGAGACGTGGAGGTACGACCGGTGGCCGCCAGCGCGGTGGGTGGAGAGGCCCTTCACCCGGTCGGGGTCGATGTCGCAGTTGGTGACCAGCGCGCCGTAGAAGGGGATGCACAGCTGGCCGCCGTGGGTGTGCCCGGCGAGGATCAGCGGGTAGCGGTCGGCCGTGAAGGCGTCCAGGACGCGCAGGTAGGGGGCGTGGACGACGGCCATGGAGAAGTCGGCGCCCTCCTGCGGGCCGCCGGCCACCCGGTCGTAGCGGTCGCGCTTGATGTGCGGGTCGTCGAGGCCGGTGAGGGCGATCTCCATCCCGTCGATCTTGAGGGAGCCCCGGGTGTTGGTGAGGTTGAGCCAGCCCGCCGTGTCGAAGGCGTCGCGCAGCTCCTCCCAGGGGTTGTGGATCGCGCCGACGATCGGGGCGTTGCCGTTGAGGCCGTGCCGCCCGGTGGTCCGCTCGATGAGGTAGCGGGCGGGGTTGCGCAGCTTCGGGCCGTAGTAGTCGTTGGAGCCGAAGACGTACGCGCCGGGGAAGTTCATCAGCGGGCCGAGCGCGTCGAGGGTCTCGGGCACGCCCTGCGGGTCGGAGAGGTTGTCCCCTGTGTTGATCACGAAGTCGGGGCGCAGCCCGGCGAGCGACTGGAGCCAGCGCTGCTTCTTGCGCTGCCCGCCCACCATGTGGATGTCGGACACCTGGAGCACCCGCAGCGGCCGCATGCCCTGCGGCAGGACGGGCACGGTGACCCGTCGCAGCCGGAAGGAACGGACTTCGAAGCCGGCGGCGTAGGCGAGGCCCGCCGCGCCGATCGCCGTGATTCCCAGGGGTACTCCGTATCGCGCACGCATGTCGTCCATCGTCGCAGACGGCCGGGGGTGCGCCTGCCACGGTGCCGGGCGGGCAAGGGAGTTCATGGGGGAGTCCAAAAGGGAGTTAACGCCGCACAGTCGGCCGGTCGGCCGGTCCGGTGGTGGCGTGTCGTCCGGGCCGGGGGCCGCCCCGCTTGCTGACCCAGCGGCTGACCCGGCGGTTAATGCGGGGCGCGTGAGCGGGTGGGATGCGAAGATTGCGGCATGACCACGCTGAAGTCCAAGCTCCACGACGACCTCACGGCCGCCATCAAGGCGCGCGACGAGCTGCGCTCCTCCACCCTCCGTCTGACGCTGTCCGCCGTCGCCTACGAGGAGACCGCGGGCAAGGAGGCCCGTGAGCTCTCCGACGACGAGGTGCTGAAGGTCATCGTCCGCGAGGCGAAGAAGCGCCGCGAGGCCGCCGAGGCCTTCGACAAGGGCGGCCGCGCCGACTCCGCCGAGCGTGAGCGCGCCGAGGGCGAGGTGCTCTCCGGCTACCTGCCGCAGCAGCTGTCGGACGAGGAGCTCACCGCGATCGTCGCGGCCGCCGTGGCCGAGGCGAAGGCGGCCGGCGCCGAGGGCCCGAAGGCCATGGGCGCCGTGATGAAGATCGTGAAGCCGAAGGTGGGCGACCGCGCCGAGGGCGGCCGCGTCGCCGCCACGGTGAAGAGCCTGCTCGCCGGCTGATCAGCCGAACGGTCGATCAGCTGATCGGCTTATAGGCGTGAGGCCTGTGGGCACAGTGCTTGTGGGCACAGTGCCTGTGGGTACGAAGAAGGGGGCGCCCCGACCGTCACGGTCGGGGCGCCCCCTTCTCGTTGTCCACTACCGCTGCTGCTCGTCCCCGGGGCCGCCGATCACGCCCTGGACCACCGCTCCGGGTGCCGTCGGCGTCTCCGGCTTGCCGCCGCCGGTGGTGTCGCCGGGCTGACCGCCCTGCTGGGCACCCGGCTCGGTGCCGGGCTTGCCGCCCGCACCCGGCTTCCCGCCGCCGGGCTTGCCGTTCGTGCCCGGCTTGCGGCCGCCGCGGCCGTTGCCGCGCTTGTCGTCACCGCCGGAGCCGCCGCCGGAGACCTTGTCGCCGCCCGGCATCGGGACGGTGCCGAAGGTCGGGGCGTCCTTGCCCTCGAGCGCGCCGGTCATGGCGTCGCGCCAGATGGGGCCGGGGGTGTCGGCGCCGTAGACCTTGTCGTGGTAGACGCCGCCGATGGTGATGTTCTCCATCTCGACGCCCTTGGCGCCGGGGCCGCCGACCCAGACCGCGCCGGCCATGTTCGGGGTGTAGCCGACGAACCAGGCCGCCCGGCGCTCGTCCGTCGTACCCGTCTTGCCCGCGCTGTCCCGGCCGCTGAGGCCGGCCTCCTTGCCGGTGCCGTCCTCGACCACGCCCTGGAGCAGGGTGTTGACGGTGTCGGCAGTCTGCTCGGACATCGCCCGCGAGCACTTCGTCTTGGGCACCCGCAGGTTCTTGCCGTCGGGGCCGGTGGCCGACTCGACGATGACGGGGGTGCAGTACGTGCCGTGGTTGGCGAAGGTCGCGTAGGCGGAGGCCATGGTGAGGGGGGAGAGGCCCTCGGTGCCGAGCGCGATCGACGGCACCTGCTCGAACTTGCCGCCGCCGGCGGGCTTGATGCCCAGCTTGTCCGCCATCTTGACCACCGGGCAGACGCCGGTCTCCTCGATCATCTGGATGAAGTAGGTGTTGACCGACTTCGCGGTCGCCTCCTTCATCCCGTACGGGCCGACCTCGCTGCGGTTCTCGTTCTGGACCATCTCGCCGCCGCTGTTCTTCCACGGCTTGCCGCACGTCTCCACCTCGTCCGGATACGGCATCCGGAACGGCGAGGAGTACGTCTTGTACGGCGACACGCCCTGCTCGAGCGCGGCCGCCGCGAGGATCGGCTTGAAGGTCGAGCCCACCTGGAAGCCGTAGTTCGAGCCGCCCATGGCCTTGTCGGCGGAGAGGTTGATCTGCGTCATGTGGTCGCCGAAGCCGTACGGGCGCGACTGGCCCATGCCGAGGATCTTGCCCGTGCCGGGCTGGACGATCGAGACGGCGGTGGCCACCGAGTCGCTCTGGTAGACGTGATCGGTGATCGACTTCTGCACGGACTTCTGCGTCTGCGGGTCGAGGGTGGTGCGGATGACCAGACCGCCCTCGTTCCAGCGCTTGGCCCGGGCCTCCTTCGTCTTGCCGAAGACCGGGTCGTTGAGGAAGGTCTCGCGGACGTAGTCGCAGAAGAAGCCCGCGCCGTTGACGGCGGTGATGCAGCCGCTCTTGGGCCGGCTGACCTTCAGCTCGAGCGGCTTGGCCTGCTCGGCGGCCGCCTGCGCCGGGGTGATGTGCTTCAGCTCGGCCATGCGCTGGAGCACGGTGTTCCGCCGCTTGGTCGACTCCTTGGGGGCGTAGACCGGGTCGTAGCGGCTGGGCGACTGGACGACGCCGGCCAGCAGCGCGGACTCGCCCAGGGTGAGGTCCTTGGCGTGCTTGCTGAAGTAGCGCTGGGAGGCGGCCTCGATCCCGTAGGCCTGCTGCCCGAAGAAAGTGATGTTCAGATAGTTGTTGAGGATGCGGTCCTTGCCGAGTTCCTTCTCGACCTGGATGGCGAACTTCAGCTCCTTGACCTTGCGGCCGATCGTCTGCTGCGTCGCCACGGCGACCTTCTCGGGGTCGTCGCCCGCCTCCTCGACGAAGACGTTCTTGACGTACTGCTGGGTGAGGGTCGAGGCACCCTCGGAGACGCCGCCGGACTGGGCGTTCTTGTTGGCCGCTCGGAGCACGCCCTTGAGGTCGATCGCGCCGTGCTGGTAGTAGCGCGCGTCCTCGATGTCGACGATCGCCTGGCGCATGTAGGGCGAGATGTCGTTCAGCGGCACCACGGTGCGGTCGCGGGAGTAGACCTTCGCTATCTCGCCGCCCTCGGCGTCGAGGATGGTGGTGCGCTGGCTGAGCGGCGGCGTCTTGAGGTTGGCGGGGATCTCGTCGAACCCCTCGACCGTGCCCTTGGCCACCAGGCCGAAAGCGCCGATGCCCGGTAGGGCCAGACCTGCCAGCACCACTCCTGAAAGCACGCTGACACTGAGGAACTTCGCGGCCTGTCGGGCCCTGGAGGGGCCCTCGTCCGAGCACTTCATAGCCATGGGGGGAAGCCTACGTTCTCATTCGGCGGACAGACGCAGGTGTGTTCGCCTACGCTGTTTCACGCCAGTCACGGCGATGCTCCCCCGCATCACCTGCACTCTCACTCTTGTGAGTGATGAGACGTGCCCGTATTGCCGCCTATGCCCCTCATTGTCGGTCGAGGGGTGGGTGGATCACCCCTCTATGGAGGGAATGGTCCGTGATGTCGTCGGCTCACTCCGTTGGGTGATCTGCCGCATACTCATAGTCCGTTCGGGCCATTCAAGATTGGGCCCGAAGGGGGTGTTGCCCCCTGTCCGCCTTCCGTAACGTCCTCAACTGGCAACGGTGAATATGCCGCTGCCGCCGTGGGGGAGCCTCGATTCGGGAGAGGACGGCGCCAGCATGGGCTGGGTAACCGACTGGAGTGCGCAGGCCGCCTGCCGCACGACCGATCCGGATGAACTATTCGTTCAGGGCGCAGCGCAGAACAGGGCGAAGGCGGTCTGCACCGGCTGCCCGGTGCGCACCGAGTGCCTGGCCGACGCGCTGGACAACCGCGTCGAGTTCGGTGTCTGGGGAGGCATGACCGAGCGCGAGCGGCGGGCTCTGCTGCGGCGCCGCCCCACGGTCACGTCGTGGCGCAGGCTCCTGGAGACCGCGCGCACGGAGTACGAGCGGGGCGCCGGCATCCTGCCGCTGGGCGAGCCCGAGTACGACGAGTACGCGGCCGTCGGCTAGCGGGTCGGCCGGCGGGCGGACACACCGCCGTAAGCCGAGCCACGGGCCGACGGTCTTGGGCCGACGGGGCCGGCAGCCCACGGGCCGGCCAGGACGTCCGGCGGGCGCCCCCGCCCACCACGCGCGGAGCGGTGGTGGCAGTACGGCGACGATACGACGGGCAGTACGACGGCGGCGGTACGGGCGCCCGGGGCGGCGCGACCGCCCGCCTGCTCGGCGTGATGCGGTCACCTAGGCGGCGGCTGTGGCGCCGCGCGGTCTCAGCGCGATACGGACGCGCCCTCGTCGGCGTCCCCGGCACCCTCCACGGCGCTGTCGGCACCTTCCGCGCTGGCACCTTCCACGGCACCACTCGCCCGGTCACCTGTCCGGTCACCCGCCCGGTCACCCGTCTGGTCCGCGAGGCGGTCACCGATCGCCCGCAGCCCCGCCAGGTCGTGCACATCGCCGGGCAGCGCGGCGACCTCCGCCACCGGGACCTCGGGGTGCAGCGCGGTGAAGCGGTCGCGCGTGCGCCGCTCGCGCGCGAGCACCTGCATGCGCTCGGCGTGCAGCCGCAGCAGCCCGGCGGCGATCCGTGCCGGGGACGCTGAGGACACAGCGGAACCTGTAGTGGAACCCGTGGAGGAAGCCGTGGCCGCGTCGGCATCCGCGGTGGGATCGGCTTCCCCGGTGGGTCGCGCCACCGACGCGGAGGTCACCGGCGCTGAGGCCACCGAGGCGCTCGCTCCTGCGGACGCGGCGGGCTGGGGGAAGCCGCTCTCGGGAGAGGACGTGTCCGTGGGAGTGAGGGTGCCAGGGTCGCCGGCGGTACGTGAGCCAGCCTGCCCGCTGCCACGATCCACAATGCCGTCGCCGTCAAGATTTTCTGCGTATTCCGGCGACCCTCCCGAGGGCCCTCCCGCCGGGGCGCCGCCGGCGTCCGCCGTCCCGTTCGCGAGCGCCTCCGCCGCGGCGAGGGCGCGTTCCGCCGAGAGCCCGGCCGCACCGCTGCCGTGCACCCGGTTCAGCACCAGCCCGGCCAGCGGCATCCGCTCCGCCGCCAGCCGCTCGACGAAGTAGGCGGCCTCCCGCAGCGCGTCCCGCTCGGGCGCGGCGACGACCAGGAAGGCCGTACCCGGTGCTTGCAGCAGCCGGTAGGTGGCATCGGCGCGGGTACGGAATCCGCCGAACATCGTGTCCATCGCGGCGACGAAGGTCTGTACGTCCCGCAGGAGTTGGGCGCCCATCAGTTTGTTCAGGGGGCCGCTCATCACCGACATGCCCACGCCCAGGAACTTCATCCCGGCCCGGCCGCCGATCTTCGCCGGCGCCATCAGCACCTTGATGAACTTGCCGTCCAGGAACGAGCCCAGCCGGCCCGGCGCGTCCAGGAAGTCCAGTGCCGAACGGCTCGGCGGGGTGTCGACGACGATGAGGTCCCACTCGTCCCGGGCGCGGAGCTGGCCGAGCTTCTCCATGGCCATGTACTCCTGCGTGCCCGCGAAGCCGGCCGACAGGGACTGGTAGAAGGGGTTCTCCAGGATCGCCCGCGCGCGGTCCCCGTCGGCGTGCGCCTCGACTATCTCGTCGAAGGTCCGCTTCATGTCGAGCATCATCGCGTGCAGTTCACCGCCGGCGGAGCCGTCGATTCCGGGCACCCGGCGGGGGACGTTGTCGAGCTCGTCGATGCCCATCGACTGCGCCAGCCGGCGGGCCGGGTCGATGGTGAGGACGACGACCTTCCGGCCGCGTTCGGCCGCGCGCAGGCCCAGGGCCGCCGCGGTCGTTGTCTTGCCGACACCGCCGGAGCCGCAGCACACCACGATGCGGGTGCGCGGGTCGTCCAGGATCGGGTCTATGCCGAGCGGCTCCGCCGCCGGTTCCACGCTCACCCGCTCACTCCCTGTCGCTCGCTCGCCTCTCCCCGCGCGAACTGCTTCCTCAGCTCGCGCGCCATGCGGTACAGCCCCGCCAGGTCCACCCCGTCGCCGAGCAGCTCGAGTTCGTACGTGGGCAGGCCCAGCCGCGCCACGTCCGCACGCCCCCGGTGCTCCAGGGCCAGCCGCTCGGTGTGCTCGCGCGCCTGCCGCAACAGGGGGTCGACGAGCGGTTCGGCGAGCCCCGCGCGCCGTGCGCCACCGGAGCCCGTGCGCTCCAAGGCGTACGCGAGGGCGCGCGCGACCTCCGGGCGCCCGCCGTTGGCCGCGGACTCCACGGCCGTCTCGTCGAGGATCTCGGGCCGCACCATGTTGATCACCACGCCGCCGGCCGGCAGCCCCGCCGCCCGCAGCTCCGCGATGCCGTCCGCGGTCTCCTGGACCGGCATCTCCTCCAGCAGCGTCACGAAGTGCACCGCTGTCTCCGGTGACTTGAGGACGCGCATCACGGCCTGCGCCTGATTGTGGATCGGCCCGATCCGGGCCAGCCCGGCGACCTCGTCGTTGACGTTGAGGAAGCGGGTGACCCGTCCGGTGGGCGGCGCGTCCATGACCACGTAGTCGTAGACGAAGCGGCCCGTGCGGTCCTTCCGGCGCACCGCCTCGCACGCCTTGCCGGTGAGCAGGACGTCCCGCAGCCCCGGCGCGATGGTCGTCGCGAAGTCGATCGCGCCGATCTTCTTCAGTGCCCGGCCGGCGCTGCCGAGCTTGTAGAACATCTGGAGGTAGTCGAGGAGCGCCCGTTCGGCGTCGATGGCGAGCGCGTACACCTCGCCCCCGCCCGGCGCTACGGCGATCTTCCGTTCCTCGTAGGGCAGCGCCTCCGCCTCGAAGAGCTGCGCGATGCCCTGTCTGCCTTCGACCTCGACCAGCAGCGCCCGCTTCCCCTCGGCCGCGAGGGCGAGTGCGAGGGCCGCGGCCACCGTGGTCTTCCCGGTACCGCCCTTGCCGCTGACGACATGGAGCCTGCTCATGATGCGGAGCCTAACCAGTCGCCGTGCGGGCTACGCACGAGGCCGCCGGTATCAGGCATTACAGTCGGGCCCATGACCAAGAAGTGGGAATACGCCACCGTGCCGCTGCTCGTGCACGCGACCAAGCAGATTCTGGACACCTGGGGCGAGGACGGCTGGGAACTGGTCCAGGTCGTGCCGGGGCCGAACAACCCCGAGCAGCTCGTGGCCTACCTCAAGCGGGAGAAGCCGTGAGCACGGTCGAGGACCGGATCGCCGAGCTCGGGCTGACCCTGCCCGACGTCGTGCCGCCGCTGGCCACGTACCAGCCGGCCGTGCGCAGCGGCTCCTACATCCACACCGCGGGCCAGCTGCCGATGGTCGACGGGGCCATTCCCGTGACCGGCAAGGTCGGCGCCGAGGTCAGCCCCGAGCAGGCCAAGGAGCTGGCGGCGCGCTGCGCGCTCAACGGCCTGGCCGCCGTGAAGTCCGTCATCGGCGACCTGGACAAGATCGTCCGGGTGGTCAAGGTGGTCGGCTTCGTGGCCTCCGCGCCGGACTTCACCGGCCAGCCGGGCGTCCTCAACGGCGCCAGCGAGCTGCTGGGCGAGATCCTGGGCGAGAAGGGCGTGCACGCCCGCTCGGCCGTGGGCGTGGCGGTGCTGCCGCTGGACGCCCCCGTCGAGGTCGAGTTCCTCGTCGAGGTCCGGGACTGAGCCGAGGTCCGGGACTGATCGCCCCTCTCGAACATCCGGGCGTGAGCGCATAGCATCCGGCCATGTCGACTTCGAACGGCCAGTGGTACCCGCCGGAGTGGCCGGACCGGATCAGAGCGCTCACCCGGGGCGAGCTCCGGCCCGTGGCACCGCGCCGTGCCGCCACCGTCCTGTTGCTGCGCGCCCGGGAGGGCGGGCTCGCCGTTCACATGCTGCGCCGACGCGCCTCCATGGCTTTCGCCGGAGGCGCGTACGCGTATCCGGGGGGCTCCGTCGACCCGCGCGACGAGCGCGACGTGCCCTGGGCCGGTCCGGCCCCCGCGGAGTGGGCCCGGCGGCTGGGGACCGACGCCGCCGGGGCACAGGCCATCGTCTGCGCCGCCGTCCGCGAGACCTTCGAGGAGGCGGGCGTGTTGCTGGCCGGCCCCGCCCCGGACACGGTCGTCGCGGACACCACGGGGGAGGACTGGGAGGCCGACCGGGCGGCGCTGGTCAGCCGTGAGCTGTCGTTCGCCGCGCTCCTGGAGCGGCGCGGCCTGGTCCTGCGCAGCGATCTGCTGGGGGCGTGGGCGCGCTGGATCACCCCGGAGTTCGAGCCGCGCCGCTACGACACGTGGTTCTTCGTCGCCGCGCTTCCCGAAGGGCAGCGCACCCGCAATGCCTCCACGGAGGCCGACCGCACCGTCTGGACCGCCCCCGCCGAGGCGGCGGCCGGCTACGACAGGGGCGAGCTGATGATGATGCCGCCGACCATCTCCACGCTGCGTTCGCTCGGCCCCTACGGCACCGTCGGCGAGGTACTGGCCGCCTCGGGTGACCGGGATCTCACGCCCGTACTGGCGCGTGCGCGGCTCGTCGGGGAAGAGATCGTGCTGAGCTGGCCGGGCCACGACGAGTTCACCAAACACGTCGCCGCCAAACATGACACCGAGCACATCGCCCCTGGACCCTCGGGAGCCGACGCATGACGCACACGACCGATCTGCCCGGACGGCCGCGCCCCGGCGCCATCGGCGGCCCCGCGACCGCCCGGGCGACCTGTGTGCTCGCGCCCAACCCGTCCGCGATGACGCTGGACGGCACCAACACCTGGATCCTGGCCGAGCCCGGCTCGGACCTGGCCGTCGTGGTCGATCCGGGTCCGGCGGACGAGACCCATCTGCGGAGGGTCGTCGAGGTGGCCGAGGGGGCGGGGCTGCGCGTCGCCCTGACGCTGCTGACGCACGGCCACGCCGACCACTCCGGCGGCGCGGCCCGGTTCGCGGAGCTGACGGGCACCAAGGTGCGGGCCCTGGACCCGGCGCTGCGGCTGGGCGGCGAGGGGCTCGGCGTGGGCGACGTCATCACGACGGGCGGGCTGGAGCTGCACGTGATCTCCACGCCCGGCCACACGGCCGACTCCCTCTGCTTCCATCTGCCGGCGGACGACGCGGTCCTCACGGGTGACACGGTGCTGGGCCGGGGCACGACGATCGTGGCGCACCCGGACGGCCGGCTCGGCGACTACCTCGACTCGCTGCGGCGGCTGCGCGCGCTCGCGGTCGACGAGGGCGCGCGGACGGTGCTGCCGGGGCACGGCCCGGTCCTCGACGACGCCCAGGGCGTCGTCGAGTACTACCTCGCGCACCGGGCCAAGCGGCTCGCCCAGGTGGAGACGGCCGTCGAGAACGGCCACCGCACGGCGGAGGAGGTCGTCGCGACCGTGTACGCGGATGTCGACCCCGCGCTGTGGCCGGCGGCCGAGCTCTCGGTACGGGCGCAGCTGGACTACCTGGACGAGCACGGGCTGATCTGACGGGCACGGGCCTATCCGGCAGGCGTCCGGAAAACGGCAAGGCGGGGCTGTGTGGGGTGCGCATCGCACCCCACACAGCCCCGCCTTGTAGTCGTTGCTGTCGTGGCCCCGCGTCAGCGGGAGCGCTTGGCGAGGCGCTCGACGTCCAGCAGGATCACGGCGCGGGCCTCCAGGCGGAGCCAGCCGCGGCCCGCGAAGTCCGCGAGGGCCTTGTTGACGGTCTCACGGGAGGCGCCGACCAGCTGGGCCAGCTCCTCCTGGGTGAGGTCGTGCACGACGTGGATGCCCTCTTCGGACTGGACGCCGAAGCGGCGCGACAGGTCGAGCAGGGCCTTGGCGACACGGCCGGGGACGTCGGAGAAGACGAGGTCCGACATCGAGTCGTTGGTGCGGCGCAGCCGGCGGGCGACGGCGCGCAGCAGGGCGGTGGCCACCTCGGGCCGGGCGTTGAGCCAGGGCTGGAGGTCGCCGTGGCCGAGGCCGAGCAGCTTGACCTCGGTGAGCGCGGTCGCGGTGGCGGTGCGCGGGCCCGGGTCGAAGAGGGACAGCTCGCCGATCAGCTCGCCGGGGCCGAGGACCGCCAGCATGTTCTCGCGGCCGTCGGGCGAGGTGCGGTGGAGCTTCACCTTGCCCTCGGTCACCACGTAGAGGCGGTCGCCGGGGTCCCCTTCGTGGAACAGGGCGTCGCCCCTCGCGAGGGTGACCTCGCCCATGGAGGCGCGCAGCTCAGCGGCCTGCTCGTCATCGAGCGCCGCGAAGAGCGGGGCGCGCCGCAGAACGTCGTCCACGAGTTCTCTCCTTGTCGACATGCACAGAGGACCGTGGTCCCCATGATGCCCGTCGGTAAAACTGTGTGATCAAACACAAGTGTGGCGCATCGTCGCCCGGAGCCCTACGGCAGGGGTCCGATTGGGCTGTGGTTTTCCTGCGGTCGGGGCGGATGTCAGTGCTGGGCTTTAGTCTGGCCGGGTGTCCAATACGCCGGTGAGAGCACAGGGCAAGGGGGCCGGAAGGGTGAGCGCGGCCCGTGATTCCGCTGTGGGCGAACGCCCCGCCGCGAAGAAGACGAAATCCGCAAAAACGAACAAATCCCCGGCGGTCGCGAAGGCCGGGTCGATGACCGGGCCGAAGGCCGCGTCGAAGACCGAGTCGCGGACCGCGCTGGTGCGCCGCGCCCGCCGGATCAACCGTGAGCTCGCCGAGGTCTATCCGTACGCCCACCCCGAGCTGGACTTCGAGAATCCGTTCCAGCTCCTGGTCGCCACGGTCCTCTCCGCCCAGACCACCGACCTGAGGGTCAACCAGACCACCCCCGCGCTCTTCGCCGCCTACCCCACGCCCGAGGACATGGCGGCCGCCGACCCCGAGACGCTGGAGCAGCTGATCCGGCCGACCGGCTTCTTCCGGGCCAAGGCCAAGTCCCTGATAGGCCTCTCCGCCGCCCTCCGCGACCGCTTCGGCGGCGAGGTGCCCGGCCGGCTGGAGGATCTGGTCACGCTGCCCGGCGTCGGCCGCAAGACCGCCAACGTCGTCCTGGGCAACGCGTTCGGAGTACCCGGCGTCACTGTCGACACCCACTTCGGCCGGCTCGTCCGCCGCTGGAAGTGGACCGACGCGGAGGACCCGGAGAAGGTCGAGGCGGAGGTCTGCTCCCTCTTCCCCAAGAGCGAGTGGACGATGCTGTCGCATCGCGTGATCTTCCACGGCCGCCGCGTCTGCCACTCCCGCAAGCCCGCCTGCGGCGCCTGCCCGATCGCCCCGCTCTGCCCGTCGTACGGAGAGGGCGAGACGGACCCGGAGAAGGCGAAGAAGCTGCTCAAGTACGAGATGGGCGGGCGGCCGGGCCAGCGCCTCAAGCCCCCGGCGGACTATCCGGGCCTGCCCGCGAGCCCTCTGGGAGCCGAGTGACCGAGCGTACGCCGCACAACCGCAAGGCGCGGGACCGCGCCCCGCAGGACCGGGGCGCGGCCGAGGAACACCGGGGGAGACGGATGACGAGCACGTACGGCGCGGGGACGACCGGGGAGACCGGGATCGCGGGGGCCGGTGCGGTCACCGTCACCGCCCGGGGGCTGCCGGAGTGGCTGGAGCCGGTGGAGCGCGCCGCGCGCACCGTGGAGCCGCGGCAGCTCAGCCGGTTCCTCCCGCCGGAGGAGGGCGGGCGGCAGTCCGCCGTGCTCATCCTCTTCGGCGAGGGCGCGCAGGGCCCCGAGCTGCTGCTCCTGGAGCGGGCCGGCGGACTGCGCTCGCACGCCGGGCAGCCGTCGTTCCCCGGTGGCGCCCTCGACCCCGAGGACGGCGACCCCGACGGTGACGGCCCGGTGCGGGCCGCGCTGCGCGAGGCCGAGGAGGAGACCGGGCTCGACCCGTCCGGGGTGCAGGTCTTCGGCGTGCTGCCCCGGCTCTACATCCCGGTGAGCGGCTTCGTCGTCACGCCCGTCCTGGGCTGGTGGCGCGAGCCCAGCCCCGTCGCCCCGGTCTCCCCGCTGGAGACCGCCCGCGTCTTCACCGTCCCGGTCTCCCACCTCACCGACCCCGCGCACCGCGCCATGGCCGTCCACCCCAGCGGCCACCGCGGCCCCGCCTTCCGGGTGGGCCCCGCCCTGGTGTGGGGTTTCACGGCCGGAGTGATCGACCGGATCCTCCACTACGCGGGGTGGGAGCGGCCCTGGGACCGCGATCGGGAGGTCCCGCTGGACCGGCACTCCTGACGGGCATGAGACGGTGGCCCTCCGCCGGCCACGACGACACATCAATGCGAGGCATCTTTCGGTGAACGTGCTGGACATCGTGCTGCTGGTGGCCGCCGTGTGGTTCGCGGTCATCGGCTACCGCCAGGGGTTCGTCGTCGGCGTGCTCTCGGTGATCGGATTCCTCGGCGGCGGTCTGGCCGCCGTCTACGCGCTGCCCGTCATCTGGGACAGCGCCACCGACGACGCCGAGCCGGGCACGATCGCGGCCGTCGCGGCCGTCGCCATCGTCATCCTCTGCGCCTCCGTGGGCCAGGCCGCCACCACCCACCTCGGCAACAAGCTGCGCCGCCACATCACCTGGTCCCCGGCCCGCGCGCTGGACGCCACCGGCGGCGCCGTCGTCAACGTCGCCGCCATGCTGCTGGTCGCCTGGCTGATCGGCTCCGCCCTCGCCGGTACGACCCTGCCAACACTGGGCCGGGAGGTCCGCGGCTCCAAGGTGCTGCTCGGCGTGGCCCGGGTGGTGCCCCCGCAGACCAACACCTGGTTCGCCGACTTCAGCACCGTCCTCGCGCAGAACGGCTTCCCACAGGTCTTCGCGCCGTTCTCCGCCGAGCCCATCACCTCCGTGCCCGCCCCCGATCCCAGGCTCGCGGGCGGCCCCGTCGCCACCGAGGCCCAGCGCAGCATCGTCAAGGTCGTGGGCAACGCGCCCAGCTGCGGCAAGGTCCTGGAGGGCACCGGCTTCGTCTTCGCGCCGCACCGGGTCATGACCAACGCCCATGTGGTGGGCGGGGTCGACGAGCCCACCGTGCAGGTCGGCGGCAAGGGCCGGCTCCACGACGCGCGCGTGGTCCTCTACGACTGGAAGCGCGACATCGCCGTCCTCGACGTGCCCTCGCTGGAGGCGCCCGAGCTGTCCTTCGCCCAGGGCGACGCGGAGACGGGCAAGAGCGCCATTGTCGCGGGCTTCCCGGAGAACGGGGCGTACGACGTGCGCGCGGCCCGTGTCCGCAGCCGGGTCCAGGCCAACGGCCCCGACATCTACCACCGCGGCAACGTCCGCCGCGACGTCTACTCCCTCTACGCCACCGTCCGGCAGGGCAACTCCGGCGGCCCGCTGCTCACCCCGGACGGCGAGGTCTACGGTGTGGTCTTCGCCAAGTCCCTCGACGACGCCGACACCGGCTACGCGCTGACCGCGGACGAGGTCCACCAGGACGTCGTGGACGGCCGTACGGCGACCGGCAGGGTCAACACCCAGGGTTGCGCCCTCTGAGGCCGTGAGGCCGCGTACGACGGTGAGGCCGCGTACGACTGTGAGGCCGCGTACGACGGCGGGGCGGTGGGGCGGTCCCGTGGGGCCTGCGCGCGGTGTGCGCGGG
>NZ_JAILXP010000219.1 GCF_020740895.1 Streptomyces sp. UNOB3_S3 | reverse complement strand
TCCCGAAACCTCCCCGCGCGCGTCACCGCGACTTATTCGAAGCGCAACCAAGCGGCCTCCCCGCGTGTCATACGGGCATGACAAGCGCAGCAGTGAGCAGAGCGGACGTCCGCGCACGCGGACGAGTCGGTGTTCTCCTCGGCGCGGCGGCCGTGCTGGCCGTGCCGCTGGCCGTCACGGCGGGGGCGGGGAGCGCGCAGGCGGCGACGGCCTCGTGCACCGCCGGCACCGGGCCGTACCAGAAGCAGGCCGAGCGGTTCCTTGGACGGCCCGTCGACGGGCGGCAGTCGCCCGCCGACTGCCGGGCGATCCGGGACTTCCAGCTCGACCACGGCATCAGCCCCGCCGCCGGCTACGCCGGGCCCGTCACCTGGGGCGTGATGGACCTCGTCGGCAAGCAGCGCGCCGCGGGGAGCAACCCCAACGCCGAGCGCAAGTGCCCGGTGAACAAGGGCCGGATCGCCTGCGTCGACCTGACCCGTCAGCTGAGCTGGATACAGGACGGCTCGCGGCTGGCCTTCGGGCCGGTGCCGATACGGTCCGGCCGGGACGGGTACGGGACGCGCACCGGGCTCAAGCAGATCTACTGGCGCAGCGTCGACCACTGGTCGACGATCTACAAGGTGCGGATGCCCTACAGCCAGTTCTTCGACGGCGGGCAGGCGTTCCACGCCATCGACGGCAGCGTCTGGTCGGCGCCCGGCTCCCACGGCTGCGTCAACATGCGGCGCGGGGACGCCAAAACGTACTGGTCGATGCTGAAGAACGGCGACGACGTCTACGTCTACGGGCGCAAGCCGGGCACCTGAGCCGGCGCCTGAACCGGCGCCCGAGAAGGCGCCCGAGAAGGCGCCCGGGCCGGGCCCCACAATGGCCCGGCCCCGGCTCCCGCAGCGCTCCGGCCAGCGGATACGGTGGTCTCCGGGTGGGCGGGTTTGTCCGTCCGTGACGGTTCGGACGCGCCTACGAGGAGGCACGGAATGGTGGTGCGCTTACCGCAGCTCAGGCTGGACGAGCTGCTGGAGGAGCTCCAGGCCCGGATCGACGCCGCGCGAGGCACCCGGGACCGGGTCCACAGCCTCCTGGAGGCCGTGATGTCGGTCGGGCGCGAGCTGGACCTGGAGCATGTGCTGCGCCGGATCGTCGAGGCGGCCGTGGTGCTCGTGGACGCCCGGTACGGCGCGCTGGGCGTCATCGGGCCGGACGGGCGCACGCTGTCGCAGTTCCTCACCGTCGGGCTGCCGGAGGAGCACATCCGGGCCATCGGCCCCTACCCGTCGGGCCACGGCATCCTGGGCGAGCTCATCCGCCACCCCGAGCCGCTGCGGCTGTCCCGGATCTCCGCGCACCCGGCCTCGTACGGCTTCCCGGCGGAGCACCCGCCGATGCGCAGCTTCATGGGCGTGCCCATCCGGGTGCGCGAGCAGGTCTTCGGCAATCTCTACCTGGCCGAGAAGCGGGGCGGCGCGGACTTCGAGGACGAGGACGAGGAGGTGCTGTCCACACTCGCCGTCGCCGCGGGCGTCGCCATCGACAACGCCCGGCTGTACGAGGAGTCCACCCGCCGCGAACGCTGGCTGCGGGCGGGCGCCGAGGTGACGAACCGTCTGATGTCCGGCAGCCGGCCGGCCGACGTCGTCGGCCTGATCGCCGAGCGGGCGAAGGAGATCACCTGCTCCGACCTGGTCACCGTCTCCCTGCCGCTGCCGGAGGGGGAGCCCGCGCTGACCGTCGAGGCCGCCCTGGGGGAGGGGGCCGACGAACTGCGCGGCACGGTACTGGCCGTCGGCGGCACCCTCGTCGGGAGCGCGTACACCGAGGGCCGGCCGGTCCTCAGCGCGGGCCTCGCCGCGGACCCGGCGAACGCCGCCGGTCCCTGCCGCGCCGCCGGCCCCGCCGTGGCCGTGCCGCTCACCTCCGGTGACGCGGTGCGCGGCGTGCTGCTGCTGGCCCGGGCCAAGGGGCGCGCGCCGTTCACCCAGGAGGAGACCGAGCCCCTCCTCGCCTTCGCGGGGCAGGCCGCCGTGGCCATGGAGCTCGCCGAACGCCGCGCGGACGCCGCGCAGATCGCCGTGCTGGAGGACCGCGACCGCATCGCCCGCGATCTCCACGACCTGGCCATCCAGCGGCTCTTCGCCACCGGCATGACGCTCCAGAGCGCCGACCGCTTTATCGACCACCCGGAGGCCGCCGAGCGCGTCCAGCGGGCGGTCGACGACCTCGACGAGACCATCAAGATCATCAGGTCCACGATCTTCGGCCTGCGGTCCCGGGAGACTTCCCCCCAGCACGGGCTCCGCAGCCGGGTCGTCCAGACCGTCGGCGAGGGCGGCACGCTCCTGGGCTTCGCCCCGAGCCTGCGGATGGAGGGGCTGCTGGACACCCAGGTGCCGCGCGAGGTCACCGAGGACGTCGCCGCGGTCCTGGGGGAGGCCCTGGCCAATGTGGCCCGCCACGCCGGCGCCCGGTCGGTGGACGTCGCCGTCGTCAACGACGGCCGTCGGCTGACGCTGACCGTCACCGACAACGGTGCCGGGATGCCGGAGGGCGAGGGCGGCCGCCGCAGCGGCCTGCGCAACCTCGCCGAGCGGGCCGCGCGGCACGGCGGCCGGTTGCGCCTGACAGCGCCGGCGGGCTGCGGGACGGTTCTGACGTGGAGTATTCCGCTGCCGGGACACTGAGCGGGTGGGTGACCGTCCCCTCCGGGCGGGTGTCCGGAGGGAACGGGGGTGCCGGGTCGTCGTTCAGGGCTTGGTGTCGGTGTACAGCCACCACCAGTTGCCGTGTTGCTGGCATTTGTACTGGTGCCACTCGTGGGTGTCATTCTGACCGTGGTTGCCTGCCGCGTAGCAGCAGTCCTGATCGCTTTGCCACCTGCTGCGCACGTACCAGGTCGGCGATGTCTGCTTGTCATCCGACTTGTTCGCGCTGTTGCTCGTCGCGCTCGCGGAGTCATCCGCCGGAGTCGCGACGGCCGCCCCCGACGCGCCGGCCAGCAGCAGACCCGCGGTAAGTACTGCCGCTGCCGGGGTGAGGCGGAAGGCCCTCGATTTCATGAGGTTGCCTCTCTGTTCGGTCCCTGCCCTGATAGTGGGCCTGGGTCGACCTCGCCGCCATGGGCGTGAAGGAGCGGCATCCCGAGGGCGTTCCGCGCGGGCGGGCCCGGGGGCTCGGCCTGGGCGAACGCGCTCTCAGGACGGCCGGGCGACGCTCGACGCGAGCACGGCCGCCTGGATCCGGCGCTCCACGCCGAGCTTGGCGAGCATCCGCGAGATGTGGTTCTTGACCGTCTTCTCGGACAGGTAGAGCCGCTCCGCGATCTGACGGTTCGTCATGCCGTCCCCGATGAGACCGAGGATCTCCCGCTCGCGCGGCGACAGCCCGGCCAGGCGCTCGTCCTCCGGCTCGGGCCGCTCGTCCTCGCCGCGCAGGCTGTTCATCAGGCGCGTGGTCGTCGCCGGGTCCAGCATCGACTGGCCGGAGGCGACCGTGCGGATGGCGGCCACCAGGTCGGAGCCCTTGATCTGCTTCAGGACGTAGCCGGACGCCCCCGCCATGATCGCGTCCAGCAGCGCGTCGTCGTCGTCGAACGACGTGAGCATCAGACAGACCAGCCCCGGCATCCGGGACCGCAGCTCGCGGCAGACCGTGATGCCGTCGCCGTCGGGCAGCCGGACGTCCAGCACCGCCACGTCGGGCCGGAGCGCGGGCCCGCGCGTGAGCGCCTGGGCGATGCTGCCGGCCTCGCCGACGACCGAGATGTCGTCCTCGCCGTCGAGCAGATCGTGGACGCCCCGCCGTACGACCTCGTGGTCGTCCAGGAGGAACACCCGGATCGGCCGCTCCGCGGAGAACGCCCCCGCTCGCGCTGACTGCTGCTCCACCGCTCCGGCTCCTCATCGACTCGTCGACCGTTGTGCGCGCGGGACGGCACGAGGCTGACGCCCTGTCGGTGTGCCGTCCTACCCGGATCATGATCCAGCATGCGCCGGACCGCCATGGGCCGAACGGCCCCGATCCGGCGCGGACGCGCGGCCGGACCGGATCACTCCTCCGCGATCAGCACCGCCACGCCCGTGACCCGGTCCCCCGCCAGATCCGCGAGCGCCTCGTCGGCACGGCTCATCGGGTACGGACGCACGTGCACCACCGGCCGGTGCCGCGCCACCTCCGACAGGTACGCGCGCCCGTCGGCCCGCGTGTTAGCGGTGACGCTGCGCAGCGTCCGCTCCTGGAAGAGGTGCCGCTGATAGCCGAGCACCGGGATGTCGGTGAGATGGATCCCGGCCACGGCCAGCGTCCCGCCCCGGTCGAGGGCCGCCAGCGCCACCGGCACGAGATCCCCGACGGGAGCGAACAGGATCGCCGCGTCGAGCGGCACGGGCGGATCGTCGTAGGTGCCGCCCGCCGACGCCGCGCCCAGTTCGAGCGCCAGCCGGCGGGCCGGCTCGGCACGGGTGAGGACGTGCACGGACGCGCCCTGGGCGATCGCCAGCTGCGCGGTCAGATGGGCGGACGCGCCGAAACCGTAGATGCCGAGCGCGCCGCCGGGCGGCAGCTCGGCGCGCCGCAGCGCGCGGTAGCCGATGATCCCCGCGCAGAGCAGCGGCGCGAGCTCCTCGTCCGGCGGGCCCTCCGGCAGCCGGTAGGTGAAGCGGGAGTCCGTGACCACGTGGTCGGCGTAGCCGCCGTCGATGTCCCAGCCGGTGTAGCGGGAGTCCGGGCACAGGTTCTCCCGGCCGCCGGTGCAGTAGCGGCACGTCCCGCACGCGCCCGCCAGCCAGGCGGCGCCGACCCGGTCGCCCGGGGCGAAACCCTCCGTGGCCGGCCCGGCGGCCAGCACCCGGCCGACGATCTCGTGGCCGGGCGTACGGCGGGGCGCGCGCGGCGGCAGGTCGCCCTCCGCCAGATGCAGATCGGTGCGGCACACCCCGCACGCCCGCACCTTGATCAGCAGATCGTGCGGGCCGGGTTCCGCCAGTGGTCTGCGCTCCCGGCGCAGCGGGCGCTCGGCGGCGGGCGCCGTGTGGTCGACGACCCAGGCCGTGGTCTCCGCCACGGCCGCCCCGGGCCCGGGGGATCGCGGAGCCTGCGGTTCCGGGACCGTCATCGTGCTCACCTCCGGTGCCGTCGTCCCCGGGCGGCGCCCCCGTCGGGCCCTCGCTCCTTCCACCGTGCGCCGGGCCCGGGGGGACGGCAAGGCCCGGGTGTCCCCGGGCGTGGCCCGTTCGGCCCCTGCGCGCCGCGCCGCCGTGACGGCACGCTGGTCACAGCCCGGACGGGATGTCGTCCCCGCTCGGTCCCCCGGGCGCGTGCCGGGGCCGGAAGCCGATGGCCGGCCCCGGTACGCCGCCCCGGCGGGCACGCCCCGCCGGGCGCCGTCCGGCCCGGCCCCCTGACCGACACTGGAAGGGGGACCCGGACCGGACGGAGGCGGTCGTCATGGAACCGGCACCCGTCACCGCGGGCCTGGACGGCTCGCCCGAGAGCCTGGCCGCCGCGCTCTGGGCGGCCGCCGAGGCCGACCGGCGCGGGCTCGCGCTGCGCCTGCTGCACGCCTGGATCATGCACGTGCCCGGCCCGCCGGACCTGCCGCCCGAGCGGGACCGGGACTACTGGGCGCGCCGCATCGTGCGCGCCGCCCGGACCGAGGTCCTCGGGCGTTTCCCCGCGCTGACCGTCGTGGAGGACCTGGTCGCCGACGAGCCCGCCGCCGCGCTGCTGGCCGCCGCGGAGCGCTCGTCGGTGCTCGTCCTCGGCTCACGCGGCCTGGACCGGCTGGAGAGCTTCTTCCTCGGCGACACCGCCCTGCGCGTCGCCGGGCGCGCCGAACGGCCGGTCGTGCTGGTCCGCGCGGGCACGGAGCCCTCGCCCGAGGGCGGCGTGGTGCTGGGCACCGGCCTGGAACGGCCCGCACCCGCGCTGTTCGACTTCGCCTTCACCGAGGCGGCCGCGCGCGGGGTGGCCCTGCGCGTCGTGTACGCGCGCTCCCTGCCCGTGCAGGCCTACGCCCCCTGGGGCGTCGACCCCGACATCGCCGAGGAACTCGCCGGCGACGCGGAACAGCGGCTCACGGCGGCGCTGCGCCCCTGGTGCGAGACGTATCCGGACGTGCCCGTGGTCGACAGCGTCCGGCTGGAGAGCCCGGCCCGCGCGGTCGTACGGGCCGCCGGGGGCGCCGACCTGCTCGCGGTCGGGCGCCGCGGGAACCGGCCCGCCCTGGCACCCCGCCTGGGCGCGGTCGCCCAGGCGTGCGTCCACCACGCCCCGTGCCCCGTCGCCGTGGTGCCCTACGACTGACCGGGGCGGGGTCAGCGCCGCAGGGCCCACTTCTGCGCCGACTCCAGCGGGCCGTGGGCGAACTTCCGCAGCCACAGCGTCGACCCGGCCACGAGTGCCAGGGCCACCGCCGCCCAGAGCCCCATCACCCACCACGGCCCGGTGCCCGCGAACCGGTCCGCGAGCCCCAGGCCGATGCCGTAGCAGGCCAGCACGCACAGCACGTTCTGGCCGACGTAGCAGGTCAGTGCCATCCGTCCCACCGAGCCCAGCCCGGCCGCCACCCGGCCCCGGCCGCGGCTCCGCCGACGGTCCATCAGCACACCGATCAGGCCGAGGTACCCGATGGCCACCACGGGGGCGGCGACGTAGCGGCTCAGCAGGAAGAAGTCCATACCGCCCAGGGACGTCGCCGCGTTGAGCGGCAGCCCGGCGCCCAGGCCCCAGCGGAGCATCCGGACCCGCAGCCGCCGCCCGGTCCCGTCGTCGCCGAAGACGCCCGCGCGGAACAGCCGTACGCCGAGGAGGAAGAGGAAGACCAGCAGCCCGAAGGAGAGCACGGGCTCCATGCGCAGGGCGATCGCGTTCTGGAGCCGGAAGGCGATTTGGTCGAGGTAGCCGCCGTGGGCGTAGAGGCCGACGACGCGGGGATCGGGGCCGTCGCCGCCGTCGCCCGTGCCCGCCGTCGTCGCGGCGAGGGTGAGCAGGGCCATCACCGTGAGGTGCAGCCCCGCCGCCACCCACATCGCCGTGCGGCGGACGCGTTCGGAGCGGGCGAGCAGCCGGGCCACGAGCAGGGCCGTGACCGCGTAGCCCATGAGCACGTCCCAGGCGAAGACCAGCACGAAGTGCACGGTCCCCTCGGCGAGGAGGAACAGCGCCCGCCGTCGGTAGCGGCCGGGCCAGGGCTGCCCCCGCCCGGACGCGGAAGCGAACTGGATGGCCAGCCCCACGCCGAACAGCATGGTCAGCATCGACAGGAACTTGCCGTCGGCGAGGAAGCGGAAGAGGCTCTCGGCCACCGATGACAGGGAGGGACCGGAGAGCGCGCCGCGCAGCGTGGCCCCGCCGCCGCCCGCGCCGCCGCTGAGGACGCCCCACTCCGCCCCGGGCCCGGTGAACAGCCACACGTTGGTCATCAGCGTGCCCAGAACGGCCGCGCCGCGCAGCACGTCGAGGAGCGGCAGCCGCCCCGGTGGCCCGCCGCCGGCACCGGCGCGGCCGGAGGCCGGCGCCGGTACGGGTGCGGTGGATCGTGCGGTCCGCGTCATGGAAGCCCCCGGAATCGTCGTTCTCCTCATCCTCGGCGCGTGCCGGACGGCGGACCTCGTAGGCGGTGATGAACCCTCACTACATCCTTCGGTGTACCGCCGCTCCTCCCCGGAGCCGGGTCGGCGGGGTATGCCGGCGGGGCTTATAGCACTCCCGTACATGTGCCGAGGGAAAATGCCAAAACCCTCACCCCGCACCACCGTTATCGGTTAGCTTCCGTCGCATGGGCCACGTCCCCTGGTGATCACCCCCCTTGTACCGAGACGCGGCGCTCCCTGTTGCCGTCGCGCGGCTGGAGAGGATCGTGTGACCGGAATAGACGGGTGCCTGACGGAGGCCATGGCCATTCCCGGGGCGCGGGGCGCGAGCCTGGTGGACTGGGCGAGCGGGCTCACCCTGGGGGCGGCGGGCGACGGACCGGACGGCGACCACGAGGCGTCGGCGGCGGAGGCCGCCGAACTCGCCCGGCTCGCCGTGGAGAACGGTGTGTTCACGGGCGGCGGCGCGCGCCGCGACGGGCCGGTGGAGGAGCTGATCGTCACGGCCCGGGGGAGTTACCACCTCTTCCGGTACGTGGCGACGTCGTTCGACAGCAGCGTCTTCCTCTACCTCTGGCTGGACCGTACGGAGGCCAATCTCGCGGTGGCGCTGTTCCGGATGAAGGACCTCGCGACCCGGCTGGTGTCGGCGTGACGGCGTTAGCTGGAGCTGGAGCGGTGGGAGTGGCGGGAGTGGCGGGAGTGGCGGGAGTGGCGGGAGAGGCCATGGGGCCGGGCCCGCGTACGGGCGGGGCCGTCGTGACGGCCACGCTGGACCGGCTCGCCCGGGAGCGGGCGACGGGCGCGCTGCACGGCCGGGCCGGGGCGCTCTATCTCGCCGACGGCGCCCTGGTGCACGCCGAGAGCCCCGTCGTGCCGGACGTGGGGTGGCGGCTGACGGCGGGCGGCCGGCTCTCGCGCGAGAGCTGGGAGGAGGCGGTGGCCGAGGGCGGGCCGGACCACCGCGCGGGGAGCCTGCTCGTCGAACGCGGCCGGCTGAGCCGGGGCGAGCTCGAACTGTGCCACCTCAGCGCCCTGTTCGACGCGGCCTATTTCGTGCTGTCCCCGCTCGACGGCTCCCAGCGGGCCCCCGACCGGTTCCTGCGGGAGGCCCGGCACTGGTTCGGGCCCGTCCGTCCCGTCCCCGTGGCGGCCGTGCAGCGCGAAGTGCGCCGCCGCCGGCGCCTGCTGGAGCGGGCCTGGCCCTGCCCGGAGCTCGATGTGTCCCCGGTCGTCCCCGTCGGGCGGCGCGCGGCGGCCGGGCCGGGGTGCGGGCGCGGCGCGGTGCTGGCCGCGGCCGACGGGGTACGGACGCCGACGCAGATCGCCGGGGCGCTCGGCCGCTCCGCCTTCGCCACCCTCCTCGACGTCCGGCGGCTGGCGGCGGCGGGGCTGGTGCGGACCCCGGCGCCGGGCACACCGGCGCCCCGCCCGGCGCCGGCCGCGAGGCTCCCCGCCGACGCCCCGGAGATCTCTCTGCTCCGACGGATCCGCGACGCATTGGAGGCCTTGTGACCCTGAGACGTTCCGCGACCGTGCCGGGTGCCGGCCGGGTCCCACCGATCCCATGATGAGGCGCGCGTTGAGGCAATTCGTCGTAAGGAGGCAGCCGATGACCGCCGCACCCGAGGTGCTCGCCGAGCTCCAGGGGTTACGTGTCCGGGTACCGCATCTGACCGGTGCCATGGTGGCGAGCACGGACGGGCTGGTGATCGCGCATCTCGTCACCGGTGCCGAACCGGACGGGCTGGCCGCGCTGACCGCGGCGGCCCTGGGCGTCGGGGCACGGCTCTCCGACGCCGTGGGCCACGGGGGGTTCCGGGAACTCGTCATCAGCGGCGAACTCGGCTACGTGGCCACCTACGCGGCCGGCTCCGCGAGCGTGCTGACCCTGCTGGCCGCGGCCGACGCCAATGTGGGGCGGCTGAATCTGGAGGCCCGCAGAGCGGGCGCCCGTATCGCGGAACTCGTCGACGGCGCACTGGAGCGGCAGCGCCAGGCGTAGCCGATTGCATATTTGTCCATAAATTTCCCCGCGCGCATCCCCTGCGCACACACTCACCGACGGCAATTCATCGACAAGGAAATGGATTTCCCATGGCGAACACCGAAACGGCCCTCAAGGACGCGATGAACTCGATCGACGGCGCGCTGGGCGTGGCCCTCGTCGACTACGGCAGCGGCATGGCGCTGGGCACCCTGGGCGGCTCCGCGACGCTCGACCTCAACGTCGCGGCCGCGGGCAACATGGACGTCGTCCGGGCGAAGCTGCGTGCCATGGAGCTGCTCAACCTCCAGGACAGCATCGAGGACATCCTCATCACCCTCGGTACGCAGTACCACTTGATCAGGCTGCTGACGGGCCGGGGCGGCAACGGCCTCTTCCTGTACCTGGCCCTGGACAGCAAGCGCGCCAACCTCGCGATGGCCCGCCACCAGCTCCGGCGCATCGAGGCCGAGCTGGAGGTCTGAAGCGTTTTGGCGACATGACGACCGCCACCGCGCGTGCCACCACGGGAGCCCCGCACACAGCCGTGTGCGGGGCTCCCGTGTGGTCCGCTCACGCGATGTCAACGGCGCCACGCCCGAAGTACACCCTCTGGCCGGGTGGTTGCTGGGCTGTTAGGGGAGGCCCGATTTGCGGGGTCGGCACACCCGGCGCAGGGTCGTCGTGAAGATCCCCTTCTGTTCGAAGGAGTTACCTCCATGGGTGTCCCCCGAAGATCCGGCCTGCTGGTGTCCGCCACCGTGTGCGGTGCGCTCCTCCTCGGCACCGCGGCCCCCACCACGGCCGGCACGGTGTCCGCGCCGTCCGGTGTCACCGACCACGTCCAGGCCCCGTCGCCCGACGCCGTGCGCAGGGCGGCGGGCCAGGCGATGCGGGCCATCGACGAGAACGCCGTCGGCAAGGAGGCGGCCGAGGAGGCCGCGGGCTGCGCGGCCCTCGGCCCGGAGCGGTCCCGCGCCGGGCACTGCGGGGTGATCCGGGACAACCTCGACGCGCTGGGCCGGGCCCGGGCCGGCCTGGAGCGGCAGGCGGGCACCGGACGTCCCGAGCTCCGCGCCGTCACGCTCGCCACGACCGACGCGGTCGCCGCGACCGTACGGCTCGCGAAGGAGCGGGCCGCCCGCGACGGCGGCCGGGTCGACGGCGCCGGGCTGGTCCCCGCCGTGCAGGGCCTGCTGAGCGGGCTCGTCAACACGCTCGGCAGTGTGGTGGGCGGCGTCAACGACCTGATCACCGGGCTGGTGCGGGGCCTGCTGGTCTGACACGCGGTCCGGTGTGCCGGGACGGGCGCCCGAGGCGGCGCCCGTCCGTCACCACGGCCCGAACGGGACGAGGTCCGGGCCCACGCCGTGCCAGTCGTCGCCTCCCTGGGAGACGCGGTGGAAGAGGTGCGCGGCGTACCAGACGACCAGGTCCTGGCCGTCGGTGCTCTCGCCGCCGAGGTAGGCGCCGAGCCCGTCGTCGGCCGCGGTGCCCTGCCGGCCGTAGCGGTCCTCGCTCGCGCGATAGCGCAGCAGCCACAGGTCGGAGGCGGAGAAGGCGTCCGCGGTGCCGTCGTTCGGCCCGGGCAGCACGTGGTAGCCGCGGTGGCTGTCCAGGTCGACGACGGCCCAGCTGCGCCGCGACGGCGGGTTCTTCAGCCGCTTGGTCTCGGTGCGGAAGGGGTGCCAGCCGACGCCCCAGCCCTCCTCTCCCGTATAGGTGTTGTACTCCAGCGCCAGGTCCCGCTGGGCGCCGTCGATGTCGAAGTCCAGCCGCCAGTACACATGGTGGCGGTGGTTGAAGGGGCACTGGATGCCCGCGCTGAAGAGCCGGGGCATCACCACGCCGTTCTCCCAGAACACCCAGCGGTGGGTCAGCCGGTAGGCGCTGATGGTGTGGTACGACTCCACGCTCAGGGCGCGCAGCCCCCCGCTGGTGTAGGCGTAGACGCACACCCTGTTCTGCGGACAGCGCGAGGTGGGGTGCGAGTTGTTGTAGTTGAGCGGGTCCTTGTAGGGGCCGCACGGCCCCTCGTACTGCACCCGCAGCGACGGCAGGCTGGCCTTGGCGAAGACCTGGTGCCCCCGGTAGGCGGCGCCGAGGATGACGATGCCCTCCTCGTCGGGGGCGTCCGCCAGCCGCCAGTCGAAGGTCCACACCGGCTGCTGGGCGGGCCAGCTGATCCGGCCCGACTCACTCATCGCCCTCCCCCCTTCCCGTGCCGACCACCCGCTCCTCCCCGAGGTCGACCAGGACACGCACCTGGGGCATGCGCCGGTCGGGGGAACCGAAGGCCACATAGGCGCGCCGCCGGCCGTGGTGCTCGTCGCCCTCGTGGACGTCGCTGGTCAGCAGCACCATGGGCACGGCGTCGGCCGGGGCCCGGCGCACGGCCTCGGACTGGGCGCGGGCGATCGCGACCGCCCGCTCGATCTCGGCGTCCGAGAGGGCGGGCTGCGCGGGCCCCGCGGTCATACCGGTGAGCACCGGCGGCTCGCCGTCGTCGAGGGTGAACTCCAGCGTGCGGTCGTCGGTGTAGTCGTAGACGAGCACCAGGATCGCGGGCGTCGTGCGGTCCTTGTCGTCGGAGAGCAGGCCGGCGCCCAGGAACACGTACCGGTGCCCGTCGAGCGCGGCCCGCGCCCGCGGGTCCGCGAGCACCACCGGGGTGGCGCGCTCCAGCAGCTCCTCGCCGGAGGGCACGGCCGTGGGCTCCCAGGCGACGGGCTCGGCGGGGCCGGGGGC
>NZ_JAILXP010000218.1 GCF_020740895.1 Streptomyces sp. UNOB3_S3 | reverse complement strand
CCCTGCCCCCGCCATCGTCCAGGACCGCGCCGGCGGCCACGACCTCGCCGATCCCCCGGTCGCCGTGCCGGTCGACGAGCGCCTTGAAGCGGCTCGGGGACATCCCGACGAGGCGGGTGAACTGGGTGGTGAACGTGCCGAGGCTGGCGTAGCCGACGGCCGTGCACACGTCCGTCACCCTGGGGCTGCCCCGGATCATCATCCGTTGCGCCTCCGCCATCCGCAGCGCGGCCAGGAAGCGGGCCGGGGTGACGGCCGTGACGCTGCGGAAGACGCGGTGGAAGTGGAACGGGCTGAACAGGCCCGCCTCGGCGTGGTCGGTCAGGCACTGGGTCTCGCCCAGGTGGTCGCGCATCCGGCGGATCGCCCGCTCGACGGAGGCGAGTTGCTCCGCCGAGGGCGACGGGCGGACGGCCGGGGCGGACGCCGGGGGCGCGGCGGCGCGCACGGTCAGCCGCCCGGCCCGGCGGCGGCGCGGGCCCGGTCGCGGGCGGCCGCCAGGGAGGCGACCCAGGTGGCCGTGAAGCGGCGGCGCAGCTCCTGGGCCCGGCCGTCCGGGAGGCCGAGGGCCGTCCAGCCGCGGTGGGCGAAGGACAGCCGGAGCCCCGCTCCGGCGGGGGCGAGGGCCACCCGGGCGGCCGGGGCCCGGGCGGTCCCGGGGACGGCGACGGTGAACGTCAGCTCCTCGTCCTCGCTCAGCTCCCACTCCCGCAGCGCGAATCTGCGCGGTCCCTCGTCGTCGACGACGAAGAACCATGCCGGACGGAAGCCGTCCTCGGCGACGGGCAGCCAGTCCAGCAGCGTGGGGTAGGCCAGGGGCCGGTACGGGCCGGCCGGGAGGCCGACGGTGCCGTCGATGTCGTCGCGCAGGGCGTAGCGGGCGCCGTGGCCGGTGCGCAGGTGGCGGGCGAGGCGGGCGAGGAAGTCCGTCCAGCCCTCGTGGAGTTGGCCCGCCTCGGCGGGGGTGCGGGTGTCGTCGTGGTCGGCGACCGTGAGCAGGGCGGCGCCGGGTCCGGCGGCCTCCAGGGTCCAGACGACGCGCTGCCGCTCGCCCACGCCCAGGAAGCGCCAGACGAACTCGACCGTGCGCCCGGGGACGAGGGCGGTGGGCCGCAGGGTGAAGAAGTCGCCGTCGTCGAAGTCGAGGCGGTTGTCCTCGCCGATGGTCAGCGGGCCGGCGAGGTCGCCGAACCACTGCGCCACCCGGGCCGGTTCGGTCAGCGCCGGCCACACCCGCGCCGGTGGCGCGGGGAGGCGGACGGTGACCCGTACCGCATCCGACACCTCTTCCTCCTCTCGCCGATACCGTGCTACCGCCGGAGGGATCGCTCCCATATTATGTAGCCTCTGTTCGGTGTCAACGCTCCAACTCGGCGCGTCCCCAGGCAAGTTCAGCCGATCACTCGGACGCCAGGAGGACGCCGGGAGGAGGCCAGAAGGCCATGGAGGTCAGTCACGCCGCGCTCGCCGGCCGGCTCGCGACCGTCGCCGCCGTCACCACCCGGCACGCCGCCGCGGGCACCCTCGACGCCGTGCGCGCGGGGCCGGGCGCGCTGCCGGAGGTGATCGGTGGCAGGGCGGCGCGGCTGCTGTCGGGGCTCGGGCCCACGTTCGTCAAGGGCGGGCAGTTGCTCAGCACCCGGCACGACCTGCTGCCGCCGAGGATCTGCCGGTCGCTGGGCCGGCTGTACGACCGGGTGCCGCCGATGACCCGCGCGCAGACGGCGGAGGCCCTCGGCCGGGCGTACGGCTCCCGCCGGGCCTGGCCGTTCGCCTCCTTCGACTGGACGCCCGCCGCCAGCGGCAGCATCGCCTGTGTGTACCGCGCCGAGCTCGCCGACGGGCGCGGGGTGGCCGTGAAGGTCCGCCGGCCCGGCATCCAGCACCGGATGCACACGGACCTCGCGCTGCTGCGCGCCGGGGCCCGGCTGATGGAGCGGCTGCCGCCGCTGCGCAAGGTGCCCGCGCGGCGGATCGTGGAGGAGGTCGGGGGCGCGGTCCTCGGCCAGCTGGACCTGGAGCGGGAGGCGCGGTCGCTGGCGGCGCTGCGCGCCAACCTCTCCCGGCTGCCGTACTTCCGGCTGCCCGCGCCCATCCCGGAGGCGTCCGGGCCGGGGGCGCTGGTGATGGACCTCATCGAGCCGCTCGACCGCTTCCAGGCGGGCCGGCTCGACCGCGAGCAGCGCCGGCGGATCGTCCGCAACGTCCTCCAGGGCGTGTACCGGATGCTGTTCATCGACGGTCTCGTCCACTGCGACATGCACCCGGGGAACCTGTACCTCAACCCCGACGGCGTGGTCGTCCTGCTGGACGCGGGATTCGTCGTGCGGCTGGAGCCCCCGGTGCGCCGGCTGTTCGCGGAGTTCTTCATGAACATGTCCCTGGGGCGGGGCCCGGAGTGCGCCGACGTGGTGCTGCGCAGC
The DNA here is from genome assembly GCF_020740895.1 of Streptomyces sp. UNOB3_S3. Taxonomy (GTDB): domain Bacteria; phylum Actinomycetota; class Actinomycetes; order Streptomycetales; family Streptomycetaceae; genus Streptomyces. Next base: position 9,971 of record NZ_JAILXP010000218.1, on the reverse strand, counting down.
GCCGAGCGCGTCCCGCCGGGGTGCGATCTGCCCGGCTTCCGGTCCGGGGTCGAGGAGCTGGTGGCGGAGACGACCGGGCGGACGGCCGGGCAGTTCCGGCTGGCGCCCTTCGCCACCCGCCTGTTCGACCTCCAGCGGCGCTCCGGGATCGCGGCGGCCCCGGCGTTCGTCTTCCCGCTGATGTCGCTGCTGGTGCTCGAGGGAATGATCAACGAGTTCGACGTGGACGTCGACTTCCAGGGCGAGGCCATCCCGACCCTGCTCACCGCGCTCAACACGTACTGAACCCACCGACCTTCATCCGGAGGCGCCATGGACAGCGCTGACGCGGCGGGCGCGCGGGCCGTACGGGGCGCGCGGGCCGTACGGGCGTTCCGGCCGGTTCCCGTGCGGGTGGGCGACGGCGGGCCCCCGCCGTCCGCCGCCTTCCGCTGGGACGTGGCCGGCGACCCCCGGGACCCGCTCGCCGTGGCCCTGCGGCACGCCTCCCGCCGGGACGCCGAGCCCGCCGTGGCCGTCGTCCTCGGCACCGCCCACCGGTCCGGCGACAGCGCCCTGCTGCTGGAGGGGATCGCCCGCGCCGGGGCGTCCGGCGGGCGGCGGCTGGTGCTGCTGCACCGGGGCGCCGGGGGCGGGAGCCTGCTGCGCTCGGCGGCGCTGGAGTCGCCGGGGCTGCGGGTCGCCGCCCTCGAACTGCCCGTACGGGACGCCGGTCCCGGCCTCCCCGCCCGGATCGCCCGCCTCGCGCACGGCGCCACCCCGGGCATCGAACTGCGGGTGGCGGGGGACGGCACGGTCACCCGTACCGGCTGGCGCGCCGCCGTGCTGCCCGAGCCGCCGGTGCCGCCGGACGGCCCGGCCCGGCCGGGCGGCGCCGCGCTGGTCACCGGCGGGCTGGGCGGCCTCGGACTGCGGGCGGCCGCCGTGCTGTCGGCGGTCCGCGGCTACCGTCCCGTCCTCCTCGACACCGCCTCCCCCGGGGAGCTGCCGCGCCGCCCGGCCGCGCTGCTGCGCCGGCTGTGCGACGCCCCGCCCGGCGCCGACGTGCTCACCGCCGACGTCACCGACCACCGGGCGGTCGCCCGGGCGCTGGGCCGCGTCCCCCTGCCTATACGGGCCGTGGTGCACTGCGCGGGTGTCGTCGCGGGCGGCCCGGTCGCCCTGGCCCGGTCCCGGGACCTGGACGCGCTCGCCGCCCCCAAGGCCGACGGGCTCGGCACCGTCCTCGACACCCTCGACCCCGGCGCGCTGCGGCACCTGGTCGTCTTCGGCTCGGTCACCGCGCGGGTGGCGCACCGGCAGCTGGGGGGCTACGGGCTGGCCAACGAGCTGCTGCGGCGGGAGGCGCTGCGCCGGGCGGCGGCCCTGCCACGCTGCGCGACGGTGGTGGCCGAGTGGTCGCTGTGGAGCGGGGCGGGCCGGGCGCAGGAGATGGGCGCCGTGGCGCAGGCCCGCCGGATGGGCATGGCGCCCGTGCCGCTCGCGCCCGGGATGGCCGCGCTGCTGCGGCTGCTGCGGTGGCCGGCGGGGGCGCGGACGGCCGGCACGGTCGTCCTCACGGGGCCGGGCGAGGACCGCGCCTTCCCTCCGGAGGGTCTCGACGAGCGGTACAACAGCCCAACTTGAGAGAAGGCAAGCGGCCCGGGGTCGCATAACTTACCGATAGCGAGTTCTCCCTCTGCCGGTCCCGACCGGCCCTGTCGGAAGGAAGCTCACACATGGCTATCGACTTGTGCAACAAGTCCCCGGCCGCGCCGGCCGAGGGCGACCCCGGCTCCTGGGCCAAGGCGGGCCCCGAGGACCCGGTCCTTCTGGAGGACCTCGGCACCGAGCAGCGCGACGCGCTCAACTTCGCCTACCGCACGACGCTCAGCAACGTCGACCCGCGCTTCGTCGCCGGCGACCCGGCCGCCTGGGCGAGCGACTTCGGCTACGCGCTGGACCGCGTGGCGATCCGGCTGGACAACCGCAGCAACGACGAGCTGCGCGAGCAGGCCCTGAACCACCCCGACCCGGCCATGCGCGAGCAGGCCCTGTTCGAGTACGCGGACCGCGACCACGCGGACGCCATCGACCTGCTGGCCCAGGCCGTCCGCGACGACGGCGACCGCCAGGTGCGCTGGGACGCGCTGTGGGCCGTGGAGAAGCTGGGCGGCGCGCGGGCCGTGGCGACGCTCCAGAGCTTCCTGAAGGACCCGGACCCTGAGATCGCCGAGTGGTCGAGGCTGTTCATCAGCGAACTCCAGACCGGTGACCCGGCCTTCGACGGCCGCGAGGGCCGCTCCACGCCGGGCCGCACCTTCGACGAGACGATCTTCCTGCTGATCCACTGCGATCTGTACGTCCGGCTGGACGACTCCAACCAGCACTGGGGCAAGGTCTCCCTGGCACCCCAGGGCCTCGCGAGGATCTACGGCCAGGCCCACGCCTGCCCCAACGTCGCCACCCGCGAGAAGCAGCTCGTCATCGCCAAGACCATCGCCGGCCTCCACACCGACGGGTCCCCGCACGTCGACAACTACCTCTTCCGCGGCTTCACCGACCGCAGCCGCCGCGACCGCGGCAACTTCTTCTTCGAGTCGCTGGTGCCCCGGCCGTTCTTCAAGTCCGGCCGCGCCGACGACCCGTCCCAGGGCGTGCGCCAGGCCGACATCGGCTTCGCCCGCTACGGCACCTGGCACCTGGAGCCCCGCTTCCGGGTCCACGACGAGTACGCGATCCGCTACGTCCGCGGCCGCTTCCAGGGCTGGGGGCACGTCAACCTCGCCCGGATCGCGGGCAGGCCGCTGGAGGAGGTCCTCACCCCGGGCAACGGCGTGCTCTCCACGCTCCACGACCCCGAGGTCGGCCCGATGACCAACGCCTTCATCCTCGGCACGTTCAAGGGCAAGCTCAACGACTGGGACGGCGACGGCGTCATCGACCTCAACTCCCGCGACGTGTACTCGACCGTCGACGGCGAGATCGACTCCGACCAGGACGGCGTCCCCGACGAGCCCGGCCTGACCTGCTGCGACTGGACCGTACGGCAGCCCCTGCCCTGACGCGCCACGGCGCGCTTCCGTCTTCCACCGCCCTGAAAGGGGAGAGATGTCCGCTCCGACGCAGCGGCCGTCCGTGGTCTATGGCCGCCCGGTCACCACGGACGGTGTGCGCAACCTGTACTCCGGCACCAGCGTGAAACCCTGGACCCCGCCGGTCCCCGGCATCGACAACCTCGGCATCACCTCGGTCGACACCTTCGCCGTCCCCGGCGTCGGCGAGTACACCGTGCCCTTCGACGGCTACGTGCGCGTGGTGCGCTCGCAGCCGACGTCCGAGGAGTGGTCGAAGGCCGAGGTGTACACCAACCTCATCGAGATGAAGATGGAGGGATCCTGCGAGGAGCTCGGCCCCATCACGGTCACCCTCAACCCGGACTGCCTGTCGACCGGCCAGATCCGCACCCCGTTCGACCCGTACGCGGGCGAGGGCCCGTCCGCCAAGGCGTGCCGCATGGCCGTGGGCGCCATCTTCGACATGCCCAAACTGGGCCTGCGGCTGGCCAACAAGGAGCCGATCATCCTCACGATCGACGACGTCCGGCAGATCCCGCCCGCCGGCTCGCCCGGCAAGGGGCAGATCTACCGGATGCTGCCGCTGCACGACATCGAGCGGATGGACGACTCGCCGGTCGCGTACGTCACCAGCCTGCGCTTCACCATGGGCGGCTATCTGCCCTGGGAGCGCTTCGGGCCCGAGTACAAGGAGTTCGGCAAGTAGTCGCGGTACACCCGTTCCCCGTACGAGGAAGGTGCCCATGACGCCCCACGACCCCCGCCCGCGCGGCCTCGCCCGCGAGTCCGCCGCCTTCCCGCCCCTGGGCGGCAGCGCCCGGCCCGTCGCCCAGGACCGGTGGGAGCGGCTGGTCAGCACCGTCAGCCTGCCCGAGCCGCCGGAGGCGGTGTGGGCCGCGCTCACCGACCCGGACCGGGTGGCGCGCTGGCTGGCGGTCTGCCGGGGGCCGTGGGCGGTCGCCGGGCGGGAGTCGACGCTGGACTTCGAGGACGGCGAGTTCTTCTGGTGCCGCACCCTGAGCTCCGTCCCGCCACGGGCGCGGCGGGCGGGCTCGCTGCGCCTGCTGTGGCGGTGGGTGGGCGTGGGCCCGGCCACCGCCGTCACCTGGACCGTCGCACCCGGGGACACCGGCGGCTCCACGGTCACCGTCGTCGAGGAGGCCGACAACCCGCCCTCCGACTGGCGGTCCTGGAACGGCATGGGCTGGCCCGGCATCCTCGACCAGCTCGCGGCCCATCTGCGGACCGGCACCACCTGGCGCTGGCCGTGGCGCCGGGTCGGCCCGTACCTCCAGATCCCCCTGCCCGTGCCCGCCTACCGGGCCTGGCAGGAGCTCACCTCCCCGGCGGGCGTCCAGCACTGGCTGCAGCGCTCCACCGGCGCCCTCGAACCCGGCGGCGAACTCGGCCTGATCATGGGGGACGCCAGCGGCACCGTCCGAATGCGGGTGACCCGGATGGTGGACGCCGCCCAGGAGTTCCCCTCCTACCTGCCCCACCTGGAGTTCGAGCTGCGCCGGCCCGCGTGGACGGCGGCGCTCGGCGGCCGGCTGTGGATCGAGCCGGCGGGCCTGACGTCCTCGCTGCTCCAGGTGTGCCACTTCGGCTGGGAGAACCTCGACATCGCCGACCCGGTGACCGAGCGCAAGCTCCTCACCGGCTACTGGACGGCGGCGGCGGACCGCGCCCGCGCGCTGTTCCTCCCGCAGGGCCCGCCGGCGGGCCCGCACGGCTGGTCGATGGGCGCCGGTCAGCCGGAGAACGTACCGGCGGGCCTGGACCCGCTGGCCGTCCAGGACTTCCTGGGCCGGGTCGTCGACGACCTCGGCGCGGCCATGTCCGCGGTGCTGGTCGCACTCGGCGTACGGCTCGGGCTGTTCACCGCGCTGGGCACGGGCGGGCCGGCCACGGCGGCCGAACTCGCCGGACGCACCGGCCTGTCGGAGCGCCATCTGCTGGAGTGGCTGCGCGGCCTGGCCGCCGCCGGCTACGTCGACCACGACCGAGCCGACGACCGCTTCGCCCTGCCCCAGGCGCACGCCGCCGTCCTCGCCTTCGAGGACTCACCCGTCCATCTCGCCCCCGGCTTCGAGCTGCTGCCCCCGCTGGCCGCCGCCGTGGAGGACGTCGCCGAGGACTTCCGCACGGGCAAGGGCGTCGACCGCGGCGCCTACTCCGAGCGGCTGTTCGCCGCCATGGAGCGGATGAGCGCGACCTGGCTGGACACCGAGCTCACCGAGCGGTGGATCCCCGCCGTCCCCGGGCTGGCGCCCGCGCTGGAGAAGGGCGGGACGGTGGTGGACATCGGCTGCGGCGGCGGCCTGGCGCTGGTCCGCCTGGCCCGGCGCTTCGAGAACTGCGGATTCACCGGATACGACCTCCACGAACCGAACGCGCGGAGGGCCCGCGAGGCCGCCCGCGCGGCGGGCGTGGACGGCCGGGTGACGATCGGGACGACGGACGCGACGACGGCACTGGCGGACACCGGACCGCTCACGCTGGTCACCATGTTCGACGTCCTCCACGACGCGGCCGCGCCGGAGGAGTTGCTCCGGACGGTACGGGGGGCGCTCGATCCGGAGCACGGCGTCCTGCTCGTCCTGGAGTCGCTGTCGGCGGACGACCCCGCCGACAACACCGGCCCCCAGGCCACCGTCCTCTACGCCACCAGCACCCTCTACTGCCTGCCCACCGCGCTCGCCGACGGCGCCCCCGGGCTGGGCACCCTGGGCCTGCCACCGGCGGAGCTCCACCGGCTCGCGGAGGCGGCGGGCTTCGGGCGCGTCGAACGGATCCCGACGGCGAGCCCGTTCAACGCCCTGTACGCGCTGCGGCCGTGACCGTGGACGAGGCCTTCGCGCGGCTCCTGTCCCTGAAGGACACGATGACCCCATGGGCCCTGCGGGCCGTGGCCACCCTCGGCGTCCCCGACCTGCTCGCCGACGGCGAGCTCGGGGTCGCCGAACTGGCCCGGCGCGCCGGCGTCGTACCCGACGCCCTGCACCGGGTCCTGCGGCTGCTCACGGCACGCGGCGTCTTCACCGAGCCCACCCCGGGCGTCTTCGGCCCCACGTCCCTCTCCCGCCTGCTGGAATCCGGCGGCCGCCCCATGAGCATGGGCCCCTGGCTCGACCTCGAAGGCGCCATCGGGCGCGGCGACCGCGCCTGCGTCCACATCCTGGAGGCGCTGCGCACCGGCCGTCCCGTCTACGAGCGCGTGTACGGGCGACCCGTCTGGGAGGACCTGGCGGCGGACCCGGCCCTGACCGCGTCCTTCGACGCGGCGATGGCGGCCCGCGCCGCCGCACTCGCCCCGGCCGTCGCGACCGGCTACGGCTGGCCGGCGGCCCGCCACGTCCTCGACGCGGGCGGCGGCACGGGCACCGTCCTCGCGGAAGTCCTCCGCTCCCACCCCCACTTGCGGGGCACCCTCCTGGACCGCGCCCCAGCCGTGGCGACGGCCCGCACCACCTGGGGCGACACCCCCGAGGGCCGCCGCTGCGCCTTCACACCGGGCAGCTTCTTCGACGCCCTCCCGGCGGGCGCGGACGTGATCCTCCTGGCGAACGTGGTCCACGACTGGCCGGACGAACACGCGGCGGTACTTCTGCGCAGGTGCGCGGAGGCCCTGCCGCCCGGCGGCCGCGTCCTGATCGCCGAGCACCTGCGCGAGGGCGACGGTGGCGCCGGCGCCGGCCTGCTGGAGCTGGACCTCCTCATGCTCCTGGTCTACGGCGGGCGCGAGCGCGACGCCGACGAGTTCCGGGAGCTGGGGGAACGGGCGGGGTTACGGCTGGAGGGTGCGGCGGAGGCGGGGGGTGGGCTGAGCTTGCTGGAGTTTCTCCACGGGTCGGCGCGGTCGGCCTAGGCCGGTGTCTTCCCCACCAGGATCACCTCGACCTCTTCCGTGGTGTACGTCCTTCCGCTACCCGTGTCGCCGGGTTTCGGGCTTCTCCCGACCCGGTTCACCCGCGCTGGAACGGCTTCAGCGCGGTCAGCAGTTCCTCCGGTACCGGCTCGGGCTCCATGCCGCCGCCGTCGCCGGTGCGGCGCATGCAGGCGACGGTCTGGTGGCCGCGGGCCACCAGTTCCGGCGGGCTGCCGGCGCGCATGTAGTCGAAGGCCATCTCGATGCGATTGCCGGCGAGGTGGCGCAGCGACATGTGGATGTCGATCTCGTCCAGGGCCCGGCACTCGCGCAGGTACTCCATGTCGCAGGTGACCGTCACGAGCGTGAGGCCGTGGGCGAAGGCCGCGACCGTGCCCGGCGCGTGCTCGGCCAGGAAGCGTTCACGGCAGTGGCCCTGCCAGCGGACGTAGTGGGCGAAGTAGACGTTGCCGGCGAGGTTGGTCTCCTCGAACGGCACGTGGTGGCGGTGGACGTAGGTACGGCGGCCGGGCGTCACGCCCGGCTCCCGGTGGTCCGGGCCCGTACTGACCGCGGTACGCGGACGGGTGGCGCGCTGCCGACCGCCACCGCGACCGGGGCGGGCAGGCCGGCGACGCGGACGACGACGGTGGCGACGGCCAGGTCGCCGGCGCGCAGCAGCGCCCAGCCGCCGGCGGCGGTGCGCTCCACGCGCAGTGGGACGTCCGGCCGGGCGCCGAGCGCGAGCAGCGTCTGACGGCATGTCAGCAGGCGGGCGTAGCCGTGGCCCGGCTCCCCGCCCGTCGCCCGGTCCGTCTCCGCGGCCACGGCGGCCGCGCGGGGGCCCAGCAGGTCCCGCCAGCGCCCGGGGAGCGCGTCGGGGACGGGTGCCCAGTCCACGGCGACGGGCCGGCCGGCGACGGCAGCCAGTACCCGGTCGCCCAGGTGGGCGGCGCGGCGGAAGCCGTCCGTGCCGGGAAGCAGGCCGTCGGCCGTGGTCCCGGCCGCGAGGTCCACGCGGGCCTCGGGCAGCAGCCGGTCCAGGCTGCGGGTGAGGTACGGGCCGAGAAGTTCGGCGGGCCAGGGCGCACCGGCGGGCCTGGGCAGCGGCCCGACGTCCTTGAGCCGCAGGCCGTGCCATGTCTCCAGGACCGTGCCGGCCTCTGACTCCACGCGGACGTCGTAACGGTAGCCGTCGGCGTCGTGCGCCGTCTCGTGCGCGTGGACGACCACGGTGCCTTCCCCGGGTGCCGGGCCGTGGAACCGCACGGCGTCCACGCCCACCGGCAGCACGCGCCGGTGCGGCACACAGCCCTGGAGCACGTGCACGTACGCGTCGCGCAGCGCCACGTCCCCCAGCAGCAGCCGCGGGCTGTGGAAGCCGCTGAACCACTCCCCCGCGCCGCCCGCCGCCACCTCGGCCACGCAGCCGCGGCCGCTGAGCCGCCGGTAGCGGACCAGGCGGCGGAAGCGCGGGCCGTGGAAGAACAGCCCGCCGTAGTGCGGCGAGCGCGCGGCATCCGCGGGGGTGGGGACCGCCGGCGGGCCGGCCGTCGACTCGCCCGTGCGGTACACCGCGCGGAAGTGGTCGGCCGAGAAGCCCGTCTCGTCGCTGCGCACCACCGCCACCACCGTGCCGTCGTCGTGGCGCAGCGCGGCGACGCGAACGGTGCGGGAGCCGTCCGGCGGCACGGTGACCGGCCGGTCGAAGGCCGCCTCGGTGACGGTGAGCACGCCGTCGTGCCCGGTGACGGCGGCCGCCGCCTGGGCCATGGCCTCCAGGCCGACGACGGCGGGCAGCAGGGGCACGCCGTCGAGGGCGTGGTCGGCCAGGTACGGGTCGCTACCCAGGCCCACGCGGGCGTCGGCCACCACCTCCACGCCCGGCTGGTGCACGAGCGGCCGCTCCAGGAACCGCAGCAGCGGCAGCGACTCGTCGGCGTACCGCAGGGTCCCGGCGCGGGGCAGCCGTCCGGCGACCAGCACGGCGGTCGGCAGGTCCGGGGCGCCGAGCAGGGACAGCAGGATCCGCGTGCCGTCGGCCACGGGGATCGGGGCGACGCCCTGGCGGCGCAGTGTCTCGACGGCCCCGAGCCGCTGGGCCATGCCCGCGCCCTCCCACTGCGACCACTCGACGGTCAGGCAGCGGCAGTCCGGCAGGGCCTCGCCGAGTTCCTCGACGCGGCACCGCATCAGGTCGTTGGCCAGGGCGTAGTCGGCCTCGCCCGGCAGCCCGATCCGGGCGATCACCGAGCCGAAGGCCATGAGGAGGCGCAGCCGTCCGGTGTCCACGGCGGCGAGGACCGCGTCCAGCCCGGCCCGCTTGGGCGCGCAGGCGGCGCGCAGCCGCTCGGGGGTGACGGACTCCAGCCGCCCGGGCTCGTTGCGCCCGGCGCAGTGGAGGACGGCCGTGACGGGCCCGAGGCCCGCCTCGGCCTCGGCGACGCGGCGGCGCACGGCGGCGGGGTCGGTGACGTCGGCGGTGAGGTAGAGCGCGGTCACCTTCTCGTCGGCGAACCGCCGTAGCCATGTGTCGACTTCGGCGTCGCCGCCGGGCGCGCTGCGCCCCAGCAGGGCGAGGCGCGCCCCGGTGGCGCGGGCGAGGGCCAGCGCGGACTCGGCGCCGATGCCCTTGGCCCCGCCGGTCACCAGGCAGACGTCGTCCGGCCCGAGGGGGATCGCGGTGGCGTCGGGCGGCGGCAGGGGCCGGTGTTCCGTGACGGGCACGTGGGGGCGCCCGGTGTCGTCGAGGACGATCTCGGCGTAGCCGCTGACGCCCCGCGCCGCGGCCTCGGCGGCGGCCCGCCGTATGCCGTCGGGGTGGGGCGGGGCGTCCACGACGAGGCAGGGTTTGCCGGGGCGTTCGGCGACGACCGAGCGGGCGATGACGTCGCCGACGGCGCGGTGGTGCAGGAGGAGGACCGGTTCCTCGCCGGTCGCGGCGGTGGCGTGGAGGGCGGCCACGCACTCCTCGGGCGTGGGGTCGGGGGGCAGGGCGACGAGGGTGACGGGGACGGCGCCGGCGTCGGCGTCGGCGTTTTCGGTGG
>NZ_JAILXP010000217.1 GCF_020740895.1 Streptomyces sp. UNOB3_S3 | reverse complement strand
CCCCTCCGGCGGGCGGGCCGGGCCCGGCCGCCGCGCCGCCCCCCAAGCCCTCCTGGGACCCGCGCCAGCCGGTCGTGCGCCCGTTCCCCTGGCTGCGCCCGACCATCCGGATACGTCTCACCCTGCTCTACGGCGGGATGTTCCTGATGGCGGGCGTCCTGCTGCTGACGATCATCTATCTGCTGGCCGCCGACGCCCTGAGCGTCGGCAGCGAGCCCCTGATCAGACTGGTCAACGGCAGCCAGGTCCAGGTGACCGGCAACACCTGCCCCGAGCTGAAGAGCCCGGGCCTCAACGCCGACCAGGCCAACAACATCCTCGAAGCCTGTATGCGCGATCAGCGCGCGGCGGCCCTGGGCTCCCTGCTGCGCCGCTCCCTCCTCGCCCTGCTCGGCCTCGCCGTGATCGCCTTCGCCTTCGGCTACGCCATGGCCGGCCGGGTCCTCTCCCCGCTGGGCAAGATCACGCGAACCGCCCGCCGGGTGGCCGGCACGGACCTGAGCCGGCGGATCGAGCTGGGCGGCCCGGACGACGAGCTCAAGGAGCTGTCGGACACCTTCGACGAGATGCTGGACCGGCTGGAGCGCGCCTTCACCGCCCAGCAGCGCTTCGTCGCCAACGCCTCGCACGAGCTGCGCACCCCGCTGGCGATCAACCGCACCCTGCTGGAGGTCAGCCTGTCCGATCCGGCGGCCTCCCCGGAGCTCCAGCAGCTGGGCAAGACGCTGCTGGCCACGAACGAGCGCAGCGAGCAGCTCGTGGAGGGCCTGCTGCTGCTCGCCCGCAGCGACAACGAGATCGTGGACCGCAAGCCCGTGGACCTCGCCGAGGTGGCCTCCCAGGCCCTCGACCAGGCTCGTGGGGAGGCCCAGGCCAAGGGCGTGGAGCTGCGCGGCACCCGGCAGCCCGCGGTCGTCCAGGGCAACGGCGTGCTGCTGGAGCGGATCGCGCTGAACCTCGTGCAGAACGCGGTGCGCTACAACACCCCCGACGGCTGGGTGGAGGTCACCACCCAGGCCCTGCCGGGCCAGGCCGTGCTGATAGTGGAGAACACCGGCCCGGTCGTCCCGGCCTACGAGGTGGACAACATCTTCGAGCCCTTCCGCCGGCTGCGCACGGAGCGTACGGGCAGCGACAAGGGCGTCGGCCTGGGGCTGTCCATCGTGCGCTCGGTGGCCCGGGCGCACGGCGGGCGGATCACGGCGGAGCCCCGCGAGGGAGGTGGCCTGGTCATGCGGGTCGTCCTGCCCACCTGACCGGCTCCGGCCCGGGCGGTGCCCGGGCCGGGGGAGTCTGCGACAATAGGTCCCTCGCGGGTTCGCTTTGGGCGGAATTCATCCGGTCCGCCCGGCGCCGCGGCTGTGTGTGATCGGTCACATACGCAGACTTCCGGCCATCTACTCTCCGTGATCGTGGACCCCAAGGGAACGCCTGAAAAATGGGGGTTTCCGGGGGTCCTGATCACGGGAAGTACACGGAATGGCGTGGCCGTGCACGGCATTTCGACCGTGTACGGTCCCCATCGACACCCGTCCCGATCACCTCTTCAGGTGTGCGGTTGGGTGTCGATTGAGTAACAGACCTTGATGTGAGGCAAAATCTCCGCCTCGGGTCGGGCACAAGTCCGGCCTCTCACGCGTTACGTGCGCTGGAGATACCGCAGACACCCAGAGGGGGAGAGCGACATGGCAACGGACTACGACACCCCACGCAAGACCGATGACGACGTCGACAGCGACAGCCTTGAAGAGCTGAAGTCCCGGCGGAACGACAAGTCCTCGTCGTCGGTCGACGTCGACGACTTCGAGGCCGCCGAGGGCATGGAGCTGCCCGGCGCCGACCTTTCCAACGAGGAGCTGGCCGTTCGGGTCCTGCCCAAGCAGGCCGACGAGTTCACGTGCATGAGCTGCTTCCTCGTGCACCACCGCAGCCAGCTCGCCGGTGAGAAGAACGGCCAGCCGATCTGCCGCGACTGCGAGTGAGGCAGGGTCTGCCATGGCAGGCTCGAACCCGTTCCGGAAGCGGCGCTACCGGCGGCCCGGGCTGACCTCCGGGCCCGTCGAGGGCGTCCCTGGCGGCACGGTCGAGGCCGGTGCCGACCCGACCGCCGAGCGGGGCCGCATGGCCTCGCTCGCCGCCGTCGCCGGCCGGCAGGCCGTCGCGCGGCTGCGCACGGGCGGCCGGGGCGCACGGTCGGGGCTCACCGCCGTAGCGGACCGGATCATCGCGAACGCTCCACGCATCCCGGTGCGTGATCTCGCGACTCTTCGCGCGCAGTTCCCCGGCCTCGGGCCGGAGGAGCTCGCGGACAAACTGGTGGCCGGTGCCGGCTACGGCACCTCCACCGTGGGCGCGGGCATCGGGGCGGCGGCCATGCTGCCCGTGCCGCCCGCCATGCCCGCCGAGCTGGCGGCCGAGATCATCGGTGTCGCGGCAGTGGAGTTCAAGCTCATCGCCGAGCTGCACGAGGTGTACGGCGTCCGGGCCCCCGGCAACGGGCGCCAGCGGGCCGTGGCCTACCTCGGCGCCTGGGCCGACGAGCGTGGCATCGACGTCACGTCCCCCTTGACCGTCAATGCCGCGCTCGGCGGCCAGCTCCGCCGTGAGCTGCGCCAGCGGGTGCTGAAGCGCACCTTCCGCAATCTCCCCAACCTCACGCCCTTCATGATCGGCGCGACCGTCGGCGCGGTGATGAACCGCCGGGACACCCATCGGCTCGCCGAGAAGGTCCGCAGGGATCTGCGCGCTCGGCAGGTCCCCTGGAACGAGCTCGCGGGCACACCGGCGGAGCCGCCGGACGAGGGTCTGGGACTGGCCTGACCGGGCAGAGTCGCCCGGCCCGGCCCGCAAGGCCTCACAAGGGCCCGTGTGGCCCTTGTGGGTGACTACCCGGCCCGGGGAGCCACGCGCCCGTTCTCAGGCCCGTACGGCCTCGACGGCGGCGGCCAGCCGCTCGGGGAAGCGCGTGGAGAGATAGAGGTACGGAGTGGGGTCAGCCGGATCGGTGACCTCGATCCGCACCGCCGTGGGCACATAGCCGCGCAGCAGCATGAAGGCGCGGGTGTCCGCCTTGTGGGTCCGCCAGGCGCGGGCCTCCTCGGCGTCCAGCACCTCCGGCGTCCCCAGCGCCTCGACGGGGATCTTCGCGTCCCCCGCCACCAGAGCGCCGCCGACCACCCGGATCCGCGCGGAGCCGTACGAACTGACCGCCATCGCGGCCAGCGCCGAGCCGCCGATCAGCCCGCCCAGCATCGGCAGGGTGCCCAGCGGCAGCAGGATCAGCGCCATGGCGACGCCGACCAGGACCGAGATGACCCACCAGGAGCGGGGCGCGGTCAGGCGTTCTTCGTAAGGCTGCATACGCACAAGCTTGGCACGGACGGGACCGGGCCCCGTTCGCGCGGGTAAGGTCAGCCCCTGTGAGTGGACGAACGACAGCGCTGACACCGCCGGCCGACGCACGGCCTCCGGTGCGGCACCCCGAAGCCCCCGCGCCCGGAGAGATCATCGGGTCGCACTACGAACACTGCTTCGGCTGCGGCGGCGGTCAGCCGCACGGGCTGCACCTGGAGACGCGCGCCGGCGAGGGGGTGAGTGTCACCGCCGAGTTCCGGGTGAGGGAGGCCCACCAGGGCGCCCCCGGCCTGGCACACGGCGGTGTGCTGGCCACGGCCCTGGACGAGACCCTGGGCTCGCTGGGCTGGCTGCTGCGCACCATCGCGGTGACCGGGCGGCTGGAGACGGACTACACGCGTCCCGTGCCGGTCGACACCGTGCTGCACCTGACGGCCGAGGCCGTCGCGGTGCACGGCCGCAAGATCTACTGCACGGCCACCGGCCGCATCGGCGGCCCGGACGGCCCGGTCGCGGTGCAGGCGGACGCGGTGTTCATCGAGGTCAAGGTCGACCACTTCATCGAGAACGGCCGCAAGCAGGAGATCCAGGCCGCCCTCGCCGATCCCGACCAGGTGAAGGTCGCCCGAGCCTTTGAGGTGAACCCGTGAGCGTCGCGCCCCGTCCGCAGCTGGACGTCCTGATCCGCCTGGTCGACCCCGAGGTGCCCATTCCCTCGTACGGGCACCCCGGTGACGCGGGCTGCGACCTCGTCACCACCGAGGCCGCCGAGCTCGCCCCCGGTGAGCGCGCGGTGCTGCCCACCGGCGTCTCCATCGCGCTGCCCGACGGCTACGCGGCGTTCGTCCACCCCCGGTCGGGCCTGGCGGCCCGCTGCGGGGTGTCCATGGTCAATGCCCCGGGCACCATCGATGCCGGGTACCGTGGAGAGATCAAGGTGATTGTGGTCAATCTGGACCCGCGCGAGAGCGTCCGGTTCGAGAGGTTCGACCGCGTCGCCCAATTGGTTGTCCAGCAGGTCGAGAAGGTCCGCTTCCACGAGGTGGCGGAGCTTCCCGGCTCGGCGCGGGCCGAAGGGGGCTTCGGGTCCACCGGTGGCCACGCTGCCGTGGGGAATGGATTCGCTTCGGTCGCCTGCGACCGGGAAGGACAGTGACGTGTTCGGTCGTCGCCGCAAGCGCAGCGAGGACGTTGTCGATCGTATCGACGACGTGGCCTCCGAGGAGTTGACTGAGGACTCCGGGGCCGCAGAGGCCACCGCGGCCGAGAGCCGGATCCGGCTGGAGCCGGGACCGCGCCCCGACGGGCCGTGGGACGTCTCCGAGGTCCTGGACCCCGCCGAGGGCCGGGTGGACCTGGGCGGGCTGTTCGTGCCCGGCGTCGAGGGCATGGAGCTGCGGGTCGAGGTCGCCGGTGACGCCATCGTCGCCGCGACCGTGGTGCTGCGCGACAGCGCCGTCCAGCTCCAGGCGTTCGCCGCCCCCAAGCGCGAGGGCATCTGGGGCGAGGTCCGCGAGGAGATCGCGGCCGGCATCACCCAGCAGGGCGGTGTCGTGGACGAGGTCGAGGGGACGCTCGGCTGGGAGCTGCGGGCCCAGGTGCCCGTGGCGCTGCCGGACGGCACCCAGGGCGTCCAGCTCGTGCGGTTCGTCGGCTGCGACGGCCCGCGCTGGTTCCTGCGCGGTGTGATCTCCGGCCAGGGCGCGGTGCAGCCGCAGACCGCCGGGATGCTGGAGCAGGTCTTCCGGGACACCGTCGTGGTGCGCGGGGAGTCCCCGATGGCGCCGCGCGACCCGATCGTCCTGAAGCTGCCCGAGGACGCGCAGATGGTGGCCGAGGGCCTCCAGCAGCAGGAGGAGCCGGGCTCCCGCTTCGCGGGCGGTGTGGACCGTCTGCAGCGCGGCCCGGAGATCTCCGAGATCCGCTGACGCGAGCCTGCCGGAAGGCCGCCGGAAAGCCTTCCGGAAGACCGCCGGAAAAGGCCGTGATCCAGCCGCCGGGCGGCTGGAATAAGCCGTTTCACTGGGCCGGAACCCGTAATACGGGTTCCGGCCCAGTGGCGTTTTCGCAGGTCCGGACCGTTCGCGTAAGGATCCCGTCAAGGGGGCGCTAATGGCCGTAAGGGAGGCGTCAACGGAAGTGCTACCGACCGGTAGTGGAGGTTTCCTCTAGGGGTCCGTTCTTCCGAACCTCTCTAGGAGCACACGATGGCCGATGTGGCCTTCGTCGTCACCACCATCGCGGTCTTCGCACTGGTGGCTCTCGTCGCCAAGGGGGTGACGAAGCTGTGACCGCCGAGAACATCGTCGGCCTCGTCGTGGCCGTCGCCCTGCTGGGCTACCTGATCCTCGCCCTCGTTTTCCCGGAGAGGTTCTGAGCACAGACATGAGTCCCGTCCTCTCCGGAATTCTTCAGCTCGTCGCGCTCATGGGCGCGCTGGCCCTGGTCTATGTCCCGCTCGGCGACTACATGGCCCGCGTCTACAGCTCCGAGAAGCACCTGCGCGCAGAGAAGGTGATGTACCGCCTGATCGGCGCCGACCCGAACGCCGAAATGCGCTGGCCCGCCTATCTGCGCGGGATCCTCGCCTTCTCCGCGGCCGGCCTCCTCTTCCTCTACCTGCTCCAGCGGGTCCAGGGCGTACTGCCCAAGTCGCTCTCGCTCGGCTTCACCGCGATCAGCCCGGACCAGGCGTTCAACACCGCCGCCTCGTTCGTGGCCAACACCAACTGGCAGTCGTACTCCGGCGAGCAGGCCATGGGCCACGCCGTGCAGACGCTCGGCCTCGCGGTGCAGAACTTCGTCTCCGCCGCGGTCGGCATGGCCGTCGCCGTCGCCCTCGTCCGGGGCTTCGCCCGCTCCCGCACCGGTGAGCTGGGCAACTTCTGGGCCGACCTGGTGCGCGGCACGGTCCGCATCCTGATCCCGATCTCGGTGATCGGCGCGCTGGTCCTCGTCGCGTGCGGCGCCATCCAGAACTTCGCCGGCATCCACGACATCGGTCAGCTGGCGGGCGGCACCCAGCAGGTCAACGGCGGCGCCGTGGCCTCGCAGGAGGTCATCAAGGAGCTGGGCACCAACGGCGGCGGCTACTTCAACGCCAACTCCGCCCACCCCTTCGAGAACCCCAACGCCTTCACCAACCTCTTCGAGGCGTTCCTGATCCTCGTCATCCCCTTCGCGCTGACGCGGACCTTCGGCAAGCTCGTCGGCAACGTCAAGCAGGGCTACGCGATCCTGGCGACGATGGGCTTCATCTGGCTCGCCTTCACCGGGCTGATGATGTGGACCGAGTACGTCGGCCACGGCCAGGCGCTCCAGGCGGCCGGCGGCGCGATGGAGGGCAAGGAGCAGCGCTTCGGCGTCGGCGCCTCCGCGATCTTCGCGACCACGACCACGCTCACCTCGACCGGTGCCGTGGACTCCTTCCACTCCTCCTTCACCGGCCTCGGCGGCGGCATCACCCTGCTGAGCATGATGCTCGGCGAGATCGCCCCCGGTGGTGTGGGCTCCGGCCTCTACGGCATGCTCGTGATGGCGGTCATCGCGGTCTTCATCGCGGGCCTGATGGTCGGCCGGACGCCCGAGTACCTGGGCAAGAAGATCGGCACCCGTGAGATCAAGCTCGCCGCGTGCTACATCCTCATCACCCCGACCCTGGTCCTCGGCTTCACCGCGCTGTCCATGGCGCTGTCCACGCCGCCGAACTCGATCCTCAACGGCGCGGCGAACTCGGTGAACAACAGCGGGGCCCACGGCTTCTCCGAGGTCCTGTACGCCTTCACCTCCGGCGCCAACAACAACGGCTCGGCCTTCGCGGGTCTCAACGCCAACACGCAGTGGTACAACACCACGATCGGCCTGGCGATGCTCCTGGGCCGCTTCCTGCCGATGGTCTTCGTCCTGGCGCTGGCCGGCTCGCTCGCCGAGCAGAAGCCCGTCCCCGAGACCGCGGGCACCCTGCGCACCGAGAAGCCGCTCTTCGCGGGTCTGCTCGTCGGCGCGATCCTCATCATCACCGGCTTGACCTACTTCCCGGCCCTGGCCCTTGGCCCGATGGCGGAGGGACTCTCATGAGCACGACCACCCCTGTCCGACCCACGTCCGAGGACCCCAAGGACGTCCAGCCGCACGGTGACCACGAGGCCGGCCGCGTCTCCGGCGGCATGTTCGACCCGGCCCAGCTGGTCAAGTCCCTGCCGGACGCGTTCCGCAAGCTCGACCCGCGGGTGATGGTCAAGTCCCCGGTCATGTTCGTGGTCGAGGTCGGCTCGGTGGTCACCACCGGCCTGGCCCTGAAGCACCCCGGCGACTGGTTCGGCTGGACGATCACGATCTGGCTCTGGCTGACCGTCCTGTTCGCCAACCTTGCCGAGGCCGTCGCCGAGGGCCGCGGCAAGGCCCAGGCCGACACCCTGCGCAAGGCCAAGACCGACACGGTCGCGCGCCGCCTCACCGAGGACGGCCGGGGCGAGGAGTCGGTGCCCGGCACCGAGCTGCGCGTGGGCGACCTGGTCGTCTGCGAGGCGGGCGACATCATCCCGGGCGACGGCGACGTCGTCGAGGGCGTGGCCTCCGTCGACGAGTCGGCCATCACCGGCGAGTCGGCCCCGGTCATCCGTGAGTCCGGCGGTGACCGCTCGGCCGTCACCGGCGGTACGAAGGTCCTCTCCGACCGGATCGTCATCAAGATCACGACCAAGCCGGGCGAGACCTTCATCGACCGGATGATCAACCTGGTCGAGGGCGCCGCCCGCCAGAAGACGCCGAACGAGATAGCCCTCAACATCCTGCTGGCCTCGCTCACCATCGTCTTCCTGCTGGCCGTCGTCACCCTCCAGCCCTTCGCGATCTACGCGGGCGCCGAGCAGACGATGATCGTGCTGGCCGCCCTGCTCGTCTGCCTCATCCCGACGACCATCGGCGCGCTGCTCTCCGCGATCGGCATCGCGGGCATGGACCGGCTCGTCCAGCGCAACGTCCTGGCGATGTCCGGGCGCGCGGTGGAGGCCGCGGGCGACGTCTCGACGCTGCTGCTCGACAAGACCGGCACCATCACCTACGGCAACCGCCAGGCCGCCGAGTTCGTGCCCGTCAAGGGCACCATGGCCGCCGAGGTGGCCGACGCCGCCCAGCTCTCCTCGCTGTCCGACGAGACGCCCGAGGGCCGCTCGATCGTCGTCCTCGCCAAGGAGAAGTACGGCCTGCGCGAGCGCCACGAGGGCGAGCTGGTGGGCGCCGAGTGGATTCCCTTCACCGCCCAGACCCGGATGTCGGGTGTGGACGTCGACGGGCGCAAGGTCCGCAAGGGCGCGACCGGTTCGGTCCTGGCCTGGGTGAAGGAGCGCGGCGGCACCATCGCCGACGACGCCACCAAGCTCACCGACGACATCTCGCAGGCCGGTGGCACCCCGCTCCTCGTCGCGGTCGAGGACGACAAGGGCGCCCGCGTCCTGGGCGTCATCCACCTGAAGGACGTCGTCAAGGAAGGCATGCGCGAGCGCTTCGACGAGCTGCGTGCCATGGGCATCAAGACCATCATGATCACGGGTGACAACCCGCTGACGGCGAAGGCCATCGCGGAGGAGGCCGGTGTCGACGACTTCCTCGCCGAGGCCACGCCCGAGGACAAGATGGCGCTCATCAAGCGTGAGCAGGCCGGTGGCAAGCTCGTCGCGATGACCGGTGACGGCACCAACGACGCCCCCGCCCTGGCCCAGGCCGACGTGGGCGTGGCCATGAACACCGGTACCTCGGCCGCCAAGGAGGCCGGGAACATGGTGGACCTGGACTCCAACCCCACCAAGCTCATCGAGATCGTCGAGATCGGCAAGCAGCTGCTGATCACCCGTGGCGCGCTGACCACGTTCTCCATCGCCAACGACGTCGCGAAGTACTTCGCGATCATCCCCGCGATGTTCGCCGTCGCCTACCCCGGCCTCGACAAGCTCAACATCATGAGCCTGGCGTCACCGAAGTCCGCGATCCTGTCGGCCGTCATCTTCAACGCGCTGATCATCGTGGCCCTGGTGCCGCTCGCCCTCAAGGGCGTGCGCTACCGCCCGATGAGCGCGGACGCCATGCTCCGCCGCAACCTGCTGATCTACGGACTGGGCGGCCTGATCTCCCCGTTCATCGGCATCAAGATCATCGACCTGCTCATCTCCCTCATCCCTGGCATCGGGTGACGTCATGAACAACTCCGTACAGAACACGCTCCGTCTGTTCGGCGCGGGGCTGCGCGCCCTGCTCGTCCTCACGGTGGTCTGCGGTGTGATCTACCCGCTCGTCGTCACCGGCATCGCCCAGGCCGCCTTCAACGACAAGGCCAACGGTTCCGAGATCAAGGTCGACGGCAAGTCCGTCGGGTCCGAGCTGCTCGGCCAGAGCTACAACCTCGGCGACAAGAAGGACAAGGACGGCAACCCCCTGCCGGACCCCAAGTACTTCCAGCCCCGCCCCTCGGCGGCCGGCGCCAACACCGAGAACACCCAGTACAAGCTGCTGGTCTCCGGCGCCTCCAACCTCGCCGCCGACAGCAAGGTCCTGCTCACGAGCGTCGAGCAGCGCCGCGCGGACGTCGCCGCCTTCAACGGCGTCTCCCCCTCCGCGGTCCCGGTGGACGCCCTGACGGCCTCCGCCTCCGGCGTCGACCCGCACATCTCGCCCGACTACGCCCGGCTCCAGGCCAAGCGCGTGGCGAAGGCCAACGGCCTGCCCGAGGCCAAGGTCGAGAAGCTGGTCGAGGACCACGTGGACGGCCGGCTCCTCGGCTTCATGGGCGAGGAGCACGTCAACGTCCTCCAGCTCAACGTGGCCCTCAAGGAGCTCGCCAAGGGCTGATCCCCCTGCCGGCGAGCCACGTTCGGCACCGACGGCCCGGCCCCCTCGTCAACCGCGCTTTCGCGGTGACCGGGGGCCGGGCCGTCGGTCGTTGGTGGCGTACCGTCAGCCCGAAGGGGGCGTCATCAGGCCGCCGAGCAGTTCCGGCAGCCGGCGCATGTCGTGGAAGACGACCGTGTGGGGGCCCTCCAGCCACTCCCCGGGGGTCAGCCCGCCGGCGTAGCCGAAGGCGCGCATCCCGGCGGCGCGTGCCGCCTCGACGCCGGGCCGGCTGTCCTCGACCACCACGCAGGCCGCCGGGTCGGCGCCCATCCGCCGTGCGGCGTACTGGAACAGATCCGGGGCCGGCTTGCCCCGGGCGACCTCGGTGGAGCTGTAGATGCGGCCCGCGAAGCGCTCGTAGAGGTGGGTGCGGCCGAGGGTGTGGCGCATCTTCTCGTGGGAGCCGCTGGAGGCGACGCAGGTCGGCAGGGTGATCGCGTCCAGGGCCTCGGGCAGCCCCTCGACCGGTGTCAGCCCCGTGTCCACCGCCCGCCGGTGGAGCTCGACGAAGCGCTCCCACCAGATCGCGGCCGTCCCGGGGCCGAGCCGCGCGGTGACCTGTTCGACGATGGCCTGCCGGGAGCGCCCGATGAACCGTTCGACGACCTCGTCCTCGGAGAGCCGCCAGCCCAGTTCCTCGCCGACGGCGATCTGCGCCCGAAGCGCGATGCGTTCGCTGTCGACGAGCACTCCGTCGCAGTCGAATATCACGAGCTCGATCGGCTTGAACATTCCCGCAGAATAGACCGCGGGGCCGGCCGGGTCAGCCCGCCACCGGCTCCGCGCGGACGCGTGCCGAGGCGACGGTCAGGCAGTCGTCGGCGAAGGTGAACTCCGCGTCGACGTAGCGCCCTTCGAGGACGTCGGGCATCCACTGCCCGTTGTCGTCCCACATCGCCCCCAGCGGCAGCGCGCGCACCGGGTACCAGGCGGGTGTGATCTCGTCGCACTCGCGCGGGGTGCCGGTGACCGTGCTGGTGACGAAGACCGTCACCTCCTGGTCGTACTCCGGGCGGGCCGGGAAACGGAAGACGAGCTTCGCCGCCGGTCGCAGCGCCGACTCGGGCGCGACCAGCGAGGATTCCTCCCGCAGTTCGCGCACCGCGGCCCGCGCCGGGCTCTCCCCGGGCTCCACGTGGCCGCCGAGGCCCACGACTTTGCCCGCGCCGAAGCCCCGCTTCTTCCGGCCGAGCAGCACCTCGCGTTCACCGTCGGCGGCGGTCCGGGTCACCAGGCACAGGCACATCGGCGTCAGGGTCATGCCCCGCATCATCGCGCACTCCCGGGCGCCACGGCCCCCGTTCGCCTCATCCGCGCCCGCTGGACGCCCCCGGCCGTACGCGGGACCGGCCCGCGCGTCGCGGGAAATGGCGCGGCGTTCCGGCCCGCGGCAGGGCACTGTAGGGGCGTGGCTTCCTTACCTCAGCAGTCCCATGTCGCGTCGCCAGCCCCGCACATGGTCGTGTGCGGTGACGACGGCCTGGCGCACCGGCTCGCGGCGGAGCTGTCCGGTGTGCACGGCGAACGGGTCGCCCTGGTGCTGCCGCCCGCACGTGACGACCGCCGTCGCCCCGTGGCGATGGCGGGGCGGGCCGCCGCGCTCTTCGGACGGGTGACGGGCGCGGTCGGCCGGGGCGCGAACGGCCCCGGCGGTGCGTCCGGCCCGAGCGGTTCGTCCGGCCCCGGCGGTTCCTCAGGTCCCAACGGGGTGGCCGGGACCAATGGTTCGGCCGGTGGGCCGGTACGGGTCGTGGAGGCCGCCGAGCCCGACGACGAGGCGCTGACGGAGGCCGGTGTCGAACGGGCCGCCGCGCTGGCGCTCGTCTATGACGACGACGAGACGAACGTCAACGCCGCGATGCGCGCCCGGCGGCTCAACCCCCGGCTGCGGCTGGTCATCCGGCTCTACAACCGCCGCCTCGGCCAGTACCTGGAGGAGCTCCTCGACCAGGCCGCCCTGATGGGCGACGCGGACGCCGGGACCACCACGGTGCTCTCCGACGCGGACACCGCCGCCCCGGCGCTGGTGGCCGCCGCCGTGACGGGCACCAGCAAGGCCATCGAGGCGGGGGACCTGCTGCTGCGGGCCGTGGAACGCCCCGCGTCGTCCCCGGGGCCGGGCGGGGACGACGCGGCACCCGGGACCGTCACCCTCGCCCTGCTCTCCGACGGCGACGGGCCGGTGCTGCTGCCCGACGAGCGGCAGGT
>NZ_JAILXP010000216.1 GCF_020740895.1 Streptomyces sp. UNOB3_S3 | reverse complement strand
GGGGAGCAGGGGGCGGGCCTGTTCGGCCGTGCCCGCGTTGTCCACGACGACGAGGACGCGGCGCCCCTGGTCGGCGTAGGCGGCGAGGACGGAGCCGTAGAGACGGGCGCGGTCCTGGAGGTCGGCGGGGACGTGTTCGTCGGGTATACCGAGGGCGCGCAGCAGGGAGCCGAGGGCGCGTTCGGGGGTGAGGCGGCGTTCGTCGTCGTAGCCGAAGAGGTCGACGAACAGGACGCCGCCGGGGAACCAGCCGTCCTGGCCCAGCGCGTGCCGGGCGGCCTGGAGGACCAGTTCGGTCTTGCCGACTCCGGGCAGTCCTGCCACGGCGCACACCCGAGGGGTGTCCTCGGCGGGCGGGCCGGGGCGCAGTGCCTCGGTGAGCAGGGCGAGGTCGGCGTCGCGGCCGGTGAAGGTGTCCGAGGCCGGGGGCATGCCGGTCAGGGCGGGGGTGATTTCCCTGGGCAGTTCCAGGGTGATGTGCCGGCCCTGCGCGACGACGTTGAAGTAGACGCCGCCGGTGATCTCGTTGTGCATGCCCGGCTCCCCTGGTCCCCGGCCGTGTGGCTTCACACCGTACGTGCGCGAAGGGGATCCCGTTCCGAAAACGCCACCGGGGCGGCACCCCCGTGAGGGAGTGCCGCCCCGGTGTCCGTGTGGACAGGCGATCAACCGTCAGAGGTCGATCAGAAGTCCATGTCACCGCCCGGCATGCCGCCCGGAGCGGCCGCGGCGGCCTTCTCCGGCTTGTCGGCGATGACGGCCTCGGTGGTCAGGAACAGCGCGGCGATGGACGCGGCGTTCTGGAGGGCGGAGCGGGTGACCTTCGCCGGGTCGATGATGCCCTCGGCGATCATGTCGACGTACTCGCCCGTGGCGGCGTTGAGGCCGTGGCCCGGGGTCAGGTTGCGCACCTTCTCCACGATGACGCCACCCTCGAGGCCGGCGTTCACGGAGATCTGCTTCAGCGGGGCCTCCAGGGCCAGCTTCACAGCGGCGGCACCGGTGGCCTCGTCGCCCTCGAGCTCGAGCTTCTCGAAGACCGAGGAAGCCTGGAGCAGGGCCACGCCACCACCGGCGACGATGCCCTCCTCGACGGCGGCCTTGGCGTTGCGGACGGCGTCCTCGATGCGGTGCTTGCGCTCCTTGAGCTCCACCTCGGTGGCGGCACCGGCCTTGATGACGGCCACGCCGCCGGCCAGCTTCGCCAGGCGCTCCTGGAGCTTCTCGCGGTCGTAGTCCGAGTCGCTGTTCTCGATCTCGGCGCGGATCTGGTTGACGCGGCCCTGGACCTGCTCGCTGTCACCGGCACCGTCGACGATCGTGGTCTCGTCCTTGGTGATGACGACCTTGCGGGCGCGGCCGAGCAGGTCGAGACCGGCGTTCTCGAGCTTGAGGCCGACCTCCTCGGAGATGACCGTGCCACCGGTGAGGATGGCGATGTCGCCCAGCATGGCCTTGCGGCGGTCGCCGAAGCCCGGGGCCTTGACGGCGACGGACTTGAAGGTGCCGCGGATCTTGTTGACGACCAGGGTCGACAGGGCCTCGCCCTCGACGTCCTCGGCGATGATCAGCAGCGGCTTGCCGGACTGCATGACCTTCTCGAGGAGCGGCAGCAGGTCCTTGACCGAGCTGACCTTCGAGTTGACGATCAGGATGTACGGGTCCTCGAGGGAGGCCTCCATACGCTCCATGTCGGTGGCGAAGTACGCCGAGATGTAGCCCTTGTCGAAGCGCATACCCTCGGTGAGCTCCAGCTCCAGACCGAAGGTCTGGGACTCCTCGACGGTGATGACGCCTTCCTTGCCGACCTTGTCCATGGCCTCGGCGATGAGCTCGCCGATCTGGGTGTCGGCGGCGGAGATGGAGGCGGTGGAGGCGATCTGCTCCTTGGTCTCCACGTCCTTGGCCTGCTCGAGCAGGGCGGCGGAGACGGCCTCGACGGCCTTCTCGATACCGCGCTTCAGGGCCATCGGGTTGGCACCGGCGGCCACGTTGCGCAGACCCTCGCGGACCAGCGCCTGGGCGAGGACGGTCGCGGTCGTCGTGCCGTCACCGGCGACGTCGTCCGTCTTCTTCGCGACCTCCTTGACCAGCTCGGCGCCGATCTTCTCGTACGGGTCCTCGAGCTCGATCTCCTTGGCGATGGACACACCATCGTTGGTGATCGTGGGGGCGCCCCACTTCTTCTCGAGGACGACGTTCCGGCCCTTGGGGCCGAGGGTGACCTTGACGGCGTCGGCGAGCTGGTTCATCCCGCGCTCGAGACCGCGCCGTGCCTCCTCGTCGAACGCGATGATCTTGGCCATGTGAAGTGGTCCTCCCAGGACGGGGTGGAGAGACTGCTCCGGACCGCGCTGGCGCCCGCGACGGACGGTCCACGTGCCCCGCGGTTCCTTGCCCCGCTTGGCTCGCCGACCTCACCGACGGTCCAAATCTGTCACTCTCACTCGGAGAGTGCTAAGCCCAATGATTAGCACTCGACCCCTGCGAGTGCAAGCGGTCCACGAAGTCTCTAACCCCGGGTGGCAGGGGGGGCACCTCCCAGCGATAGCTGGGGGCGCAAGCGCCTCACACCAACCTGCCCCATGCAGAGGGAACCCACACCTGGCCGTGGCACAGACGCGCGAGGGGCCCGCGTCACGAAGACGCGGGCCCCTCGGCGAGCTGAGTGAGCCGGTGGTCGATGCGCCCGATCAGACGGTCACCTTGACCATGTCCGCCTGCGGCCCCTTCTGGCCCTGCGAGATCTCGAACTCGACCCGCTGACCCTCCTCGAGGGTGCGGTAACCGTCCATCTGGATCGCGCTGTAGTGGACGAAAACATCCGCACCACCGTCGACCGCGATGAAGCCGTACCCCTTCTCCGCGTTGAACCACTTGACGGTGCCCTGAGCCATGCCTAACTCCCCTATTACTGGCCCTTGCGCAGGACCGCACCTCGCGGACCCGGGTCAGACCTCACCCCCAGACAGGTTGGGGGTGTGCGCCGGAACGCGTCGACCGCCGCTGAATGTATCTGCACGGATGCCGTCTGCAACAGGTCAGTCGGACGAGAATTCCGGGCGCGGCCGATCGGTTATTACTACCGATTTCGCCAGCTTTTCGGGCAAGTCGGACCGGGCATAGCGCAACCAACCCGGCAATTCGTGCACATGTTATGGGCACAACTTGACGGGTTCTCATATGCGTTCGGCAGTGACACCGGAGGGGGAACGCCCCAACTGTATCGTGCTTCAACAGACGGAATCACCCCGTCCGTTTTACGGGCGGGGTGATTCCGATGAATTCCGCAGGAACGCTTTGAAAGGGTCGGGCCAAGGGTATGGCGCCCCCGGGGGCCCGGGCCGGTACGGCCCCGGGGCCCAGGGGACCCAAGCCGGTACGGCCCAGGGACCCAAGCCGGTACGGCCCCGGTCAGCCGCCGGCGACCGCCGGAATGATCGAGACGCCGGCGCCGTCCGGGGTGGCCGCCGCCAGTCCGCCCTCGAACCGTACGTCGTCGTCGTTGACGTACACATTCACGAAACGGCGCAGCTTTCCGTCGTCGTCGAGAACGCGCGTGGCGATTCCGGGGTGGTTCTTCTCCAGGGAGGCGATCACTTCGGCGAGAGTGGCCCCCTCGGCGGGGACTTCCGCCTTACCGGCGGTGTAGGTGCGAAGGATGGTGGGGATTCGGACGTTGACGCTCATGGGGTCACCTTTTGGTTTGAGAGGCCGGGGAAAGGGAAACGGTCGCCGCGCGTTTACGGACCCGCTACAGCCCAGCCGCCCGGAACGCGTCGAGCGAGGGCGGAATCGTCGCGGTGGGCCCCGCCGCCACCGCGTCCAGCGTCTTGAGACCGTCGCCCGTGTTGAGCACGACGGTGGTCAGGGACGGGTCCAGCCGCCCGTCCTCCAGCAGCTTCCGGGTGACGCCGACCGTCACCCCGCCCGCCGTCTCCGCGAAGATCCCCTCCGTGCGGGCCAGCAGCCGGATCGCCTCGACGATCCGCTCGTCGTCCACGTCCTCCACGGCCCCGCCCGTGCGCCGGGCGATGTCCAGCACGTACGGCCCGTCGGCGGGGTTGCCGATGGCGAGGGACTTCGCGATGGTGTCCGGCTTCACCGGCCGCACCACCTCGTGCCCGTCCTTGAAGGCGCGCGAGACCGGCGCGCACCCCTCGGCCTGGGCGCCGAAGATCCGGTACGGGCGGTCCTCGACCAGCCCCAGCGCGACGAGCTCCTTCAGCCCCTTGTCGATCTTCGTGAGCTGGGAGCCCGAGGCGACCGGCACCACGATCTGGTCCGGCAGCCGCCAGCCCAGCTGCTCGCAGATCTCGTACGCCAGCGTCTTGGAACCCTCCCCGTAGTAGGGCCGCAGGTTGACGTTGACGAAGCCCCAGCCCTCGCCCAGCGGGTCGCCGATGAGCTCGCTGCAGAAGCGGTTGACGTCGTCGTACGTGCCCTCGATGCCCACCAGGTCGCCGCCGTAGACAGCGGCCATCACCACCTTGCCGGCCTCCAGGTCGTGCGGGATGAAGACACAGGACCGCAGGCCCGCGCGCGCCGCCGCGGCGCCCACCGCCCCCGCCAGGTTCCCCGTCGAGGAGCACGAGAGGGTGGTGAAGCCGAAGGCGCGCGCCGCCTCGACGGCGATGGCGACGACGCGGTCCTTGAAGGAGTGGGTGGGGTTGCCGGAGTCGTCCTTGACGTACAGCCCGCCGGTGACGCCCAGCTCGCGGGCGAGGTTGTCGGCCTTGACGAGCTTGGTGAAGCCGGGGCTGAGGTTCGGCCGGTCCGCGACGTCGGCGGGGACGGGCAGCAGGGGGGCGTAGCGCCAGATGTTGGCGGGTCCGGCCTCGATCCGCTCGCGCAGCGTCCCGGGGTCGCCGGCCGGGAGCTCGTAGGCCA
The DNA here is from genome assembly GCF_020740895.1 of Streptomyces sp. UNOB3_S3. Taxonomy (GTDB): domain Bacteria; phylum Actinomycetota; class Actinomycetes; order Streptomycetales; family Streptomycetaceae; genus Streptomyces. The sequence continues at coordinate 7,583 of NZ_JAILXP010000216.1, read as the reverse complement.
CCTCGAGGGGGCCGAAGCAGCTCACGCAGGCGAAGGAGGGACCGAGCGGGAAGCGCTCGCCGCACTCGCGGCAGGAGAGCGCGACGGCGGGGCCGAAGGAGGGTGCGACGGTACGACTTTCAACGGCTTCGACAGCCATGGAGGCGAGGCCCTTTCTCCTCATCTTCCTCGCGGCGAACGTCACCACGAGACGGATTTGGCACCTTCCCCACCGGGAGCCTCGCGTCGCTGACGAACGAGTGACCGGCTGGAGGGTTGCCGGGGCTTCAACGGGCCGTGTCCCTCTGCCCCTCTGGATGAGCGGTATGGCCCGGGCGGACCCGGGCGTTTGTGCGCGTGACGACCCCCGACATAGGACGGCCGTCCGCGTTGTTCAAGACTGTAACGGAAGGGATGGCCGCTTGAGAGGGCCGTCCGAACCGCGAGATGCGTCACAACGACCATCGACAGCGACGACCGACGACGAGGAGTCATGCACGTGCTGGAAGAGGTGGAACGCTGGCTCGCCCGGCGGTCCTGGTCCGCCGCCGACCGTCCGCTCGACCAGCTGCTCGCCGCGAAGGGGGACACGGGCACCACGGTCAGCGTGGTGCTGCCGGCGCTGAACGAGGAGGCGACGGTCGGCGAGATCGTGGCGACGATCCGCCGGGAGCTGATGAGCGAGTCCGTTCCCCTGGTGGACGAGCTGGTGGTGCTGGACTCCGGTTCCACGGACCGTACGGCCGAGGTCGCGGCGGCGGCCGGCGCGCGCGTCGTGCACCGGGACGAGATCCTGCCGCGGCTGCCCGCGCTGCCCGGCAAGGGCGAGGTCCTGTGGCGGTCCCTGCTGGTCACGACGGGCGACGTCGTCTGCTTCGTCGACGCCGACCTGAAGGACTTCTCCAGCGCCTTCGTCTCGGGGATCGTCGGCCCGCTGCTGACCGATCCCGAGGTGCAGTTCGTCAAGGCGATGTACGACCGCCCGCTGGGCGAGGTCGCGGGGCAGGGCGGCCGGGTCACCGAGCTGGTGGCGCGCCCGCTGCTGAACCTCCACTGGCCGCAGCTGGCGGGCTTCGTCCAGCCGCTGGGCGGCGAGTACGCGGCCCGCCGCTCGCTGCTGGAGCGGCTGCCGTTCCCCGTGGGCTACGGCGTGGAGCTGGGCCTGCTCGTGGACGCGCTGCACACGGTGGGCCTGGACGCGCTGGCGCAGGTCGACGTGGGCGAGCGCAAGCACCGTCACCAGGACGGCCGGGCGCTGGGCCGGATGGCCGCGACGATCTACCGCACGGCGCAGCTGCGGCTGGCCCGGGGCCACCTGGTGCGCCCCGCGCTCACCCAGTTCGAGCGCACGGCGGAGGGGTTCGTGCCGCGGACGTACGCGGTGGACACGGAGGAGCGGCCGCCGATGGCGGAGATACCGGAGTACGCCCGGCGACGCGCGGCATAGCCGCCCGGAGGCCTTCCGGAGGCCGCCCGGAGAAGGGAACGGGAGGTTCCCGTGTGCCACCCGACGGGCCGTGCGTACGTTTGAGCGGTTCCCCGGGCGGCAAGGCTGGCGTCATGGTCGCTGAGCACGCGCACTCCGCCCCGGTCGACGCCGCGCCCATCGTCGTGGCGTCCAACCGGGGTCCCGTCTCGTACGCGCTGAGCGCGGACGGCTCGCTGACGGCGGGGCGGGGCGGCGGCGGGCTGGTGTCCGGGCTGAGCGAGATCGGGCGGGATCCCGAGGGCGCGGCGGCGGTGTGGGTGTGCGCGGCGCTGGGCGAGGGCGACCGGCTGGCGGCGGGGCGCGCGGGCCGAAGACTCGACCCGGCCGACACGGGCGGCCTGCGGGTGCGGATGCTGGACATCCCCGCCGGGACGTTCTCCGCCGCGTACAACGGCGTGGCCAACTCCGTGCTGTGGTTCGCCCACCACATGCTCTGGCAGACCCCGCTCGAACCGGTCTTCGACCGGGAGTTCCGGGACCGGTGGGCGGCCTACGAGGCGTACAACACCGCCTTCGCGGACGCGCTCGCCGAGGAGGCGGCGGAGGGCGCCGCCGTGCTCGTCCAGGACTACCACCTCGCCCTCGTCCCCGGGCTGCTCCGGGCCCGCCGTCCCGACCTGCGCATCGGCCACTTCTCCCACACCCCGTGGGCCCCGCCGGACTACTACCGGCTCCTGCCGGACGACATCGCCGAGCAGGTGCTGCGCGGTGTCCTCGGCGGCGACCGGGCGGGCTTCCTGACCCGGCGCTGGGCGGAGGCGTTCGCCGCGTGCTGCGCGGACGTGCTGGGGGCCGAGGTGATCCGGGACGACGGGAACGACGGGGCCGTGGCGGCGGTGCGCTTCGCGGGCCGTACGACCCGGCTCGGCGTCCACGCGCTCGGCGCGGACGCGGACTTCCTGCGCGAGCGCGCGCACCGGCCGGACGTGGAGGAGCGGCTGGCGGCCCTGCGGGAGCAGGTCGGCCCGGGCCGCCGGACGATCCTGCGGGTGGACCGCACGGAGCTGTCGAAGAACATCGTCCGCGGCCTCCACGCCTACCGCCGGCTGCTGGAGGACCACCCCCGCTGGCGGGGCAGGGTGACCCACATCGCCTTCGCCTACCCCTCCCGGCAGGACCTGAAGGTCTACCGCGACTACACCGCCGAGGTGGAGCGCGTCGCGGAGTCGGTCAACGCCGCCTTCGGCACGGCGGACTGGCAGCCGGTGATCCTGCATGTGAAGGACGACTTCGCCCGTTCCCTGGCCGCCTACCGGATGGCGGACGTCGCGCTGGTCAACCCCATCCGCGACGGGATGAACCTGGTGGCCAAGGAGGTCCCGGCCGTCTCCGACCACGGCTGCGTCCTCGTGCTGTCCCGCGAGGCGGGGGCGGCGGCGGAGCTGGCCGGGGAGGCGATCGTCGTCAATCCGTACGACGTCGAGGCGACGGCGCGCGCCCTGCACCTGGCCCTGCTGATGGACCCGGGGGAACGCGCGGAGCGGGCCGAGCGGCTGGCCGCGGCGGCGACGCGGCTGCCGCCGGCGCGGTGGTTCACGGAGCAGTTGCACGCGCTGGAGGGGGACGCGCCGTAGGGCGCGCGCCGTAACGGGTGCGCCCTGTAAGGGGCGCGCGCGGCGCGTTCGGCTGTCCCGTTCGTACGGGCCGATGCCTCCACCGCCCGGCACCCAGCGCGGGGCGGGCGGGTAGCCATGCACCCATGCCGAACGCTCCGCGCTGGGCCGCCGCGGCGGCCGCCACCACGCTCATAGCCGTTACCGCCACCGGCTGTTCCTCGGACTCCGACAGCGGCAAGGACGCCGGCTCCAAGGCGGCGAAGGCCGACTCGTCGGGCACCCCGTCCTCGTCCTCGCCCTCCCCCTCGTCCTCGTCCTCGACCGGGGGCGACGCGGCCGCGATCCCGGCCGGGCCGGGCCCGCAGGGTTCGTACACCGTCCAGAACCAGCCGCCGCCCGGTACGTGCGCCTACCGCTACACCGCCGCCAAGGAGCCGCTGCCCGACCCCAAGTGCACCCCGGGCGCCACGAATCCCAAGGTCACCCAGGCGACCCTCAAGACCACCATCTGCCGCAGCGGCTACACGGCCGACATCCGTCCCGGCACGAACATCACCAGCCGGGAGAAGACCGCGAACGCGGCCTCGTACGGCTACAAGGGGTCGCTGAAGGAGGCCGAGTACGACCACCTCATCAGCCTCCAGCTCGGCGGCGACCCCAATGACCCGCGCAATCTGTGGGTCCAGCCGCCCTCCCCCGGCCACAAGGAGGGGGCCGGGCCGAACAACCCGAAGGACGTGGTCGAGAGCAAGCTCAAGGCGGCGATCTGTTCGGGGAAGACCGAGCTGGTGAAGGCCCAGCGGGCGATCACCAAGGACTGGACGACGGCGCTGTCCGTCCTGGGCCTGACGAACGAGAAGCCGGCGGCGAAGGACCCGAAGGCGGAAGAAGGCGAATAGAGGAAATCACCCCAGCCGCCCGGCCAGGGCGGCCAGCAGCTCCACCACCCCCGCCGGCCCGTCCACGACGAGATCCGCCCGCTCGGCGAGCACGGCGACCTCGGCGCTGCCGCTGCACACCAGGGTGCCCGGCACCCCCTCGGTGCGCAGCTTCTCGACCGCCGCGAAGGCGGCGAGATCGCCGAGGTCGTCACCGGCGTAGAGGACGGCGGAGGCGCCGGTCTCGCGGACGTACTCGGCGAGGGCCACGCCCTTGTCCATGCCCGGGGGCCGCAGCTCCAGCACGAGCCGGCCGGGTTCGACGATCAGGCCGTGGCGCTCGGCGAGGGCGGCCAGCGGCGCGCGCAGGGTGTCGTAGGCGGCCTGGGGGTCGGCGGCGCGGCGGGTGTGGACGGCGATGGCACGGCCCCCCTTGTTCTCGATATGCACGGTCTCGATCCAGGTGCCCTGCCAGGCGCCCGACTCGTCCAGTACGCCGGGGAGTTCGGCCTGGACGGCCGCCACGCCCGGGTGCGGGGCGGGGGCGTGGACGGTACCGGTGACGGCGTCCCAGCGCTCGGCGCCGTAGTGGCCGAGCACCACCAGGTGCTCCAGTCCGGGGACCCCGGCGAAGCCGCCGTAGCGCACGGCGACCCCGGCCGGGCGGCCGGTCACCACGGCCACCGACCCCAGGCGCGGGGCGAGCCGGGCGAGGGCGGGCACGGCCCCGGGGTGGGCGCGGGCGCGCTCGGGGTCGGGCACGATCGGCGCGAGCGTGCCGTCGAAGTCGAGGGCGACGACCGCGCGTTCGGGCCGCGCCAGCAGCGCGGCCAGGCCGTCACGGCCGGCCTCGGTCACGGGTTCCGGGAGGGGGTGGCTGCCCATACGGGCGACCCTACCGGGGCGGGCGCCACGGGGACGGCCGGTTGCACGGACGTATACCGGCCCGTACACCGGCCGCTCAGCGGCGCTCGCGCCGTTCGTCCCGCAGCCGCCGCAGCCGGTTGACCGTGACGGGGTCGTGGGCGAGGGCGCGCGGGTCGTCAAGAAGAGCGTTGAGCAGCTGGTAGTAGCGGGTGGGAGTGATCCCGAGGCGCTCGCGCACGGCCCGCTCCTTGGCGCCCGGCCCCGGCCAGGACTGCCGCTCCAGGGCGAGCACGGCGAGATCGCGCTCGGACAGCCCGCCCCGGTCTTCGTTCACATCGTCCAACGTAACGGTCCGCCCTAGCGGCCCGCGAGCTCCGCGGCCTCAGCCTCGCGCTGGATCTCGCCGAGCACGGCGGACGGGTCGCCGCCCTTCTGCACGACCGAGCCGATCTTCTCCTTGATCGTGGCGCTGACCTTGGCCCAGGAGGTCTTGTCGGCGGGGTAGAAGTCGGCGTTCTGGAGCTGGGAGAGGAACGGCCAGAGGTTCTCGTAGCGGCGGTCGCCCTGCATCGCCCCGGAGGCGGACTCCGTCACGGGCAGCAGCTCGTACTGGCCGACGAAGCTCAGCACGTTGTCCTTGCTGAAGACGAAGTCGAGCAGGGTGCCCAGCTCGTCGCGGTGGCCGCCCTGCTTGAAGGCCATCATCCAGTCGGCGACGCCCATGGTGGAGCTCGCCTTGCCCTTGATACCCGGCAGCGGAGCGGTCTGGAAGTCGATCTTCCCGGCCTTGGCCTGCTGCATCAGGGTCGGGTGACCGTGGAGCATGCCGACGTCGCCCTTGCAGAACGCGTCGAAGACGTCCTGGCGGTTGGTGCGGGCCGGGTCGGTCGGGCCGGTGAGGCCCTTGCCGACGAGCTCGTCGCGCAGCCAGGCGAAGGCCTTGACGTTGGCCTCGGAGCTGATCGTGTAGGCACCGGTGTTGTCGGTGTAGCCACCGCCGCCGCCCAGCATCCACAGCATGGTCTCGGCGGGCGCCTCCTCGGGACCCAGCGGCACGCCGAAAGGTATCTTCACGCCGGCGGCCTTGAGCTTGACCGCCGCGGCCTGGACCTCGTCCCAGCTCTCGGGCGCCTTCAGGACGCCCGCCTTGAGGAACAGGGTCTTGTTGTAGAAGAGCATGCGGGTGCTGGAGACGAACGGCAGGCCGTACTGCACCCGGTGCACCTCGCCCGCCTTGGCGAGCGAGGCGATGAAGTCGGCCTGGGTGGGCACGGAGATCATCTGGTCGGCGCTGTAGAGCTTCCCGGCCGCTGCGAAGTCGGCGTACGCGCCGATCTGCGCGATGTCGGGGGCCTTGCCGGCCGCGACCATGTCGGCGACCTTCTTGTCGACCTCGGTCCAGCTGTAGACCTCGACGTCGAGCTTGATGCCCTTGTTCTTGGCCTCGAAGTCCCGGGCGAACTGCTCCCAGTACTTCTTGGAGCTGTTGGCCGGTTTGTCACCATAGTCCGCCGCGACGAGCTTCAGCTTCTTGTCGCCGCCGGGGCCGGAGCTCCCGCACGCCGTCAGCGCGGGCGCCAACGCCGCCGTCGCGGCACCCGCCGCCGTCATGCCCAAGAACCGCCGCCGCTGCACTACTGCTACCCACCTTGTGGTTCGTGTTCGCCGTGTGGAGACCGTGGAATCTCCCCCCTGGGATTCGCGAGTCCCGTGGAGACCGTGAGTTTCTCCCGCGCGCAACCATACGGTCTACGGCTGCCGGGTTTCGCTTCGGTATCGCCGTATCGCCCTTCCCCCAGGTCACGGGGGCCTGCTATGCACGGGGACGGCGCTCGACCTGCTGTACGCATCCCGCAAGGAGCAAGCACATGAAGCCGTCCCCCTCCCTCACCCACCGCGAACTCGTCACCCAGCCGGAGAGCTGGCGCCGGGCGGCCCGGGCCGCGTCGGGGGCCACCGGCCTCCCCGTACCGGGCGAACGGGTCGCCGTCACCGGCTGCGGCACGTCGTGGTTCATGGCCCAGGCGTACGCGGCGCTGCGCGAGGCGGCCGGGCAGGGCGAGACGGACGCGTTCGCCGCGTCCGAGTTCCCGCGAGGCCGTACGTACGACCGCGTCGTGGCGATCACCCGCTCCGGTACGACGACGGAGGTGCTGCGCCTGCTGGAGGCCTCCGGCGACACCCCCACGCTGGCGATCACCGGGGACCCGAAGACCCCCGTCATGGACGCCGCGACCGACACGGCCGTCCTGGACTGGGCGGACGAGGAGTCCGTCGTCCAGACCCGCTTCGCGACGACGGCCCTGGCCTTCCTCCGCGCGGGCCTCTCGCCGTCCGGCGCGGCGGCGATCACGGAGGCGGCGGACGAGGCGGAACGAGCCCTTTCGGCACCTCTGCCGTCAGCCCTCCTGGCAGCGGAACAGTGGACTTTCCTGGGCCAGGGCTGGAGATACGGGCTGGCGCAGGAGGCGGCCTTGAAGATGCGGGAGGCGGCGGGGGCGTGGACGGAGGCGTACCCGGCGATGGAGTACCGCCACGGGCCGGTGGCGATCGCGGGACCGGGGCGGGTGGTGTGGTCCTTCGGACCCCTGCCGGACGGCCTGGCGGCCGATGTGGCCGCGACGGGGGCGACGCTCGTCGCGGACGGGAGCGACCCGATGGCGGACCTGGTCCGCGCGCAGCGGCTCGCGGTGGCGGTGGCGGAGTCCAGGGGCCTGGACCCCGACGCGCCGCGACACCTCACGCGGAGTGTGGTGCTTTCCGGCTGACCCGCCATGGGGGTTTCCGCGCCTTCGGCGCGGGTTCTACCCCACC
>NZ_JAILXP010000215.1 GCF_020740895.1 Streptomyces sp. UNOB3_S3 | reverse complement strand
GGCCCGATCCGCTCCCACAACTCATCCGACACGATCCACGGCGATGCCCCCACGAGCCGGACAACGCTCAACCCGCCCGTCAGACACGGCAACCAGCGTCAACAGATCTCATTCTGTTAGCTGTTGTTAGGGGGGTAATCGGAAGTCGATGCCGGGCCGCCCTGTGCACTGCGGCCGTCGTGGTCGGCAACGTGTTGGTCATGGTCGGCGACTATGGTGAGCTCGGCGGGCGCAGTGGCGCGGGTATGCCGTCACACCTGTGGCCCGGCGGTGGACAGGGCGGCACGGGGGCCGACCGTGGGGAAAACCGAGAAGGCGTTGCTCGACCGGATGGATGCCGAGCAGCGGGTGGCCGGCTGTCTCGTTCCAAAACCGGCTGATCTGTTCATCGGCCTGCGCCCGTAGGGTATGTGCATATCACGCACACGCATCACCGTCACTGCTCTCACGGCCTTCGTGAGCCTGGCCGCTCTCACCGGCTGTTCTTCGGGTTCGGAGGATGAGGCTGGCAAGCCTCTCACCAAGCAGTTCGAGCAGGGCGAGATCACTCAGGCGCTTCCTGGCCCCGGCGAGGTGCTTCCTGGATGGGAGCCGTACAAGGGCAAGCGCGTGACCTCGGAGGGGATACACAAGAGCGCCTACGCCTCATGGAAGGGCACGGAGCGGAGCAAGGAACGGACCCCCAAGAAGACGGTAGGGGACGAGACGGTGTTCGTCGTGAACCCGGGCCTGAGCGAGAACTCGGTCCATGGCTTCAGCCGCTCCGGCAGCGTCAGTATCCGGGTGGAGCTCCAGGGGACCGGGGGCGACACTACTGGTGTCACTGGTGTCCAGGACATGCTGGCCGCCACGCTCAAGCGCCTGCAGCAGGTCCAGGACGGCAAGCGCGCCACAGCCACGGCGGGGGACGAGGCAGCCAAGGCCTCGAAGAAGTAACCCCTGCACAGGAGCAGGTCGGCGACCCGGAACCGAGAATCGCCGGGGTCCAGGCCGGCATGCGCGACGAGGTGGCTGTTAGTGGGGTTCGGCGCCGGGCAGCGGTAGTGGCACCTTTAGGGTGTTCTATATGCTGTTTCCTGTACATGCTCTTGCCCACCGGCCGTTGACGGCCGGGGCTGTTGCTGAACTTGTGGGTCTCCCGGCCGCGCCTTACGTCACCGACAGTTTCGACGCAGTCGATGTCGAAGTACAGCGCCGGGGGTGGTCCTGGGAGGACAGCCTGGAGCGGCCGCAGGCCCTGCACGGACCAGGATTGTGAGGCCGTACTCGCACAGGCGGCGCAGGTGGTGACCGACCACCTCGGCGCACCCCCTGAGCGGACGGTGCTGTCCTCCTCGGCCATGGTGGCCGGGCCCGCACTGACGAACCGTGTCTGGCGCACCCCCACTCACGCCCTGATACTCGGGCCGGCAGCCGACAACGGTCCCTACGGCTACCTCACCCACCTGCAACTGTCCTGCACCCCCCTCTCCTGTGGCCCCGAACTGCCCTCCGCGGACGACGAGGACGGACTGGACGACTGGATCGCCACACACATCGACTGGTGACGACGCCATCGGCCGGGACCGCACCCCATGCCCCCTACCAGCCCGCCGCTCTCCGGCACCGCAACAAGTCCGGGCTCGGCACCCAGACGCTTTTGGTGTGGTGAGCGTCGTATTCCCCGGCGCCTTCCACAAGGTCACGTGGGCGGCTGTGGCCACTGCTGCCCCTGCGGCGTTATCGCACCGCTTGTCCGCCCGAGCCGCGTCCGTATTCTGTGTCGTGCTCGGGCGGCGGGTGGCGTGCTGCCGGAACGCTGAAGCCTCCGCGACCCGATGGAGTTCCCGAGACGTCAGTGCATGAGCAACAGCCTCGTGTTGGTGACGAGTTTGCGGTTGACGCTGGTGCTCTGCACGAAAATGGTGAAGTCGTCGTTGTGGTCCGGCTTGATGCGGATTTCCATGTCGGGCAGGCCGAGCAGGGCCCGGGCCTCGGGCCCTGTGTAGACCTGGTCGGTCTTCTTCTCCAGTACGGCGATCTGCTTCCGTGCCTGGATCTTCTCCGACTTGCTCAGCTGGTAGAACGCGCCACCGGTGCGGTAGGTGTGCCCGGACTCGACGACCCAGTCCCGGATCGCCGCGTCACGAGCCACCGGAATCAGCTCGTACTCCGACGGGTCCACCGGGGTGAGGCCGGCCGCCTTGATGGTGTCCTCGTTGACCGCCTCCGCACCGGTGGAGAACACCGTCCGCGATCCCCGGATACCGCGGGTGCGGCCCACCATGAATTTTTCGGTGGCTTGCTGGATGACCTGCCCGGCTTCTTCCAGTCCCTGTGTGCTGGTGGCGTCCCAGATGGCGATGTTGTCCTTCGGGAAACCGAACCGCATGGCCTCGTGCTTGCCCATCTGGTCCGGCACCAGGACGGCCAGCGTCCAGTTGTCCTCCTGCGTCTCGATCATCCCGGCCACGGCCTCGGCCAGTGCGCGCGGATCCCCGGCGGGGGCGTCCGGGCAGCGATGGCTCGCGTTCTCCTGCCCGTCGGTGAGGACGAACGTCAGGAAGCTGTGGTCGCCGTACAGCTGAGCCGTCTGCGCCAGTTCCCGCTGTGACTTCAGCGCGGCCGCCAGCAGGGCCGTCATCCCGCCGACCCGGTACAGCTGCTTCAGCGACGGCATCCGCAGCACGTCCTTGTCGTAGATGACGCACTCCACCTTGTCCGCGAAGACGTACACCGTGACGCGGGTTTCCTGGTCCAGCTCCCTCGACCGGCGGGCAAGGTATGCGATCTGCTGATCGGCGACTTCGACGACCTTGCGGCTCAGGTGCGACATGGACGAACTGGCATCCAGCACAAGAGCGACGTGATTGATGTAGTTCTGGTTCCCGGACATAACAGCTTCCCCTCGTTCCGGCTCGATGCTCCTACCGTCTCACCCACCACTGACAATCCGTCCTGGATCCGGGAGCGGACGAAGAGCCCACCCGGCCCGCGGCCCGGCCGGGAGGCGGCACGAGGCCCCGGGCACTGTCACAGCCCGGGGCCTGTCCGTGCACTGGCGTGTCCGGCGGGTTCAAAGGCTGGCCGGTCGTTGCTCGTGCCCGTTGTATGCCCGGCTCCCGCAGTGCGTCCAGCTGGTCCTTGCCGGGTTGGTCCCTTCCTGAGCGGGCGTCCGATTCCCATGCACCCAGCCTGATGACCACCCGGTGCGCCCTGGCCTTCGGCCGTGTTCTCCTCGCGGTGCTCTCGGGATACAGGCCGGTGCTTCACCGGTCGGCTCATGGCGCGCGGGCTGCGCGGCGAGGCCGCGTCGGAGTGCCCGCTGAGCCTTACCCGGCCCCTTCCTGGGGCCGCTTGGCCGTAGGGGCTGGGGCCGGGGCTTCCAGTGGTGGAACGCCCGGCCCGCGAGCCGCTTCTGCTGTTCGGCCGAGAGCTGTGCCCGGGCGCCCGGTTCGTATGTTGTCGGTGGTGACGAAGGAGGGGGCTGCTTTCATGACGTGGTGAGGGGCCTATGCGGCCGCGTGCTGTGATCAGGCTGGGGGAGGGCGAGGTCCGCCGACTGCTGGAGTACTGACGGACACGGGCTGGGGACTGCTGGCGTCGTCATCCAGGCCGGCCTGTGGTGAACAGCTGCGGCGGGACGTCGGCCCGAGGGGCCGGTACTGTCCGGCGGCCTGTCGTTGTTCGCGGACAGCCTCTGATCAACTTTTCGGGAAGGCACCACAGACAGTCACCACGCCTTATGCGGGCTCTGGAAGCTGGCCGAGGAGTTTGGTCACGCGCTCGCGTAGAAGGAGGTATTCCTTCCAGCGGCGGGGCAGCGGGCCGCACGGGCGCTTGACGACACGGGCAGCCGTGACCGTCTGCCCGTGCTGGAACTGCTCACGTGTGAGGTCCAGTTCCGCTCCGCTGGGCAGCCGGTTCCACCAGTGGAATCCGTGCTGGACCCCGTCCAGGTGCACGTCGCCGACCACAAGGTCGCCGCCGAAGATGTCGTGGACGATCAAGGATGTGATGTCGCAGTGCCCCCAGGCCGGGTTGCCTGGCTGCCAGTCGGCCTGGTTGTCGGGCGAGCAAGTGTCGGCGGCCCAGCTGGTTCGCAGGGCCTTGTCGAGGTCGAGCAGGTTCCAAGGGATCACACCGCCAGGATCGCGGCCACCACTGACATTCCCGACGACGAGGCACGGCGACGTCCGACCTCTCATGGGCCGCCGAACAGGCGTGACTCGGCGTCACGTTGATCTTTGAGCGGCGGGTCGGGTGTCCAGGTACTTCGGAAGCTGTTTCCCCGCCTCGGCGGAGTCACCGTCGAGGACGTCACCGACGCCGGTGGCATCGTAAGGGGCGAGGCCCCGCGTCCTGCTCGCCCTGGAGACGCTCGTGCCTCGGGCCGAGCGGCCTCACACCGGGAACGAGCCCCGTCAGGGCGTTTCGGGCTTGCGGTCCAGGAGGCAGGCGTGCGGTCGGTTCACCCGTCCGCCGGGCTCCTGCTCCAGTCTCGCGGTGACGACGAGCCCGGCCCGGCCCAGCAGCTCGACCATGCGGTCTAGGGGCAGGAGGTACGACTCGTAGGACACCGGACGGCCATAGCCGTGGGTCGGCTGCAGCCGCTCATCGCCGACATAGTCTCCCCAGAGCAGGTAGCCGCCGGGCGCGAGCGTGCGGTGGAACTCGGCGAACACCGCCGGCAGCCACTGCGGGGGCGTGTGATGGGTGGAGTACCAGGCCAGGATGTGCAAGGACCTCGACGCTGTTACCGCTGGCCTCACTCTCAAATGAAACAGTAGCCCTGTCGAAGGAAACTCATGATGCTGAAACGGCAGGCCGCGCGAACGTCGACCTACTCCGCCTCCGCGCCCTTTTCGCTGCATGACGGAGGTGACTGTCCGTGGGGCCTTCTCGAAAAGTTGATCAGAGCCGATCAGGGTGTCCGCTCACAGCCGTTCCGGGCTGTGCAGCCAACGCGTTCCCCGCCTGATGGGGGTTGTGGTGTTTAGGCGGTGGGCCGGGTGGCTGTGATGACGTAGTAGTCGAGGATGCCTTCCTCGTATGCGCGGAGGAAGTTGCGGGGCCACGCGTCGGGTCCGGAGACGTGAGTGATCCAGCGGTCCCAGCCCTGCCAGACGGCCGGTCCGATCGATGTGGCTCGGGTGTGTGTTAGCCCGGCCCGGGTGAGGGCGTCGGTCACGTGGGTGACGGGGTGGGCGAGGTCGAGGCCGTTGGCGTAGCAGTCGAGGAGCGTGGCGAGGTGTTCGGGGTGGCTGGGTGTGTCGTCGGTGGTGAAGAAGCTGGCGATCACGGCCTGTCCGCCGGGGCGCAGCACGCGGGCCGTTTCGCGCCCGAAGGCGTTCAGGTCGGTGAAGTGCTGGGCGGCTTCCACGCTGTAGAGGAAGTCGAACTCCTCGTCGCCGAAGGGTATGTCCTCTGCCGCGCCCTGGACGAAGCTGAGGTGTTCTGGCCGGTCTGTCAGGAGGCGGGAGTTGGACTGTCGGGCTCGTTCGGTCTGTCGTGGGTGGATGTCCATGCCGGTGATGTGTGCGAAGCCGTACTCCTGAAGTGCCAGTGCGGTGCCGACCCCGGTGCCGGAGCCGACTTCCAGCGCCCGGGACTGCCCGGTGGGTGGCTGGGCGTTCAGGACGTGCCGGTACATGTCCTGCTGGCTGCGGACGCGGTCTTCGTGGGAAAGGCCGGAGCTGATGTCGATGGCCTGCCAGTGGCCGAAGTTGATGAATCCTCCGGCGAAGATGGGCTTCGTGCCGAGGTCGTCTGCTCCGTAGGCCTCCTGCACTGCGGGCGGGATCGGCCACTGGTCGTGCTGAGGGTCTCGTATCAATTCCGGTGCCTCCTCGAGGGCAGGGCGTATCGCCCTTCGTGCATCAGACATGTGGCGGGGAGCGGGTCGCAGTCTAACGACGTGAACCGGTGGTGTCCGCCCTGTCTTTTGAGGCCCTTGAGGCGTATGGAGCCCTTGGGCATGGTCGCAGGTGGGGACGCGCTCTGAGTCGTCGCGACGGGGGAATGACGCCTTCCACCGGTAGCCGACCGGCTGGCTGGCTCGTCGGCATAGGAATCCCGGTTGGGGTGACCCCGCGGCTTCGGGTTCCGTGCCGGTGCCGTCCGCCGAGGTGTGGCGACCGGCGTTTTCGGCTGCTCCGGTACCGGGTAGGGAACGTGACGGCGTGCCCCGGCTACTGGCGTCATGGCTGACATCATGTCGCCTGGGTGCTGCTCACCTGTGACGAGGTGTGTGACTGAGGGCTGCCTCGTGTGTTCGCTTGTTCAGAAGTCGGGTCGCCCGGGGGTGTGGTTCCCCCGGGCGACCCGACTTCTCAGAGTGCCAGCCGGTACTGGTACCGGCGGCCGGTCACGTGCGCGCCCGTCGCGGTGAGTGCCTCCGCGAGCGTGCCACCGCCGTATTCCTGGACCTCCAGGGACATGACGCCCGGGTGGTCGTGGCGCAGCCGCTCGACGAGGGTGGCCAGGAACGCGGTCAGTGGTCCCGCGGTGACGTCCCGGCGGCGGAAGACGGCGTCGACCGTGGCCTCCTCGCCCTCGACCACGGCGGTGACCTGGGCCGCCACGGCTCCGTCCGGGGTCAGGAGATCCAGCGTCACCTGGGGGAGCGACGGCAGGTCGGTGAGGAGCTCCGCCGTGTCCTCCGGGGAGTGGGGCTGCCCGGTGACGGCCGTGTAGAAGTCGGCGTACGCCGCCAGGTCGCGGCCCTCGGGGGACTCGAGGGCCGTGCGGACGGTCACCGGCGGCAGCCCGGCCGGAGCGGTCCACGTGATCAGTGGCTTCACCGTCCAGTACCGGCCCAGCTCCTCGTGCTCCGCGACACCGAGTTCCGCGTGGGCCTGGGCGCCGAGGTGGCCCTCCGGGTCGTCCCAGTACAGCGCGGTGTACCCGGTGGCGCGCGCGTGGTCGGCCGCGCCACGCACGAGCCGGAGCGCCACGGCCTGGTCCTCCGGTGTGACCTCACGGGTGACGTTGTGGCCCTGGACGATACGTTCCCGTTCCCGGGAGGCGACCAGCCACAGGAGGTCGGCCTCCGCTATACCGTCCGGCTGCTCGTACGCCTCCGCCCAGCCCAGCAGGCCGCCGTCCGGCTGCCGGGCGACGACGAGCCACGCCGGGCGCTGCCCGCCGGCATCCGCCAGGTCGGGCACGGGCACCGGCAGACCGGCGAACAACTCCTCGGTCAGGCGGGTGTCCGTGTCCGGATCGCGGCCGTCCATCACGCTGATGTCCATCGTCGGGTCCATCGGACGGCTGTCCTCTCGTCGCGTCGTTCTCCGTGCGCTGGTGAAGACGAGTGGCCGGGCCAGTCTGCCTGAGCCAAAAATGAAAAATGTGCCAGCCCTGCCTCACCTGCCCCAGGCTCTCTTGTCGACGTCGCGAACGCCTGCGCAGGATCGCCCGGCAAGCGGCCTGTCGGTCGCGTGCTCCCGCTACCGGGTCCGCCAGCAGACCACCGGCATGGAGGCCGCGCTCGTCGCCCAGGAGGCGGTGGAGGTGCTTGGAGGAGCAGCGGGACTGACCGGACTCCGTATACCGGTTGCCACCAGCCTCTCCAATCCCGTTCCAAGCGGTCCTCGGCCTCCCGTCCCCCCACACCCGGGCCGGGCGCTGGTCACGTGGTGGCCGTCTCCTGTGCAGGTGCAGGTGCAGGTGCAAGTGCGGCAAGTAGGGAGCGTCGGCCTGTGCCGGTGCTGCGGCAGGTGGGTCCAGTCGGCTTCGGGGTGTTGTTCGGACAGGGTGTCGACGTCGCGGTGGAGAAGCAGGGCGACCTGGTCCGGGTTGGGCTTCGGGTATTTGTGGTCGCGGCTCAGGCCGAGCAGCAGGCGCGGCCCAGCGCGATGAGTCGTTCGACCGCGAGCGTGGACACCGCCGGGCGCCTGGCCGTCCTCGTTCGGGTGCCCAGCGCCGTCGCCGGCCGGTTCGCCGCCTCGTACGGGCTGATCGGCTCCCGCGGCATCGACGCCCGGACCGCCCCGGCGTCCAATGCCTACACTGCCGCCCGCGACCACTCCGTCGGCGACACATCCGGCCCCGGGCGTGATCTGCCTCACAGGCTGTCACAGGGATCGGCCGCGCGGTGTCTTGAGGCTGAACCCCTTGAGACAGAGGAGACAGCATGACCGAGAAGATCGAGGCGGTCGTGATCGGCAGCGGATACGCAGGTGTCAGTTCCGGCCAGCCATCGGGGCGCCGCTCCACGCGACTCACCACTGACCGGGAGCAAGCGGGCCGACAGGAGCAACTCATGAAGCACCGCGTCGTCGTCCTCGGCGCCGGCTATGCCGGGGCCTACGTGGCGGGGACCCTGGCCCGTCGGCTGTCCCTGGCGGACACCGAGATCACCGTGGTCAACGCCGAGCCGGACTTCGTCCAGCGGCTGCGGCTGCACCAGCTCGCGGCCGGTCAGGAGATCGAGGCCCCGAAGCTCGCCGACGTCTTCGTGGGCACGGGGATAGGGCTGCGCCTGGCCCGTGTCACCGCCGTCGACCCCGAGCGCCAGGCCGTCGCCGTGGCCGACGCCGCCGGCGGTGTCGGTGAGCTCGGCTACGACACGCTTCTCTACGCGCTCGGCAGTCACGTCGCCGACCACGGTGTCCCCGGTGTGGCCGAGCATGCCTTCGACGTCGCCGGCCGGCCCTCCGCGCTGCGCCTGCGCGAGCGCCTGGACAGCCTGGGCAGGCGGGGTGAAGGCGGGAGTGTGCTGGTCGTCGGTGACGGGTTGACCGGTATCGAGACCGCCACCGAGATCGCCGAATCCCGGCCCGGACTGTCGGTGACACTGGTCGCCCGCGGAGAGCTGGGCGCCCCGCTCTCCGCCGGAGCCCGCAGCCACCTGCGCCGGGCCTGCGACCGGCTGGGCATCACCGTCCTGGAGCACACTGAGGTCGAAGCCGTCGAAGCGACGCGGGTGCTGTGCGCCGACGGCACCGTCCTGGCGTCCGACGCAACCGTATGGACGGCCGGGTTCGCGGTCAGCCCCATGGCCGCCGTCGGCGGGCTGGAAGTCACCGAGAACGGCCGGATCGTCGTCGACCGCACCATGCGGTCGGTCTCGCACCCGAACGTCTACGCCGCCGGAGACAGCGCCTACGTCATCGGTGACAACGGTCGGCCGCTGCCGATGTCCTGCGCTTCGGCCGGTTTCACCGGCATGCAGGCCACGGCCGCGATCGTGGGGCACCTGACCGGCCGCAAGGTCCCGAATACCAAGCTGGTCTACCCGGGCAATCACATCAGCCTCGGGCGACGGGACGGGATCCTGCAGATGGTCGACGGCGAAGCGCAGGCGAAGCCGACGTACGTGGGTGGCCGGAAAGCCGCGCGGATCAAGGCGGGCATTCTCAAGATGTCGCTGTGGACCACCTCGCACCCGACCTTCGGCCTGCCCAAGCGCAAGCGCCGTCTGGCCGCCGCGCCGGATCTGTCCGTCGAGAAGACGCTCCGACCCCTGAAAAACGGAGGAGCCATCCATGGCTGACAACACCGATTTCGTCGTGCACACCTGGCCCAGGTGACCACCGCCGGCAACTGCTGCAGGCCGTGCACGAGGCGTCGGCCAACGCGGGACGGGCAGCCTGACCACGCATTCGGGGGAGGGAAACCGGGAGATGACCGACCACACCACCGCCCAGAAGGCGACCGGCATCTTCGTCGCCCATCGCAACCTGCTGTTCACCGTCGCCTACGAGATGCTCGGCTCGGCGGCCGACGCCGAAGACGCCCTCCAGGAGACCTGGCTGTGCTGGGTCAAGGCCGACCTGGGACAGGTGCGTGACCAGCGGGCGCACCTGGTGCGGATCGCGACCCGGCAGGCGTTTAACCGGCTGCGCGCCATCAAGCGCCGCAGGGAGGCGTACGTCGGCCAGTGGCTGCCCGAGCCGCTGCTCACCACGCTGGACATGAGCGATCGCGACGCGGCCAGGGAACTGCTCTGGCGATTGAGGATGACGCACCCCCAGCTCACCCAGGTCTTCGCCGGCCGTGCCTACGCCGGGCAGCTCGTCAGCTGGGCGGGCGACCTCCTCGACCTGCGCCTTCGCACCGTCTCCCGGCCCAAGGGCGCGAAGGGCTTTGTCGTCGTTCCCCACCGCTGGAAGGTCGAGAGGACGCTTGGCCGGCTGATGAAAGCCCGCCGCAGCGTCCGGGACTACGAGCGTTTGCCCGAACATGCGGAAGCACACCTGACGTGGTCCCTGATCACCTTGATGACCCGGCGCCTGGCCCGCGGGAGCCGGCTCCGCAACGACAGCTGGGACAAGACGCCGCACCCGAACGGCTGACCTCAAGCCACTCGGGACGGGGTGCTCCGGCCTTGGGGGTCATCGGCACAGCGGATATCGGCAGTCGCGCCGCGAGCCCTCGACGGCAGCCGTGGCGAAAGCTCCAGCCCCGAATATGATGAAAATAGATCTATTGTAGCGAATATGCTCTTCGGTAGTTTCTCGGGAGGGTTATGGCCCGGAGCCGTGACAAGCGCTCTGATGCGGTCGACGACCTGCTGACCGCGCTCGGCCGTCTCAGCGACCAGGCGCTGGAGCGGGTGGAACTGCAACAGGCCCGGGTGGAACTCGCCATAGCGCTGCAAAAAGAGCTCCTTCCTTCTGCTCTCCCGACGGTGCCGGGGCTGCGGAGTGCTGCGCGGTATGCGCCTGCCCGCCACGGTCTGGACATCGGTGGCGACTGGTACGACGGCTTCCGGCTGCCCGACGGCGCTCTCGGGTTTTCCATCGGGGACGTTCAGGGCCACGATGTTGAGGCGGCCGCCTTCATGGGGCAGATCCGTATCGGTCTGCGTGCCGTGGCCGCTGTCGTCCCAGACCCGGGGGAGGTGCTGAGTCGCACCAATGACCTGCTGGTATCGATGGAGTGCGGGCTCTTCGCAACCTGCACCTTCCTCCGCGTCGATCCGGCTACCGGGGAAATGAGCGACGCACGGGCCGGCCACGTCCCCGCCGTCTGGGCCACAGGCAACGGCGACTGGGGCGTTGCCGAGGAGGAGGGCGGCCCGCCCCTTGGCATCCTGCCCGCGCAGGAGTACCCGGTGACACGGCGCCTCCTGGCCGACGCGGAAGCGCTCGTCCTGTTCACCGATGGCATTGTCGAGGGGCCTGCTTTCCCGATCGAGGCGGGGCTGGCAGAAGTGGCACGCCTGGTCAGAGCCCGGGTCCACGCCGACCCCGGCGAGCTGGCCGACGAGGTGATCAAGATCGCCGATCTCACCGGTCACACGGACGACGCCGCGGTCCTGGTGCTCAGCCGTGGCCCCGAACCGGCCGAGCGCGGGTGACGGCGGCCCCCTGGCGCGTGTCACCGACGGGCCTCCGGCCGGTCAGGCTGTCTGATGGCCGCTGTGGTGTACAACGAGGACATCAGACGGCTGAGCGCGGCGAGCCTTCGGATCCTTGCCGTCAGCGCCGCCTACTACGCGGCCAGTGAGGCCAGCCTGCTGCAGCGGGTGCTCCCCGCCGGCGTGGTGATCTGCCCCTTCTGGCCACCCACCGGCGTCTCACTGGCCTGCCTGCTCCTCCTGGGGCCGGGGATCTGGCCCGGCATCGCCCTCGGCCACCTCGCCGCCTCTGTGAGAGTCGGCCTACAGGTTGCCGACATCGGGATCGTGTGCGGGAACACCCTCGCACCGGTCTGTGCGTACCTGCTCCTGCGGCGGGCGGGATTCCGCACCGAGATGGACCGGCTGCGGGACGGGCTGACACTGGTGTTCCTCGGCGCCATGGCCGCGATGTTGATCAGCGCGACCGTGGGTGCCGGTTCCCTGGCGCTCACCGGCGCGCTGCCGAAGGCCGACTTCTGGCCGGCCTGGTCGGCGTGGTGGACGGGCGACGCGCTGGGCGTGCTCGTCGTGACGCCGCTGCTGTTGCTCGCGAGCCGGGCCCGGTGGCCCAGGAGCGTCCCTTTCTTCCGGTGGACGGAGGCGACGCTCCTCCTCACCACGACGACCGTCGTCACCCTGCTGGCCACCAGGACCACCCTGCACCTGCTCTTCCTCATCTTCCCGGCCCTCATCTGGGCGGCCCTGCGCTTCCAGCTCGCCGGCGCCGCACCCTGCGCCCTGATCGTCTCCGTCATCGCCGTCACAGCGGCCACCCATCACACCGGCCCCTTCGCAGGCCGTGGCCTCCTCGCGACCATGGTCACACTGCAAGCCCTCAACGGCTCCGTGGCATTGACCGCACTGCTGCTCGCGGCCGTGACCACCGAGCGGAACAACGCCTATCTCAGGATCAAGCAGGCTTGTAAAACGCTGACTGAGGTCGTGGCCCGCCTGAGCCCCAACGAGACCACGGGTAATCGGCCACCGCCGGAGGAGGAGTGCCCTTAAGGAACGGCGAAGCCCCCACTGGAGTAACAACAGCTAACAGAATGAGTTGATCTGTCTGAGGGTGATGAGGCAGCAGGCGAGGCGGAGGAAGGCTTCATGGATGTCGGCTCGTCGTTCCCAGCGGATGCGGAGGCGTTTGAAGCCATGCAGC